>NZ_JBSVEM010000024.1:0-71179 GCF_056312285.1 Pseudoalteromonas sp. ABE4_541
GTTTTCTTGGTAAGAAGTTTCAAGATTAAGTTTTACTTGACCCTGACTCGTTTCGTTTTCGCTTTAGTGCGTAGCGCTCCGTGTCAGTGGGGTCGCATTATAGGGCGATCCTTTTTTTGATCAAGCGTTTTTTATTCTTTTTTTGTTTGTTTGCACACTTTGTGAGCAAAACTATCTAAAACACAGTTTTTTGCCCACTTTTAATGCAATTTCCTGAGCTATGCCTATTTTTATTATTGCGAAGTTTATTTATCTCGTTAATATAGCTTCCTTATTTGTTAATTTAATGTTTATCCTCTGTTTATTGGTAACTCTATTATGAAATCATCGTCTCAAAAGTCTTTTATTATTACGCTAGTATTGGCGGTTGCAGGGTTTATTGCGGCGCAATTTTTATTTTCTAGTATTGAAATTAGCGCACCGATCACATTTGCTGTGGGGATCTTAATCGGCGGCCTCGCAGTGATAGCAACTTCTACCACATCAACATCTGATCCTTTACAAGATGTAGCAACTAAAACACTTTATGTAGGTAACCTACCTTATAAAGCAAATGAAGGAGTTGTTAGAGAACTATTCGCGCAACAAGGACAAGTATTCAGTGTTCGACTATTAAAGGATAAAAATACCGGCAAACGTCGCGGTTTTGGGTTTGTAGAAATGGCCGAACAAGATGCTGATAAAGCAATTGCCCAACTAAACGACAAAGAATTCCAACAAAGAACGCTAAAAGTACGCGCGGCAAAACAAAAGCAGTTTGAAGGTGATGAATCAAACGCTATTTAACAGCTCAGCTCAATAGGCAGTAGCTTTACTTCCTTATTGTAATGAGAGATATCAGATGCCGTTGCGTAAAAACGTAACGGCATTTCATTTTTTACATGGCTACTTTTAAGTTTATCGGCTAATAAAAACCGTACGCGATTAGCAATAGCATCGCCTGAATCAACAAGTGCGACTTGCTCTGTGTAAAACGCAGCCAAAGACTGAGCCAAAATTGGAAAATGCGTACAACCTAAAACAATACTATCTACGTCGGGATGAATGCCAATGTGTGATAACTCCTCTGCAATTGCCTGTTCATCTAAAATCTGCTGCCAATAATACAGCTCAGCTAATCGCACAAGTTTTGTAGACTGGTGCAAATCTACCTGACAGTGCATCGCATGGTTAGTAATTAAATCTCGCGTATATTGATTACTTGATGTGGCCGGTGTGGCAAGAAGCGCAATACGTTTTGTTTGGCTCATTGCTGCTGCCGGTTTGATTGCTGGCACAACACCTACAATGGGAATATCGGTACACTGACGAGTGGTCGCAAGTGCATAAGTTGACGCAGTGTTGCACGCTATAACAATGAGGTCGACTTTTCGATGAAAACGACCAAGGCGTTGCACTAAACATCTTAACCGTTTTTGGATAGTTTCTTCAGATTGAAGTCCATAAGGCAGCAGGGCATTGTCCATCACATAGCTATATTCTGCAAACGGGAGTTTCGCACGAATGCGCTCCAACACACTCGTACCTCCGATACCTGAATCAAACACCAATATGTGAGGCAAAGCACAACCGCTAAAAAATGACACTTGCGCGGCAGTTTGCCATGCGACACATTAAAAATAAATGACTACTCAGCGTCTTTCTTATCTAACTGACCAAAAAAACCTTGCGTATAGTCAAAAAACTCTTTTAGTCGAGCCTGTCCTTCATTCAACCAAGCAAGGATGTCTGGCAATTGTTTTTCAATTCCCAATTGTTTGCCTTGAACGTGAATGTTTTCCAGTTGCTTGTCTAAAGGCTGTAGCCCTTTCTCAATCTCTTTAAGCGGATTTGACTGCTGATACTGACTAATCGCGGCGGTCGTTTTAGACTGACGAAGATCCATAGTAAAGTTTGCTATCTGATCACTCTCTATATTCAATGACTTGGCTTTATCAAACGCGTCGTCATACTCACCTGAGAAAAACGAATCACTGACATTGCGCACATCTTTCATCATTTCATTAATTGCATTTTGCTCTTCTTGGTTAAGCTCACCATTGACGATTATCGAGAAGCTGACTTCATGCTGAGTATGCTGGCCAACAGCGAAGCCATGTTCATTTCCTTTTTGACTATAAGCCGCAGCCTTTGATTCAGAACGTGCATCACTGAATGTAATTTTAACTTCGTCACCTTCAGCGGTAGTGAAACTATATTCAGCCTGATTTGAAAGACTGGCATACTGCGCCTCGCTGACTTGCATTGATTGCGACTTAGGACTGAACAACGACTCTTCAAACTCATCAAGCCCTTTGAAAATTCCATCATGCGCTTTTTCTATTCCTTGCTCAATTTCATCATTATAGGACTTTGCCCCTTTTAACTCTTCCGTGGCTTCATCAATCCCCATTTGCACGCCTTTGCGAGCGGCGCCTAACATCTCTTTTAGTTCATCGTCATTTTTGCCGTCAACCTTTGCGCGTTTCACCGCCGCCGTCACGAAATCCAGTACATTTTTGGTAATAGCTTCAAAATCAAATAATGGCTTTTCTTTTTCAGCTTTTTTTTCTATACCGAGTGCCTGTGCTAACTTATCGTCTAGCACCATAGCAGCCAGTTTATTTTTATCACCAAAGTAGCTATCTGAATTTAATTTTACGCTGGGTGCAAAATTATCTGGTCTATTTGCTTTATTAGTCAGTGCGGGGTTAAGCAACTGATGTAACTGTCCTATTTTCATAACATGGCTCCAAATATCGTGGTCATCTTGTGTTAAACACAACCATCCGTTCCTTGTTATCGACCAGAATAAACTTAACTAAAGAGTTTTTAGTATAAAAAAGAAACAATTTTTATGCGATAAACTGGACAAATCGGCAGCGCCCCCTAAAATAGCGCGTCTGAATTTTGCAAGGTACTTCTTATATGGCTGTCATTTTAATAGATACTTCCGAATACGAGCAGCAGCTCGCTGAAAAACAACAACGCATCAGCGCACAATTCGCTAAGTTCAATGCGCCAGAGCTGGAAGTGTATGACTCGCCAAAAACACAATACAGACAACGTGCGGAATTCCGCGTTTGGCATGAAGGCGACGATCTATTCCATATCATGTTTGATCAAGCGACTAAGCAGAAAATCCGCGTTGATCGATTTGATCCAGCCGCACCACTTATCAGCGAAATCATGCAAGTCATGATGGATAAACTTCGTGACAACGAAGTCCTGCGTCGAAAACTCTTTCAAATCGATTATCTTTCAACGCTTAGCGGGGAAATACTCGTCAGCTTACTTTATCACAAAGCACTTGATGAACAATGGCAGGAGGCGATGCAAACACTTCGTGCTGAATTACAACAAGTGTATAAAATTGATTTCATTGGTCGAGCTCGCAAGCAAAAAGTGGTCTTTGGTGATGACTTTGTCACTGAGAAACTTCAGGTGAACGGCCAAGAGCTCATTTATCAGCAAGTTGAAAACAGCTTTACACAGCCAAATGCCAAGGTGAATGAAAAGATGCTGGCATGGGCACAATCGGTATGTACTCCTCTGAACAACGATTTACTCGAACTCTATTGTGGCAACGGTAACTTTTCCATCGCGCTGGCTGGCAGCTTTAATAAGGTACTGGCAACAGAAATTTCTAAATCATCGGTTCACTCTGCTCAGTACAATATTGCCGCCAACAAAGTTGAAAACTTAGACATCATCCGTATGTCGAGTGAAGAGTTTACCCAAGCAATGAAAGGTGAACGCAACTTCTCAAGACTCAACGGTATCGACTTAAATGACTATGATTGTCAAACTATTTTGGTCGACCCTCCACGTGCTGGGATGGATGAGTTAACTTGCAAGCTCGTGTCGAACTACGACAACATTATTTATATTTCTTGCAATCCAGATACGCTAGAGCGAGACCTTGAGCTACTATGCAAGACACATACGATCTCTCGTATCGCCATTTTTGACCAGTTCCCATATACTCATCATGTTGAGTCGGGCGTATTTTTGCAACGCAAGTGACAAGAGTTAAAGAGCACAAAAAAGCCTCGTGATGACGAGGCTTTTTTGTATTTAAACGAGAGTTATTTCGTTGCCAAATAATTGATCAAAGCACTGATCTGCTCTGGCGTTGTCGTTTTTGACTCGCGTAATAACAACTTGTATTTACCATTTACGATAAAGGTCGGCACTCCACTTAATGCACCTTTTTCTTGTAATTGCGCTTGATTACGTGCCATACGAGATGCTTTGGTGCGAACCGAAAAACTCTTGTATAACTTATCAAATTTATCGCCATCAACACCTTGCGATACAAAAATATCTTTAATGTCAGCAAGCTCGTTAATTTTTCCACGCTTTGTATGAATGTGTGTAAACAACGCGGAAACAATAGCCTCTTTCTGTGGCAAAACTGCGGCCGTTGCCAGCGCGTTAGACATCATTTTTTGAATTTCAGGATCACGTGAACCAACAAAATCGACGTGACTTTTCTTAAACTTAACACCCTTATCAAGCTTAGGCTTAAATTCAGCAATCAAAGGCTCAAATGCTTTACAAGCAGGACAATAAAACGAAAAGTATTCTGTCACTTCAGGTTTTTTTGTACCGCGCTCTGCAACCACTTCGTAATGTACGCCCTCTTCATACTGCACAGCAGCATTGGCGAACATAGGCAGCATCATTGCAATGGCCGCAGCTTTGATTAATTTCAACATTGATATCTCCAACTCTTATTTTTCTAGTAAGTACTTTACTAATTCATTTAACTCTTGCTGACTTTTTAGTTCTTTCATGTTTATTGTGTACTTGTCGTTAACGATAAACGTCGGTACGCCTCTCAACGCGCCGAGTTTACCAAAATGCTCTTGTTGATCCTGCATTTTTTTCTCTGCAGCAATCACCAACATGCTACTTAGTTGTTGGTCAAATTGTGCTTCACTAATACCATGACCGGCGAGCAGCTTTTTAACTTCTTTAATATCCGTCAATCTGTTGCCTTTTTTGTGAATGGTATTAAATAAGTCTGCTGCGACTTCCTTACCTTTGCCCATCTGATTGGCAATAATATAGGCATAGCTCAAGTTACTTTGCACTTGTGCTGGTATCCCACCTAAAAAGTTCACGTGACTCTTTTCGAAGCTCGCTCCTTTAGGTAACCCCTGCTCTAACGCAATAGCAATCGGTTCAAATTGATAACAATGCGGACAGTAGAACGAGAAAAACTCGGTCACTTTGGCATTCGCGCTCTTTGTATTATCAAGTGTTTTGAAATGTGTACCATCAACAAATTCAGCCGCATGCGTAGCAAATGCCATTAGAGGAATACATAGAATCAATAATGATTGTTTTATTATTTTAAACATAAAAGTCTCTTTAATTTTTTAAGGAAATAAGCTCAAAGCAGGTTCATGCAAAATGGCGTATTGTTCTTTTAAAGCCAAAATTTGTTGTTCCCAATATTTGTCTGTCGCAAACCACGAAAAGTTCCGTGGAAAAGCGGGGTCCTGCCACCTCGTCGCCAACCAGCCCATGTAATGTACCATTCTCATAGCTCGCAACGGTTCTATCAAATTCAATTGTTGTTGATCAAACGAATTAAACTCTTCATACCCTGATAGCAAGGTATCAAGTTGCATTATCTGCTCTTGCTTGTCGCCATTAAGCATCATCCATAAGTCTTGGATCATAGGCCCTTGTCGACAATCGTCTAAATCAACCAACATCAAGTTATCGCCTGACCACAGAATATTGCCAGCATGACAGTCACCATGCAAACGGATCTGCTCAACTTGTTGGTATTCATTTTCAGTCTTAGCAATCAGTTGTTCTAGAATCATCAATAATGGGGTTTCTAGTTGCATCGGGATCAACTGACTATCAATTACTGCGGTTCTAGCGCGGTGAAGATAATCTTGACAAGTGATACTTGGGCGATATTTAAATTGATGATTTCCTGCGACGCCATGCATTCGGCCAATATAACGCCCCAAAACCTCTAACTGATCAAGATTATCCATTTCAAACTGACGGCCACCAACACTTGGGAACAGCGCAAAGCGATAGCCTTGATAATGAAAAAGGCTAACTCCATCGCGTTTTACAGGTGCCACAACGGGCACTTCAGAAGCCTCGAGATCAAATGCAAATTGATGCTCCTCTAAAATCTGCTCGTCACTCCAACGCTGTGGACGATAAAACTTCACTACATAACGACGGTTGTCGTCTGCTTTGAACTGATAAACTCGGTTTTCATAGCTGTTTAGTGCCAACAAACCTGACTCTGGGAAAATGCCAACACTCTCAATGGCATCAAGCATGAAGTCGGGCGTTAGACTGGCAAAGCAAAATTCACTCATAGTTGTCTCTGTGATAAAAAAAGCGGGGAAACCCCGCTTTTACTGATAGAAGCTAGTGTACTGAACTATTTGCCTTTAAAAAAGTTCGTTTGCTGTATCAACTTGTCTTCAGGTGCATCTGTTGGGTAAATTGAAAACTCAAACTCTGTCACTGGCTTCTTCAAATCATATGGATCGATTATCACTGATAGAGGTACGTCCATAGAGCGCCCTGCTTCAACCGTTACCTGCTGTTTGCCTAACACTTTAAAATGCTCTAGGCCTAATACTTCGATAGCAAAAGTTTGTGTTTGTTGCGCCTTGTTGATCACTTTTAGGGTGTAAGTATTTTCAACTAAGCCGTCAAAGTTAACGCGATATAATTGATTTCTATCACGAATAATATCCAGCTCCATTGGTTTACGCATAGCAATATTAGCCACCAAAGCACCAGAGAGCACCAACAGAATACACAGATAACCTATCAATTTGCCACGAATTGGCTTGGTTTTTTCCGATGACGTTTCTAAGTTCCGCTCGGTCGTGTATGAAATCAGGCCTTTTGGATAATTCATCTTATCCATCACCCCATCACAAGCATCAATACAAGCGCCACAGTTGATACATTCGTACTGCAAGCCATTACGAATATCGATGCCAGTGGGGCACACCTGCACGCAGAGGTTACAGTCAATGCAATCTCCTAACCCCAACTCTTTTGGATCTTGCTTTCTTGAGCGAGGACCACGAGACTCTCCTCGTTTAACATCGTAGCTTACGGTAAAGGTATCTTTATCGAACATGGCAGATTGAAAGCGTGAGTATGGACAGATATGCAGGCACATGATTTCACGCATCCATCCCGCGTTACCATAAGTACACACCGCAAACACGGCTATGCTCAATAACGCATATCCACTGGCTGACAAAGTGATCAGGTTGGGGAGGAGTTCTCGAATAGGTGTGAAATAGCCAACAAAGGTGATCGCAGTGTAAAGTGAAAATAATATCCAACTACCATGCTTGGCCGATTTGCGCCAAAACTTTTCAAAATCCATAGGACGTTGATCTAACTTTTTCCGTTGATTGGCAGAGCCTTCGAACTTTTCTTCAAACCAGATGAATATGAATGTCCATATCGTTTGCGGGCAGGTATAACCGCACCATACACGTCCATAGAAAGTAGTCACCAAAAATAATGCAAAGGCGGCTATCATCAAGATGAATGCCAAAATGGTGAGATCTTGCGGTAATAAAGTTAACCCAAAAATATTAAATTTTTGCTCAAAAAGGTCGAATAACACCGCTTGATGACCGTGGAAACTCAGCCAAGGCAGCACCATAAATGCAAGCATGCCCACAAAACCGATACGCCTGCGTAATATCTGATGTAACCCTTGGACAGCTCGCACATAAATACGGTTTCTCGGATTAAACCTATCTGGTTGAAGGTTATCCGGCTTTTGAATTTTTACATCCGTGGGAATATTTTTGACTTTGATCTGCTTGTCCATCTAAGCTCCTTAAGCCGCCATGATCGACAGGTACTTGCTACAGTGACCTTTATTAGAATAGGGGTATTATAAGCAAGCTTAGCAGCTGATTGATACCTGCCAACAGCTATAACGCTTAAATAAAACTGTAAACTATAAATTTATTAAATAGCAGATACTTAACTTATAGACAGAGTTTACCACGTGTTTCATTGCTTGCTTTTAAGTCGGCTATTTTATTACACTAGGAGATTTACCGATGCTACTGAGATCAAAGAATTCTTGAAAAACGCATTATGAAAAAGTTTTTATTATTGTTAGCTGTGGTTGTCGCATTATTTACCACCAATGTGGAAGTAGTAAAACAACCACGAGATAGGCTCATTAACGACATCATCGCAGTATTGAGCGAATCGACTAAAGTGCAAAGACCATCCTTAGCAAGGGTTGCTTTAGTCAGTATAGAGCAACAGGTCGAGCTCACACCTGAACAACTAGAGCACTTAAGCACAGAACTTGCGAACGACCTTGCATTACGTCAGTTTTATCAGCAATATTGTAAGGAAAGAGAAATGAGCCTTTACTTTTTTACCGATAAGCTCGAGACAATATGCGAGCTTATCGAACGTGCAGCAAGTAAAACAGGGACTTTATGAACGATTTTACTCAATTGAATAAACAGCGTGCAGCCTCTTTTAACAAACAAAAGCAGCTGCTGAAAAAGCTCAGCGCTGGGCAAACAATCTTATGTGAAACATGTAATGCACCGTTAAAGCTCAATTTAGCGGTAGACGCATCGCAAAAAGGACACGTCTGTTGTTCAAAAGGTTGTACTCATATTGAGTTAGAGATTGCCTAAAAGCCTTCTTCATCTTCATCGAATAACCCGCTCGCAACAGCAACGTTTTCTATTAGTTGCGCGTAGTCGGGGGCGAAATCTCTCGCCAAATCACTCTGCTGGGTAAGAAAAACATGCTCATCCAAATTGAGCTGAGCGCAGTACTGTTTGATCTGCTCTAATGATAAAGAGAAAAAAGCCAACTGTTCAGTCGCCACCTGCAATGCTTGTTTAAGTTCTGTAGACAGCCCCTTAGCTTGCATGAGGTGCTCAAAATACGGTTGTGCCGCCTGCAAAAAGCCGGTGCTCCATTCGTGTTTCGTTTGATAATCAGCATTATTCAGCCAAGGTAATATGTACTGCTGTGAAAAAACCTGTTCACTGATATAATGATGCAAAGCCATAAACGCAAATATAACATCTTCAGCTAATTGCTCATCGCCCGAAGTGATCTCACCAAGCCACAGCTCCACTTCTACGCTAGATGGGCCACAGATCATCGCAAACAAATAACCTTCTATCTGCGACAGAGTCATCGCAGAAGGTCTTTTTACCAAGTATTCAGTGAGCAATACTTGATGTTGCTCAGTATAATTAAACTCTAACATCACACTACTTTATAAATTAACGGGATAGCGACCTTCACTATCTGGGCGACCTAAAAACTTCACAGCGTCGTGCACTTCTTTTGGTAATGAAGGGTCTGGTTTGATATTACCAGCTACGCGAAATTGGAAATTATCAGCCAAAATAGCGTCAGCTTGCAGACCCAAACGATTTTCAGGGTCTACAAGCACCGCAATATCGCCAGACTTACAACTTAGACTACCAGCCAGAGGACCAATCTCGAACCAACCAGTTAAACCCTCAACAGAAATACCAGGGCTGCGGATCTCACCCTTTAGTGCCTCACAATAAGGTGCACCGCTATTATATTGGTCAATATCTAACAATACGCGTCCTTTTGCATTAACGGGTAACGGCAAAGTGACCTGCGACATGGCTTGTTCGACACTAAAGCGTGCCATTGCATCAGATAAGGAAATCGATTGATCAAACAAACCCACATTGAAATCAGTCCGACCCGACAGTTGTGATTTATCACGAGCATTACCAAAGCGTAAATTACCTTGCATATTACCAATTAACAACGCAGGTGCCTCAATACGCCAGCGCACATCATCTAACTGTACATTGCTGACTCTAAGCTCGCTCACTTGGCCTTGCCAAACAGTGCCTGTTACAGCGCCAATCTGCAAACTTGGTGGTAAATGCTTACCCGCCAACTGCAATGCCAACGAAGCAGGCATGTTGTAAAGAGTAAACAAAGCAAACGCAATTATAAACGTAAGGACTAGGCTAATGGTCTTTTTCATTTTTTAATTCTCTAACAGCAAACGACTAACACGTACAAAGCCCGGCGCACTATCTTGTGCCAAATCCAAACTATCCACTCTTACTCCGTGCTGATTAGTTAATTCATCTAACCAAGCAATTAGTTTGTTAAATTCAACAGAATCAATAGTAAGGCGCAATGCCTCATTACTCGGCTGCATTTTGCTAATATTAATTTGGTATTGGCCACGTGTGCGATTCACCAATGCAGATAAGTTACCTGAACGACCGCGGGTGTTGGCCGATGCGCTGTGCTTAAGTTTACCCACACTATTGTTAACCCATGCCACTAATTCTTGCTGGCGCTGCTTATCTTTTTGCGCCTTTTCAACTGCACTATTGAGCGGTTTAAACACTCCCATAATCAGCACAAAAATGGTGAAAACCACCGCAGCGATAATCAACAGCTTTTGCTCTTGCTCTTTTAAAGAGTGCCAGTATTTTAATGCTTGCTGCTTCATGCTTCACCTCGTAAACGGATCTCACCAATCACTACGTCACCGTCATTGTTCAAAGACCCCTGTTGAACGCTCAAACCGCGCTGCTCCAAAATGGCTTTGACCTGCCCAAAGGTTTGGAAACCATTGGCTCGCGCACGAATTCTCAACTCGTTACGACGACTGTCATAGCGCAGTGTTTCCGGTGTAAAGTTTTCAACTTCACCATAAACGGCCACTAAATGATTAGTTAGCTCTAAAAAGCCACCTTGTTGTGTGCCACTCAGTCCAGCAAGCTCACCTTGAATTTGTTTTTTCAATAGGTGCGGACGTACTGTCTTACCAGGGAATGCTTTTTGATAACTCGCTACCGCTTGCGATTTAAACTCATCCGCTTGTTTTTGCAACATCATGAGCTGAGTGCCTTTGACCACCACAAAACATCCAATGGCTACACTTGCAGCCAACAGACCGCTCTTCCAATCACGCCACCATTGTGGTTGTTTCTTCTTCGCAGCAAATAGGCCTTGACGCAAATTAAATGATGTTGTGCTTAAGTTCTTGGCAAACAAAGCCAGTGGCAAGTCATATTCTGCTTCTTTCGCCTCTTTTGGCGCAATATCAGGTATGCTCTGTGCTGGGCTGTAATGTACTATTTTTTGCGGTTGTAACGCATATAAATAATCCGCTCCCCAGCTCTTTTCAATCGCACTGATATGCCAAGAACCTTGGCGGCATAACCATTGATCGCCCAGCTCAATCATAGTCAGAGTGTCGTCATCAATATGTGGCAATAGCAGCGCATCAGGTAATACACGTGTCAGTTCAATATCATGCTTTGCAAAAACGTCAAACCACTCTTGTAACCATGCTTTGTCACAAATCGCCACTTGTACGGTGTGTTTATCACCGTCCATACTTGGACCAGAAATAGCCACAAACAACTCATCTACATCACAAGCTATTTGCTCTTCGAGCATAAATGGTAACGCTTGCTCTAGCTTGCGATTCCATTTCGTTGGCAAATCAACTGTTTTAAGTTGCACCTGTGCTGCACTCAATAGCAGAGTTACTTCTCTGCTTTGCGCTTTCTCTGTCAATTGTGACAACTGCTCAGCATTATCCAGTTCACCACTGGCAATGATCTGCTCATCGGATGATGAAAATACCAACCAATGAATTGGGTTATTAGCTGATTGATCCGAGCGGATCACCAATTTTTCTGTCACTGTACGCCTCCAAATTTTCGCGCCAGTATGGTTGCTTGACCTTGATTTATTTGAATAATTGAGGTCATTGCAAAGCGCCTATCATCAAATAGGGCTTTTGCGCGTAACTTAAAATAATTGCTGTTTAAGGTAAATAATTCTTCACTTTGCTTATCGACTTTTGCCCCTTGGTTACGGGCTTCAGTAAAAAATTCATCGATATTGTCGAACCCTTTCTCTGGACGGGCTGATATAACAGCTTGCGCACCAGACTCACTCAAACCATCTAACAGAGCACTCAATAATAATGCTTGTTCGGGTTTAACCGTATTCACATTCACTTTTAATTCTGTACTGCCAGGGATCACACACACATAAGGCTCGATTTTTTGCATAACTAAAGGGTTAAACCCTTTGATGATGCGCAGCTCAGAAGCAGATGCCAACATATTATTCGCAGCTAAATAAGGCATTTGCTTAGACATATATTCGTCTTCTTCAGCGCCTGAGCGAAACGTTATACTGTCCTCATCAAGCCAATCGTAAACACTGTCAGCAAGCGCCTCTTCACTTTCTTCTACAGGTAAATCTTCAATATTTGTTAGCAGCGATAACAATGCCTTATGAGCGGGGTTTGTATCATTCACCGATGCCCCTTGTTTTTTCGGCTCACGCAACGCATTCAAATTTAAACACGCCTGTAAATCCGTAACTTGACCACTCAAAGTACCATGATCAACGGGGTAAGGGACTTCACTTAGGGCCCAAGGTTGACCCAAATGTACTTTATCAGGGTCATCTTTTTTACTTTCTAGGATCACCTTTTTGACTAATTCTTCGGCACCATAGCTATACCATTTGGCCTGCTGATGCGTTTGGATATTCTGTGCTCGTTGCACCTGCACCATTAGATTTGCGGCCATTTCCGCAGCGATAGTGGCCGCCAATGCGACAATAAATAACACAATGATTAAAGCCGCGCCATTTTGTTTATTCATGAGCGACCTCCTCGCGAGCCACCCGAACCACGCTGTCCACCACCTTGGTTCTGTCCACTACCTTGATTTTGTCCAGCACCTTGCCCTGAGCTATTGGGAGTGCTACTTACCGCCTGCTGCTCTTTGCCATTGCCTGGAGTTAAAAATAGGCGCTTAATTTCTGGCGTATCTTTGAGTTTAAGCGTTACCGCAACAGCAAGAGGCAAGGCCTTTTTTTTCCAGTCGTTTTGCCACTTTTGTTGGTCATCTAGAAATTCGAATTTGAGTTCTTCAATATTTTCTATAACAACCTGTGAGCGCGGCTCTGCGCCATCTAGCTCATCAACATAAATTCGATATATGCGTTCTAGGTTGTCATCAATAACGCGATAACCCACCGCTTGTAATTCAGAGCGAGGTAGTAAACTGATAGGGTTCGTCCAACCATCACGTACAAAAGCAATACCATCAAACTGGCTCTCTAACGCATAACGGCCATGTAAAATATAGCTTGGGTTGATATCGCCCGACTCATTGCGTACCTCACGCTTAGTCATTTGACTAAAATCTTGATCCATTAATCGAAACGTTGTTTGTAGCGCTTCGATTTCGGCAATGGTTTCTTCAGACGCTTCTTTAGCCTTGATAGTTGAGTCTAATATCTGATGTGTCACCATCACGACAAACGCTAAGATCCCTAACGCAACCATCACCTCTAAAAGAGTAAAACCACGTTGGCGCATTACGACTTACCCTTGAGCATAAATGTTGTGAGATCATAAACCGAATGCTTGAGCGCTTCGTCTGTATATACTTCTATAATTACTTTTACGAAACTTGGATCTGCCGTTGGAACAACTTTTTGTTGCCAATACCACATCTGCCCAGCCAGCTCTTCTTCGCCTTTCGTGCCATTTTTTCCGGCCCACTTTTCTGCGTTTGCTCGCATTTCAACAAGTCGATTTTCAGCAACCCAAGACGCATAGGTTTGATCTTCTAAGCTAGAAATATGGGTAATATGCTCTCCGGTAGCTTGCATAGCCGCAATCCCAGCCATAGCACAGATACTCATAGCAACCATGACTTCTAGGAGCGTAAAACCAACCACACGTTTCATGACTGTGGTTCCCGACGCAGTTTGACTGGTGCGATAAATTCACCTTCTATATAAAACACAGGCTCTCTTTGCTCCGCCAACTCCAAACTGATTTGGAATGCGCTGACCTCACCTGAAGAAAGGATAAGCACTTGCGGTACTTTCACCTTTCTCAATTCCAATAGGCTGTCTTCATCACTCGACCCCATTAGCTCTTGCCAGTTTGACTGTTCTAGCAGGTTGTCTTGTGACCAAGATAAATCTTCGGTAATCAACTGTGCACGAAACTGTTTTGTAAATTCTATGGGTTTGTAAAGTTCTTCAGCCTCGAACTCGGTCCAGGTTTCACCATCAAACACCAACATTTCTAGCGTATTTTTTTCTAAGCGTAACCCAAGCTCAACTTGATTCAACACCGCAAATTCGGAAGCAAGATTGATCACGCTGTGTACTTTCAATGCTTGTTTTTCTAGCTCTTCTTCCATATCGCCGCCAAAGCTGTAAGCAACCAGTTTGGTCGCAAAAGCAATGATCACAATCACCACGAGGATTTCTATTAAACTGAAACCTCGTGATGATTTAGAAAAAGAATGGAAAGGTATGCGGTGTGCCATATAGATTAACGTTGCTCTTCGTCATCCCAATTGCCGATATCATCTTCTGTGCCCACTTCACCGTCTGGACCCATAGAGAAGATGTCTATCTTGCCCATTTCACCTGGGCTCACTAGCTGGTACGGATTACCCCATGGGTCTTCAGGTAGCTTTGAAATAAAACCGCCATCAGGGAAACGTTTTGGCACAGGGTCAATAGTGGTTTGTGTTACCAGCGCTTCTAAACCTTGCTCTGTTGTTGGGTAAGCTTTGTTTTTAAGCTTGTACATATTCATCGCATCTTCTAGCTGCTGAATATCTATCTTCGATTTATCAATCGCCGCTTCTTCTTGCTGGCCCATGATATTTGGTGCCACGATAGACATGATCATACCAATGATCACCAGTACTACCATGATTTCTAATAATGAAAAACCTGATTGTCTATTCACAATATTTTCCTTCAATGTTTCTTAATTTTAATTGTTAATTGCACGTCTTCGCTGTGTTTGACTACAGCCCGACAGCTTTGTTCATCGCCATAATGGGTTGTAATATCGCCATCACAATAAACAGTACAATAACCGCCATACTGGCTATCATGGCCGGCTCGAGTAACTTAAGTGAGACACTGACCATACTTTCAAACTCTCTGTCTTGGTTATTGGCCGCTCGTTCCAGCATTTGCTCCAATTCACCAGACTTTTCACCGCTGGCTATCATGTGCAGCATCATAGGTGGAAATAATTTCGTTTGATGTAACGCTGCGCGCAGACTCGCGCCTTCGCTAACCCTAGCTGCAGCGTCAGCCACAGCGGCTTTAATCTTTTGATTTTCTAGTACTTGACCTGATATTTTCATCCCTTCGAGTAAAGGCACAGAACTCGAAGATAAAATACTTAAGGTACGTGCAAAACGTGCCGTATTAATGCCACGACTCACTTTGCCAATACCAGGAATAACCAGCATTTTACTGTCAAACCAAAAACGAATTTTAGGCTGCTGTAAGGCGCGTTTCGCCATAACAACACTGGCCGTCAAAGCAACTAAACTCACTAGCCAATAATCTTGTACAAAGTTACTGGCAGCCATGACCCATTCCGTTGTCCAAGGTAATACTTGGTTTGATTTTTCAAAGGTCTTTAAGATTTTTGGTACCACTGTCCCAAGCAAGACAGACACGATGGCGATTGCGAAAATGACCAGAATAGTCGGATACACCATCGCCTGTGTAATTTGACTACGCATGTGCTGTCGTTGCTCAGTGTAATCAGCCAGTCGGTTTAATACCGCATCCAAATGCCCCGACTTTTCGCCAGCGGCTACCATGGAGCGATATAAGTTATCAAATACATGTGGGAACTCTGACATGCCATCAGCCAATGTATATCCTTCCACAACCTTTGAGCGCACTGACATCAACATACGTTTTAAACGTGGTTTTTCACACTGCTCAGCCACAGCCATCACCGCAGCTTCAACAGGTAAAGAGGATTGGATTAAAGTGGCTAGCTGACGAGTCACCAAAGCAAGATCGGCGACTGACGGTTTATAGCCTTGAAATAACTTGAAGCCACCTTCGCTTTGCTTTTTATCTTTTTCCGCTGCGGGGGAGACTTCAATCGGCATCATGGCTTTTTCGCGCAGCATTTGCCTCACTTGTTTGGCCGTATCCGCTTCTAAAATCCCTAATTTTTCTTTGCCTTTCGCATCTAAAGCACGATACTCAAACGCCGCCATGATTAACCTTCCTCACGCGTTACACGTAATACTTCTTCTAGCGTAGTTTGGCCATTTAACACCCGGGCTAAGCCATCTTGGCGAATGCTTGGGCTGGTTTTACGAATGTACTTTTCAACCGCTTGCTCACCTTTGCCGTTGTGAATAAGCTCTCGAATAGTTTCGTCAACCACGAGTAATTCGTGAATACCGGTACGACCTTTATAGCCGTTGAAATTACATTCTTCACAGCCAATCGCACGATAAATTGTCGGAGGCTGGTCAAAAGGTACACCTAGTAACTCACACTCTCGCTCATCCGCATGGTGTGCTTCTTTACAATTAGAGCATAATGTACGAACTAATCGCTGTGACAAGACGCCAAGTAACGACGAAGAAAGTAAGAAAGGCTCAACCCCCATATCTTCCATACGGGTAATCGCACCTGCGGCCGTATTAGTGTGCAGCGTTGACATAACTAAGTGACCGGTTAATGACGCTTGTACCGCTATTTGCCCTGTTTCTAAGTCACGGATCTCACCGACCATCACCACATCCGGGTCTTGACGTAAAATCGCTCGCAAACCACGGGCAAAGGTCATGTCAACTTTGGTATTAACCTGAGTTTGACCTATGCCTGGGATCTCGTATTCAATCGGGTCTTCAACAGTTAAAATGTTGCGGTCTTTAGAATTGATCTGACTCATGCCCGCATACAAGGTGGTACTCTTACCAGAACCTGTGGGGCCGGTGACAAGAATAATACCATGTGGCTTGCTGATAATATCCGCAAACAAGCTGCGGTTACGCTCAGTCATACCTAAGTCTTCAAGGTTTAAACGCGCGTTATTTTTATCAAGCAAACGCAATACGACACGCTCACCAAAGCTCGAAGGCATGGTCGATACACGCACGTCTACCGCGCGCCCTGCGATACGTAAGCTAATACGACCATCTTGTGGGATACGCTTTTCAGCAATATCCAATTTCGCCATAACCTTGATACGAGAGACAAGCAGTGACGACAGCTTACGATTCGGTTTCAATACTTCTTTAAGCACGCCATCCACACGGAAGCGGATCACTAAATCTTGCTCAAATGTCTCAATGTGAATATCCGAAGCCCCTTCTTTGATGGCCTCACTGAGCATGGCATTAATGAGTTTAATGATTGGCGCATCATCATCGGCGGCCAGCAAGTCTTCCGTTTGCGGTAATTCTTCCGCCAACGAGAACAGGTCGACTTCGTTACCTATGTCTTCCATCATTTGCTGCGTTTCAGAGCTATCACGCTGGTAAGACGCTTCAAGCATCAGCTCAAATTTATCATCATCTAGCTGTTCTAACGTGAAAGCTGCGCCAGCAATACGGCGAACTTCAAGCAAGGAAGCAACACTTAGCTCACCTCGATAATAAACGACTAAACCTTGCGCTTCTTGACTCAGTAACATGCCTACACGGCGTGCATAAGCAAATGGCAGGCGAAGCGGCGAATTCACAGCCCCTTCCACTTGCTCTAATACTTCTGCGGGCATATCGCCGGCACCTAGTTCACTGACTGGTAATTCGGTTACCACGTCTACCTTACTCTCAGTCATCATTGCTCTGCTCTTTCGTATTTTGTTCTTTCAAAAACTCTTCATACGTTGGCGGCAATACTAAGGCGTCGTTCCATTCAGGCAATATTGGCGAATCTTCAAATGGCATTAGTTCAATACCATCATCGCGCTGTAGTTTTTGCTCGCCACGAATAAAGTTATACTTCGAATGGCTTAACTTATTCATACTGCGGCTGTCACGAATAATCGTTGGGCGAATAAATACCAGTAAGTTACGTTTACGCTTGGTGGTCGAAGTTGACTTAAATAAGTGTCCTAGCACTGGAATATCACCAAGAAGTGGTACTTTAGAGACGCTTTCTTGCACGTCTTCATCAATTAGGCCGCCCAAGATAACCATGCCGCCGTCGTCAGCAATCACCGTGGTATTAATAGCACGCTTATTCACTGAAATATCGACCGCTGTTGCACCGCTCACGCTCGATACTTCTTGCTCAATCGTCAACTGTACCGCACTGCCGTCATTAATTTGTGGCGTAACCTTTAACTTAATACCCACTTCCTGTCGGTCAACCGTTTGGAATGGGTTTGAATTATTTTCGCTGGCCGTTGACCCTGTAATAATCGGCACTTCTTGGCCCACTATCATTGACGCTTCTTCGTTGTCCATGGTCGTCACGGAAGGCGTAGCTAGAATATTCGACTTGGTATCGGTTGAGATCGCTTGAACAATGGCACCCCAGTCGTTTTTAACAATACCCATCGCCAAACCATTTACGCCACCTAATAGTTGCCCAAGCGGACCTAAGTCACCTTCTTTGGTTTCGTTATATTCACTCTTCTTAGTTGGGTCTTCAGTTCCGATCTGAGTACGCACAATAGTCTTATCTCGCGCTTGCTCTGCCGCAACGGCTAATGAACCAACAGGGATTGAGCTACCATTGTTAAATTGCAGCATACCGCCTTTTTCAGAGATCCATTGCAAGCCAAAGTTAATGCCATCGCCTTCAAGTACTTCTACGACAATCGCTTCGACTAATACTTGTGCACGACGAATATCAAGCTTTTCAATCACCTTAGCAAGAGAGCGCATCGTGTCTGGTTGCGCTGTTATCACTAGAGAGTTTGAATCTGGATGTGCTTCGATACTGGTTTCATTCTTATTGCTACGTGAGCGAGTTTTGGTGTTACCGCCCTGAGCTTCTTCTTGCAAGGTTTTGCTGACACCTTGTAGTACTTTGACCAAATCTTCCGCTTTGGCGTAATCAAGATAAAATACTTGCGTGTTACCTTGGTTTTCTAATTCATTATCCAAACGTTTTATGAGATCTGTCGCACGTGTACGAGCCTGCGACTCGCCACTAACAATCACGCTGTTGGTGCGGCTATCGGCAACCACTTTAGGGATTAGAAAATCAGGAATAGCGCCCTTACCGCTGTCTTTGTAAATGCTTTCAACGACCGAAACCACATCATCAGCCGTTGCAAAGTTCAACTTCACAATATCAACACGCTTATCACCCGCTTGGTCTACCGAGCGAATAATATCAACCAGTCGATTTACTGAGGCAGCATGACCGGTCAACATCATCACGTTGGCGGAGTTTAAGTTGGTTACATGACCGCCGTCTTTTTGGTCACTAAACTGACGAATTAACGGGCCAAGCTCTTGCACACTGACGTTTTTCACTCTGACAACTCGGGTGATCATCACATCGCCAGCCACCTCGTTGTCTCGGTCGATTAAAGGGACATTGCCCTTTTTCGCATCTGAGCTACGCACCACTTTAAGTACGCCACTTTCCATTTCTGTTACGGCGTAACCATACACTTCAAGTACGTTCAAAAAGAACTGGAAGTAGAGTTTTTCATCCATCAACTCATAGCTGCGCACATTGATATTGCCACGCACGTTTGGATCGATAATGATAGTTTTCTCTAAATTTTTCCCAACAGCGGCAATAAACTCATTGATGTCGGTCCCTTTAAAGTTGGCTGCATATTCTGCTGCAGACACAGAAAGCGATAATCCGGCTGCTAACAACACAGTCGCATATTTAGCTAACCCTTTTCTGATTTTTGTGAGGTGTAGCTGTCTACCCATTATTCTTAAACTCCAAATCTAGTGACTTACAGGCTAAATTGCACGCTCATTTGCTGACCATCTCGCTCAATTGTGATAGTCGCATCAGTGCTGTTTCTTAGCTCATTCATGGCGGACATAGCCTGTTTCATATCCGTGAGTTGATAGCCGTTAATAGCAACAGCCAAATCATTATTTTTTAGGCCCATTTTATCGAACAAGGCGGGATCTTTACCCGGACTCAAACGATACCCCATAAGCTGACCCGAACTTCTATATGGGGTGATGCGGATGTAATCCAGTAACTTACCAGGATCTTTTAAAAGCGCCTCTTTTTGTTCGATAAGCTCACCTGGTACATTTCTTTGCACTAACCCCGAAGTTCTTGAATTTTTCTGGTTAGCACTTTTAGGTGCAACGGGCATAGCAACATTTTTTGAATACTCCAAACCATCAAGCATGAGGGTTTCAAAACGGCCACTGACATCCAAAATAACGCGGTCTGGCAATACTTGTGCTAATTTTGCGCGCGTACCTTGAATGGCTTCTGCCACTTCATAGGTCGTTTGGCGTCCTTGTGACTCAATGATTGCCAACCCAGCTTTATCATCTAAGCTCACCGCAATGATGCCTGTTAAACGCACATTTAGAGCCGTTTGAGGCGCGTCAGAAACAATCGCTTTAGGTTGTTCAATCGGTTTAGAGCCTGCGTCACCAAATAAGTTCTGTTTAATAATGGCCTGACTACTGACTTTTGCGCTGGTTGATGCATACACCGAAGACATTGAAGGAAGTGGTTGTGTAACCGGCTGCGGCCACAATAACCAAAACAACTGAGACATTAAGTAAGCGATGTAAACAACAGCCAAATAAACTACTAAGCGACTTAATTTTGCGTGGGGCAAGCCAAGCAATGCTTTTTGTAACTGTTGTATTTGTAATTCCATATCCGTCTTTTCTTATTCTGTTGAGCGATCCAGTGTACCTTTTCAGTGTAATTTCAACAAGCGCACAAATATGACAGTTTGTCTTCACTATGTTAACAGCTGGTATCCCTTTGAACACTGCACAGTACGAGAGTTCCGCGTACTTTTTTTGAACGTTGAAATATGCTAAATTCTCTGCATTATACCCACGTTCTGTATGGTTAATAAATTGTGACTAAAAAATCCCTCGAACAACCCAACCAAAACGACGCTGTAAGGCTAGATAAATGGCTATGGGCGGTCCGATTTTACAAGACCCGAGCGATAGCTCGAGAAATGATTCAAGGGGGTAAAGTACACTATAACGGTCAACGCTGTAAACCCAGTAAATTAGTTGAATTAGGTGCAAAGGTTAAGCTTGCACAAGGGTTTGATGAAAAAGAGGTGACCGTTTTGATGCTATTAGATAAGCGTCAAGCAGCCCCTATTGCACAGCAAGCATACCAGGAATCGGTACAAAGTCTGGAGAAAAGAGAACAAAACGCAATAGCGCGAAAAAACAACAGCTTTTTTGCACCACATCCTGTTAACAAACCGGATAAAAAGCAAAGGCGCGAATTACTCAAATTGAAATCAAGCTAGGATTTAAATAAATGCAATCTGATTTACTACACCGCTATATTTTTGAAAAATTAGATGTACGCGGCGAATTAGTGCAAATAGACCAAACGTTCAATGACATCATTGCTGGCCATAACTACCCACAAGCGGTGCAAGCACTTTTGGGTGAGTTACTTGTGGCGACCAGCCTACTTACAGCAACATTAAAGTTTGAAGGCGACATCGCCGTTCAGCTTCAGGGCGACGGTCCTGTAAAATACGCTGTTATCAATGGTGACCACCAACAAAATATGCGTGGCGTTGCCCGATTACAAGGCGAAGTAACAGGTACAACTGTGCCTGAGTTGATGGGTAAAGGTTATATGGTGATCACCATCACACCAACCAAGGGCGAGCGCTACCAAGGTATTGTACCGCTTACTTCTGATTCTTTGGCGGCTTGCTTAGAAGATTATTTCATTCAGTCTGAACAGTTGAAGACCCGTCTTTGGTTTGCAACCAGCACTGGTGGCGAGCGTGTAAAAGCTGCAGGCTTATTTTTGCAGGTATTACCGGTAAATAAAGAAAAGTCAGAAGAAGACTTTGTTCATTTAGAAGCATTAAGTAACACTATTAAAGACGAAGAGCTGCTTGATCTTGATGCGCAGACCGTCTTGACGCGTTTGTATCATGAAGATAATCCTCAGCTGTTTGAACCACAAGCGGTCAACTTTGTTTGTGGCTGTAGTCGCGAAAAGACAATTAATGCGCTAGTCAATGTTGGTCAAGAAGCCTTATTGTCAGACTTAGAAAAGCAAGGTGAGATCAACATCAGTTGTCATTATTGCCTCAAAAATTACCAGTTTAGTGAAGACGATATTAAGGCCATTTTTAATTAAACTCGACTTTGCACTTAAATCGAATATCAAGCCGTCAAAAAGACGGCTTTTTTATGGGTAAAAAATGACACCGGTATCACAAAATTAAAGACTTTCATGACACCGGTATCATTGAAAATATTTAAGTTTTTTGACATTTTTATGCCTTTTTAACGGTTCCAAAAGCTCGAATATCTCAAAACCATCTGGTACTATAAATTCAGCTTAAGGTTAGTCAGAACTCTAGAGCTATCCCGTTCAATTCTCACATTTAGGTAATAACATGACTTCAAGCGCTACTCGTTTTGTCGATTTAACTGCAGCCGAACTTGTCGAACACGCCATTGCGCGTGGCGAAGGCACTTTAGCCGCAAACGGAGCTTTCGTTGCTAAAACAGGCCGTCGTACTGGTCGTTCACCAAGTGATCGTTTCATCGTAAAAGAGCCAAGCACTGAAAACGACATTCAATGGGGCAATGTTAACCGCCCATTCGATGCTGAAAAATTTGCTTCTTTATGGGAACGTGTTGAAGCACACGTGCAAACTAAAGACCACTTCGTCTCTCACCTTGAAGTGGGTGCAGATCCAGAACACTACCTACCAGTAGTCGTGACAACTGAAACTGCATGGCATCATATCTTCGCTAAGAACATGTTTATCGAGCCTGCACGCTACAATGCGTCAGACTTACCTCAATGGAAAATCCTAAACGTGCCTTCTTTTGTTTGTGACCCCGAGCGCGACGGCACAAACAGTGATGGTACGGTTATTATCAACTTTGCAGAGCGCAAAGTACTACTTGCTGGCATGCACTACGCTGGTGAGATGAAAAAATCGATGTTCTCTGTACAGAACTTCTTGTTACCAGCCAAGGGTGTACTACCAATGCACTGTAGTGCAAACGTGGGTGAAGCTGGTGATACTGCACTATTCTTCGGCCTATCTGGCACAGGTAAAACGACTCTTTCAGCTGATCCAACTCGTTTCCTTATTGGTGATGACGAGCACGGCTGGGCACCGGGTAGCGTATTTAATATCGAAGGCGGTTGTTATGCGAAATGTATCGACCTATCGCAAAAGAACGAGCCTGTTATTTGGAACGCGATTAAGTTCGGTACCATCTTAGAGAACGTGGTACTTGATGAAAATCGCGTACCTGATTTCAAAGATACGAGCTTAACGCAAAACACCCGTGCTGCTTACCCATTAGAGCACGTTGAAAAGCGCAAAGTAGAAAACCGTGCTGGTGAGCCAAAAGCAGTTGTATTCTTAACGTGTGACGTAAGCGGTGTTTTACCTCCGGTTTCTATCTTGTCTGAAGAAGCCGCAGCTTATCACTTCCTAAGTGGTTACACAGCAAAAGTAGGTTCAACCGAGATTGGTTCAACGGCTGATATTGAGTCAACTTTCTCAACGTGTTTCGGAGCACCTTTCTTCCCGCGTCCTGCTGGCGTTTACGCAGAGCTGCTAATGAAACGCGTACGTGAGTTCGGCGCTAAAGTATTCCTAGTAAACACAGGTTGGACTGGTGGCCCTTACGGTATCGGTAAGCGTTTTGATATTCCAACTACACGTGCCGTAGTTGATGCTATTGTGTCGGGTAAACTGGCTGATGTTGAAACAACGCACATTGAGTCACTTAATCTGAATGTACCAGTCGCGGTACCTGGTGTTGACAGTGCGCTACTTAACCCAATCAATACTTGGGAAGACAAAGGCAAATACGCGGAATACGCAGCGAAGCTAGCAGCAGATTTCCAAGAGAACTTTGCCAAGTACGATGTGTCTGACGCAATTAAGCAAGCGGGTCCTCGCGGCTAATCTAACGATTCCTTTATCAAAAGCGCCCCTCGTTGGGCGTTTTTTTGTCTCTATGGACTCACATTAGCGCTAAGTGCCATAATTTTGAGAGCTACAAACAACTAGTGAAGCTGATTTTGTAACTGTGCAATTTTTTGCTGAATTGCCGGAATTTGATGAAAATAGGCTTTGCGATTGGCAATAATACGTTGAATACAAGGCGTATCTAAATATTGAGTGTACCAATGACTTGGGAACAGCGCTTTGTCTTTGAGTAACGCTAAAAACTGTTCCCTGCCACCTCGGTCATATAACCGAGCAATCGTTGAGCGCAAACCCGATAAAGCTTCTTTTGGTACCACTTCTTCGTTTAAAGGCGCAAGGCTTTCCGCCAACCTTTTGTGGTTTATTGACGCCGTTAATTTTTCGACTTGCGCTAAAACCTCATGCTCATCGGCGCTGTACACCAGCTGTTTAATCTCTTGGTTGTCACTGAGCACCACAAAAACAGCCGTTATACCCGTCCCTCGCTGTAAACCCAACTCAGCATAGGCTAGTGCTTTGACAACCATCGCTTTGGCTTGGTCTGGTTTCTTCTTCGCGATATATTTAGCGTCGTACAAGCCTCGTATCACCAATATGCTAATTCCCGTTTTCCAGTCTCCCAATATTACTAGACGTTCAGCCGCTTGATATGCCATCTCGGTGGTAACTGCATCATGGCTTTTCTCAGCAATAACGCGCAACGCAACAAGGTCATCACTCTGCGCTAAGCTCATTAGTGTGTCACTATCCATGCTTAAATAGTTAACCATATTTTCATCAACTACCCGATGTCCAACAATAACGCGCTCACCTCTGGCATGCTCTTTATAAAACGCTTGTCGTTGGTTGTACTCAATGATTTGATCTTGTTTAGATAAATCTTGGCTAGCAATACACCAATCATCATCATAGTCAAAAGTTTTGGGCGCGGCTAAACCACCTTTCAATAGTGCCTGCCGGTTTATCTCCTTTATTTGCTGCTGTAGCTGTGCTATCTGGGTTTGAATAACCTCGGCCCCCTCTGGTTCTTGAGGGGCACTTTTCGGCTCTACCAATTTATTTTTATGGGCGGAGCTTTGCGCTTCGACAACGGTGGCAACACTTGCTGATGATACACAGTTTAAATACACTGCTCCACAGCCTCCTAAAAGGGTAATCACAGCAAATAATTTCTTCTTATCCATTTTTTTTTAACTTCCCAATACTGTCACTCTGTGCATTGCCATAACACCGTTATTAGCTGTAATTGAGTGCATTGCCATAACACCGTTATTGGCTGGAATTGAGTGCATCAAGCTGGCTTTGCAACTGCGCAATTTCTTGTCGAATTGCAGGGAGTTGATGAAACTCGGCTTCGCGGGTTGCAATATGGCGTTTAATACAAGGCGTATCTAAGTACAAGGTTTTCCAATGATGGGGAAAAAGTGTTTCATCTTGTAGCAAATTTAGCGTTTGTTTATCTTCGTCTCTGTCATACATCATCGCAATGGAAGTTTGAAATTCATATAACGCAATTCTTGGCATTTTTTCTTGTGCTAGTGGCGCTATGCCTTCTGCTATTCGCGTTGTATTAATTTCATTATTCAGTTTCTTTGTGAAATGAGAGACTAAATTGGCATCCGTTTTTCTAATAATTTCTCTTAACTTAGGTGTATTAATGCTGAGAAAAATTTAGTGTGATTACCAAGGGACACTGACAGTATAAGTACCAAGCGATTTTGACGTAATCACACATGTTTTTTTGAGTGTGCCAGTTGTACATCATATTCAGCACGCTGTGTTTCAGCTACGGTAGTGGCACGCTCTGATGGTATACAGTTTAATATACCACAGCACTGCCACCCAAAAGCGCAATCATAATGAATATGTGCTTCTTATCCACTGTTTATTGAATTCCTAAACCTGAAATCTCCGTGCATTGCCATAACACCATCATTGGCTGTTATTGAGTGCATCAAGCTGGCTTTGCAACTGCGCAATTTGTTGTCGAATTGCAGGGAGTTGATGAAACTCCGCTTCACGAGTTGCTATCTGGCGTTTAATGCAAGGTGTGTTTAAATAAACATCGTTCCAGTGAGTTGGCAGTAGGGTTTTATCTTGCAACAATGCGTACCCCTCCTTATCACTCTCATAAAGTTGTACAATTCTCGTTTGGAAGAAACTAAGTGCTGCTCGCTGTTGAGCTATATCATCGAATGGAGCCAATCCGTCTGACAATCGCTCTTGATTAATCCCATCAGCCAATTTGCCTGCATAATTTGCGATAGATACATCATTCGCTTTACTAACAACAGCTCGCAATTTTGGGTTACCTTTTAACATTTCCAAAAGAGCGTCTAGGCCGTACACGCTTCCATGACGAAAACCCAGTTCAACATAACCCATTGCTCGGATGACGTGTTGTAAAGCCACATCAGGCTTTGAATCTACAACTGCGTTTGCCTTAACAAACTCTGAAAGTATTTGTGGGGTCAACCCCTCTAGAAAATTACCTAGAACCAGTAACCTTTTAGTCGCTTGGCGAGCCGTTTCACTATCTACTCCGCGAACCTTTCTGCGGCTTAGGACTCGCAATGCGACAACGTCATCATTCTTAGCATATTGTTTTAAAGTCTCAACACTCAGAGATAGGTAACTAAACGTATCTTCATGCACCACCTCGCCATTTTCTATTACTATTTGACCTCGCCTTTGTCCTTCTAACCAACTTTGACGTTGGCTGTACTCGTAGTGTTGGTCTTCTTTAGACAGATCCAAGTGAGCGATACACCAATCCTCATCATAGCTAAAAATAGTTGGCTCAGATAAACCTCCTATTTCTAGTGCATTCATGGAGATTTCTTCCGCCTGTTGTTCTAATAGATCTATTTTAGATTGAACCGAGAGATGACTTTTTGATGCCTGATCTATTTGAAATTTTGAATCCTCACCTCTAACTTTATCTTTATTTTCGGCCGTGTATTCATTATGTACCGAGTTGGACCTATTTTTGAAAACTAGTAGCCCAGTCAATGTTAAAATCGTGATTACACCTATTAAAAATTTTTTATTCATACTTTCCAAACTAGTAATACCTAGTGATAGAGTCAAAAAATGACTCTATCACTATTTAATATTTTATTATTTATAACAAGCACGTGACTCTCTAGCTTTACTAACTTCACATCCAGATAAATTTGCTTCCTTCCAGCCTTCTATTGGGTATTTACACCGCGCCCAATTGTCGTACGACAACGTTACGCCCCCTCCAATTGCACCGAGTCCCCCTTGAACGTTCCCTGATGTCGAACTTGGTTGTTTTCCACATTGAGATTCTACTGCAAGAGTTGCATCAACAATAATGTCTGTTCTACAAGTATGATAATCCTCGTCCACTTCATACAAACATTCTTCTTTCGCTTTCTCTTTATCTTCCTCAGGTTTAGGCTCATTTCGATTATTGTGAGGGGCATCTTCTCCGCCTCCACCACCGTCACCACCTGAGTTGTTTCCACCGCCACCTCCGCCGCCAATGATCGGGCCAGAAGGTTCCGTGCCAGGTTTATCCACTGTTGTTGTACACCTCTCCCCGCTGATCCCATCGTTTCCGGGGATACAGTGCATTTCCGCATTACTACATGTTGAAACCATACACAATACCGACACAAAAGCCAGCCTAGACATCCCATCTAATTTTATATTTTTCATTAACTTATAATCAATCCATTTTGTTGATAACCATTTTGTAAATGACTGCAAACTCCTTGAATGCCACTCAGCTCCTTGAGTTATATTCGTAATTGCAGAAACAGGAGTATATTGTATACAATGCTAATTAACAACCTAAAAAAGGAACGCGCTTGTGAATTATCTGCAACAAAAATGCAATGCCGTTTTGCTAGTAAAGTAAGCTTATTTTTTAAACCATAATTTCCAACAGGTTATGAAGAGAAATCTCTTTAGTTTGGCGCAAACGGTAGTAAAGCAAGTGCAGATATGGTTTTATTGACGTTTACGCATTACCAAGAAAAAGAACAGATCATGCTAGAAAACTTATCAATGAGGAAAAAAATCCTCCTACTGATTGGCGGCACTATTTCAGTGCTGCTGATCATTGCCTCCAGTTACTTTGTGAATCACATTGCCACGCTGTCACGACAGGGGGTTGAGCGTGAAGCACAAAGCTATTTGTATGGCGAAAAGCTATCGATGGAATCTTTCTTCGCCCAATACGGTAAATTGGTGAACTCATTCGTCACTAGCCCCCACATGGTGAGCTTTTTTGAAAGTTACACGCAACGTGAAACTAACCTCAATACGCTAGACGGATACGATAAAATCAACCAAGACTTTATACGTATCAGTCGCAATGATGAAAACGTGCTATCTGCTTTTTTTGGTTCAGCGAATACGGGCGAATATTTCAAAGAAAATGAGCGTACCTCTCAATTTGCAGATGGTCAGCCTTATTTCGCCTATAAACGAGGTTGGTGGCAAGATGCACTCAATAACAATGGCTTGTACGTAGGAGCTGTATCTGTTGATATTAACACTGGTGCCGTATCTGCCGTAGTGCAACAACCTGTGCGTACCGCCAGTGGCAAACTCGTCGGTGTGGGTGGGGTTGATTTACAAATCAACCGCATCAGCGCCTTGGTGGAAGATATTCGTTTTCAAGGCCAAGGGTTTGGTTTCTTGCTTGACCACAATTCAAAAGTGGTGCATTTATCTAAGCGCTTGGGCCACGACTTGTCGATAACCGATGAGGGTCCGAACGGGAAAGAAGGCCTAGAAGCACTTGAAACCCGTTTTAGCAATACTTCAGGATTCTCAGCGCTAAACTCACTGATCAAAAGCAATACGTCTGGCACCAGCAAAGTCACGCTTAAAGGTGAAGAGTACTATGTGGTCTTTAATAGCGTGAAGTTAGACACGCCAATTCTTGATTGGCGCGTGGGTATTTTAATTCCTGTGAGTTTTATCGAAGCACCTGTTGACCAAGCTGTGGTATCAACCATGACGGCGGTGGCCATTATGCTTGCCATTGTGGTTGCCATGATCTGGTGGGCAACGCACATGATAGCACAGCCTATTACGACGCTTACTCGCATCATGCGCGATATCGCATCAGGCGATGGCGACCTAACTCAGCGTATTGATATCAAAAGTAAAGACGAAGTGGGCCAGCTCGCGCACCATATGAATACCTTTATCGATAAGTTACGCGCCATGATGATTGATACGGCGGCACAGGCTTCCCAATTGGGGAATGCCTCGGCGCAGCTTAGCGAAGTATCATCCAATACCAATCAAGAAATTCAGCAAGAAAAAGAGCAAGTTGACAGTGTGAGCGCGGCAGTCACGGAAATGGCTGCTACCGTGACTGAGATCTCACGTAACGCGCAAGAAACAAATTCAGCCGCTGAAACGGTACAACGCATGACGCAAGACGGCGCCAAGCGCTCAAACCAAGCACAACAAGTGATGATTGAATTATCAACCCACATAGGTGAAGCGGCGAAAGTGGTTGCTGGCCTTGAACAAGAAACTAGTAACATCGGTGCGGTCATTGACGTGATTAACGGCATTGCTGAACAAACTAACTTGCTGGCGCTCAATGCAGCCATTGAAGCGGCTCGTGCGGGTGAGCAGGGTCGTGGCTTTGCCGTTGTTGCAGATGAAGTACGCTCGCTTGCTAGTCGTACGCAAGAGTCTACCGATGACATTCGCAACATGATCTCTCGTCTACAACAAATTGCACAGCAAGCATCCACCATGATGCAGCAAGGCCAAGATCAAGCACAAAGTACGGTTGAACAGACGCAAGGGGTGCTTGATTCACTGCGTGAAATTGCCGACTCCGTTGTGACGGTACAAGATCAAAGCCATCAAATTGCCACCTCTACTGAGGAGCAAACGGTGGTCGCTGAAGACATCAACAACAGTCTTAATACTATTAATGATCTGGTCAATAGTACGGCACATCACGCACAAACACTGGCAAGTGAAGCGCAAGACTTAAACGACTTAGCTAAAGCACTGAACAGCACGGTTAACCAATTTAAGCTTTAATAAGGCTCGTGATGCGGGCGAGCTGCTCGCACCAATCTTGCTTCAGATCAATACCACTTATCCCAAGACCTTTTACACTGCCCGCTCAAAGTAATTATTGAGTGCGATCGTGATTAATTTACCAACTTGGGACGAGTCCCTAATCAAAAAATACAATGTGTCTGGGCCAAGGTATACTTCTTACCCTACGGCGTTATCACTGACTGATGGCTATGACGTTGCTGCATTACGCTCAGCTATTTCCGCATCAGATAGCCAGTCTTTGTCGCTATACATTCACATCCCGTTCTGTCATCAACTTTGTTATTACTGTGGCTGTAATAAAATTGTGACTCGTCACCAGCACAAAGCTGACGTGTATCTGGATAATTTAGAGCTGGAGATAAGAGCTCAAGCACCACTTTTTAAACGTTACCAAGTAGAGCAATTACATCTAGGTGGCGGTACGCCCACATTTTTAACCGCACAGCAAATGACACGCTTGATACAGTTACTGGAGCAACATTTTACTTTCGCGAGCAATGTACAGCGAGGCATTGAAATCGATCCTCGCTCACTTGCCGATAATATGCTCGAACACCTGCAATCACTTGGTTTTAATCGCGTATCTTTTGGTGTACAGGACTTTAATGACCAAGTCCAAGAAGCCGTAAACCGCCCGCAGCATATGGATGATGTAATTGCCCTGCTAGAGCGAGCACGCCATTTAGGCTTTAAGTCGATTAATGCCGATATGATTTACGGTTTACCACACCAAACGCCAGAAAGCTTCGCACAAAGCATCGACAAGTTAATAGCACTCAGCCCAGACAGAGTCTCAGTGTTTAACTATGCGCATCTACCAGACAAATTTGCAGCACAGCGCAAGCTCAAAGAGCAAGACATGCCAAGCGCACAACAAAAACTCACTATGTTCAAAAACACCTTGGCGCAAATGACGCAAGCGGGTTATCAGTTTATTGGTATGGATCACTTTGCGAAGAAGCAAGATGAGCTGGCAATCGCGCAACAAAATGGCGAACTGCATCGTAATTTTCAGGGGTACACCACGCACGGTAATTGTGACTTACTTGGTTTAGGCGTTTCTTCGATTTCACAAATAGGCGATGCCATATTACAAAACCAAAAAGAGCTACGAGCCTATTACGATGCCGTAAACCAAGATGGTTTTGCCATCACCAAAGGCATGAAACTCACAGTAGAAGACAAAATGAGAGCGGCGTTGATTAAACAGCTCATTTGTCATTTTGAGCTGGATATAAAACAATTCGAAAGCGCCTTTGACATCGACTTTACTAAACACTTTTCAGATGCATTGGCAGCGCTACAACCTTTAGCTGACGACGGTTTAGTTAATGTAGATGTAGATAAAATCGAGGTTACCAGTAAGGGTAACTTATTTATCCGCATTATTTGTATGTGTTTTGATGCTTACTTACAACAGCAACTTAAAACATCACGCTTTTCTCGCGTAATTTAACTAACCTTAGCTGCGGATAAGAGTTTTGATAGCTAGCAATAGAAACATTGCAACTATTTCGACATCCAATGATGATATTTCGCTTAATATCAAGGCATTTTCGCGAAGTAATAGCAGGCTATTACAAGTGGAAATAACGCAGAGAGTGAGCGAAATAGCTTTATTGGGCAAATTCGCTTATGTGCAGCTGAGGTTAACTAAGTACGCCCTCTATTGAGGGCTTTGCGCTTGCGCTGCTATTTTTGCGCTAATAAAGTCAGGATGCGCGACATACAATAGACCTGCTATTTTTCGGATCATATGATCTTCATAGCTGTCAAGATGACCATCAGCATACGCCACATGCCAGAGCAACTCGATTATCTCGATACGCTCCACATCCGAAGTGCGCTGATTGATTTGCTTCACAAATGCAAATAAGTCGATGGCCTGAGCGACGAGTTTTTGAGCCTGTTCTATCAACGTTTGAGCCTGAGGTTCGCTCAGCTGACAATGCTGAATGAGTATAAGGCGGATAGCATCGATCTCACTTTCAAGCGTTTTGCCATCGGCTCTCATAACTTCGACCAACAAGGCTGCCAGTGCGGTATTGAAGTCTAGCGTCGTGCCTCGCGCAGCTTGAGGCTGATTACTTTGCAATAGCTTTTTTAAGTGTTTTAGCAAGAGATCACCTTCTGTGTGTTAAACTCAAAATATCGTAAATGAAAGGAGTAGTCGCTTATGCGCGCATTGAATAGACGCAAACAGCAGGTACGCTGTAGACCTTATCTTGTTACCCTAATAGCATCAACGTTATTAATGGCCTGCCAGCATACGCCAGTACAGATGGGGACACCAGAAAAGCTCTACGATTTTGACCACAAAGTGCACTACGAACAAACAAAGTATAATGATGACCACTATTTATTGAAGATAAAACCTGATAGTTATCAGTTTTTTTTGCAACAAAGTGTGTTTTTGCTGCGACATGCAAAAAGATTATGTCAGGGATCAACCCCGCAGCTTACTTTGCTACAAGGCGTACAAACGTTTGAAAAGTTACCGACACAACCGAGACCTTATCAACATGATTTAACCGTTGAAATAAAGTGCGTAGATGCAAAATAACAAACAATGAAACGATTAAAGGCTTTGTATTCAAAAGAGCCCGTATTACCTTCTCACTAATGCTCTGTAAAAGCATGAGCTTTCATCACCTTGGCTATCACTCTAAATACATCTACCCAAGCTTGCCGAAGTTCAGGGTTCCAGTCATCACCCAAACCCACTTTAAGTGTATATAACAGAGCATTACCGACAGGAGTAAAGTCTTTGGCTTGTACGCCATAAGCGACGTGACGTTCTGCCAATTTGTGAAGCACAGGTATTAAACGATCTAAATCATCCAATCCAGCCACCGCCACTTTTAAAGTAGCCATCAACTTTTGCCCTTGCGCTTTCATACTATTTTTAAACAATGGCTTTAGCGAAGGATCATATTCAAATAAGGTAGTGTAGAAGATCTCGGCCGCTTGCTCAGCAATAGGCTCAACCTTAGCAAAGCTTTGTTGTACGAGTTGTTTTTGTCGCTCAGAGATGGGCATAACGTATCCTTTACGATACGCCGAAAAGGTCGGCGTTTTAGTGACTATTTATAAAATAGTCACTAAAACATATTGTTGCGAATTTCTTTTTAGTCTTTATAGCCCCATGGCGCAGCTGGTGCAGGGATAGGCTTGGTTAAATCAAAGTCGACGCGAAACTCTCGCCCCTCTCTCACCATACGGTAGGTAAAGGTCTCTTCATAGATAAACATCTGCCAAGTATTGCCCATAGATTGCGGGATACCTTGACGAACAAAAAGTTCTTTTGAATATTGATCGGCGGGAAATGATTGTACATTATTAAAACCCGCATCAAGTGTATGGCCACCATACATAGTTGAGGCATCGTCACTTCCGTCTTTATGGCGATGATCGTGCTTGAGACTTAAGCCACTACCCGTTTTAGTGATGATCCAAGTACGTGAGGCATCTTCACCGACATGAAATGGAATTTGTAATTGTTGATCGTCACAACGACGCACATGCATCACCAATTGTTTATTCGCAAATGAGCTACTGCCCGATGCATTGTCTACCGTTACCTTGCCCGCATAAGCCTTACCACAATGCTGAGCAATGTGACTAAAAAACGCATCATGCGTAGGGATTGAGACTAATGGTGCTGGACGAGACAACACTGTAAAACTCGCCAATGCGAGCGTTCCGATCAACCAATTCTTCATACTTCACCTACAAATTACACAAATAAAAAGCCAAAGAGTAATGGGCTCTTTGGCTTTAAGCAAATTAAATACGTTATCTGTGCTATTGCCAAGGTCGCTCAGCGTTTAACTGCTGCTCATAGGCAGTGATTTGTTCGTTCAACTGCTCAGTTTCACCGATAAAATCTAAGCCACTCAATAAACGCGCTTTGATGTCTTCGCGCACTTCAAAATCAATCACGTCAAAATATGGGCTCTTTAATTGCTGATTGGCCAAATCGACTTCCACTTGTATGTCTTCATGTTGCTGCGTGAGCACAAATAATTGCTCAAGCACGTCCGCGGGCAATGCCACACACAGCATCTGATTATTACCGCAATTATTGAAAAAAATATCAGCAAAGCTTTCAGCCAAGATCACCGTAAAACCGTATTGCTTCAACGCCCAAGGTGCATGCTCGCGAGAAGAGCCGCAACCAAAATTATCACGCGTCAATAACACAGAGGCGCCTTGGTAGCATGCTTTGTTAAGCACAAAATCAGGATTTGGCATACCATCGTCCAAATAGCGCCAATCATAAAATAGTGCTTTATCAAACCCATCACGGCTAGTTGAGGTTAAAAACTGTTTAGGAATGATCTGATCGGTATCGACATTATTTTTATCTAATGGCGCTAACAACCCTTGATGATAACAACTCATTAGACTTCTCCTCTAATATCCGTGAAATGACCCGCAATTGCAGCGGCAGCAGCCATTGCAGGGCTCACAAGGTGCGTGCGACCACCACGCCCCTGGCGACCTTCAAAGTTGCGATTTGATGTCGAAGCGCAACGTTTGCCAGCTTCTAAACGGTCATCGTTCATCGCAAGACACATCGAACAACCTGGTTCGCGCCACTCAAAGCCAGCGGCTTTGAAGATCTCAGCTAGGCCTTCTTGCTCGGCTTGCTGTTTCACTAACCCTGAGCCCGGAACAATGAGTGCTTCCACTCCTTGTGCCACTTTCTTGCCTTGTACAATTTGCGCTGCAGCGCGTAAATCTTCAATACGACTATTAGTGCATGAACCAATAAACACCGTATCCACTTTCGCATCAGATAGCTTTTGACCGGCTTCTAAACCCATGTATTTTAGCGCACTGCGGATAGCGTCGGCTTTGATCAAGTCTGATTCCAAATCAGGATTAGGCACAACGTCATCAATACCAATCACCTGTTCAGGACTCGTGCCCCAAGTCACCTGTGGTTGAATATCTTCTGCGTTTATCTCTACCACAGAATCAAACTGCGCACCGTCGTCAGTACGCAGCGTTTGCCAATAAGCAACAGCGCTGTCAAAGTCAGCACCTTGAGGTGCAAATGGACGACCCTTCAAGTAGGCGTAAGTCGTTTCATCCGGTGCAATGAGTCCCGCTTTTGCACCCATTTCAATGCTCATATTACACAGTGTCATACGCGCTTCCATCGACAAAGCCTCAATGGCTGTCCCGCAAAATTCAGCGACATACCCTGTGCCACCAGCAGTGCCTAACTTACCAATCACCGCCATGATTAAATCTTTTGCAGTCACAGTTGGACGTAGCACGCCGTTTACTTGTATTTTTAGCGACTTCGCTTTTTTCTGCTGCAATGTTTGTGTTGCCAACACATGCTCTACCTCTGAGGTACCAATACCATGGGCCAAGGCGCCAAATGCACCGTGGGTAGAAGTATGGCTATCACCACACACGATGGTCATACCCGGCAAGGTGATCCCCTGCTCAGGGCCCATCACATGTACAATACCTTGATTAATTGAGTTCAAGTCATACAGCACAATACCAAATTCATCGCAGTTTTTAGCTAACGCCATTAGCTGGTTTTTCGACACTTCGCTAGCAGCATCTAAAGAGCGGCTTTTAGTCGATACATTGTGGTCCATGGTGGCAAAGGTTTTCTCGGGGCAACGTACGGTGCGGTTTTGCTCACGCAAACCAGAAAATGCTTGTGGTGACGTTACCTCATGCACTAAATGCCGGTCGATATACAATAAATCGGTTTGTTCATTTATTTTTGCAACCACATGGGATTGCCAAATCTTGTCGTATAAGGTTTGTGCCACTTGCTACATCCTCATCAGTCATTGGCAACTCGACGAAAGTTGCCACTGTAAATTAGTTATATTCGACTTACGATCGCTTGCGCCACATCTTGCGTGGTGTAACCGCCATTAGGGAAGATATCTGGCGTCCCCACGCCTGCCGCAACCGCCTCTGCAACCGCCTTTTCAATACTGCGTGCCGCTTCATCTTGACCGAGCGAGTAACGTAACATCAGTGCGGCGCTTAAGATTTGTGCAATTGGGTTAGCAATGCCTTTTCCTGCAATATCAGGCGCTGAGCCACCTGCCGGTTCATACAAACCAAATCCAGATTGATTTAAGCTTGCTGAGGGGAGTAGCCCCATAGAGCCTGTGATCATCGCGCACTCATCTGACAAAATGTCACCAAACAAGTTATCGCATAACAGTACATCAAACTGCCCTGGCTGCTTTACTAACTGCATCGCTGCGTTATCGACATAAATATAATCAAGCGTCACTTCTGGGTAATCTTTACTGACTTCTGTTACCACTTCACGCCAAAGTACGCTCGACGCTAACACATTGGCTTTATCAACCGATGTAACGTGGTTGCTACGCAATCTTGCGGCTTCAAACGCAAAACGGGCGATACGTTCAATTTCAAAGCGCGAGTAACGCTGAGTATCAAAGGCTGACTCTTCTGCACCGCTGCCTTCGCGACCCTTTTCACCGAAGTAGATACCGCCCGTTAGTTCACGAACACATAAAATATCAAAGCCTTGTTCACTGATATCAGCACGCAGCGGCGAAGCCGCACTCAATGCCGGCAGCAGTTGTGCTGGGCGCAAATTACAAAATAAGCCAAAGTGCTTACGCAGTGGCAGCAACGAGGCACGCTCTGGTTGTTGCTCCGGAGGTAGGTTTTCCCACTTTGGTCCGCCAACAGAACCAAACAAAATTGCGTCGGATTGCTCACAAGCTTGTAGCGTCACGTTTGGCAGCGCTTGACCAAACTGGTCAATGGCTGCACCACCAATGGCATGCTGCTCAAATTGTAAGGTGAAGTTAAACTTTTCACTGACCGCATCTAACACGCTTAGCGCTGCCGACATCACTTCTGGGCCAATGCCGTCTCCTGCGAGAACAGCGACTTGGTAACTCGTTTGGCTCATCCTGCTTTCCTTTGTTGTTTTAAACTAGAGACTTTTTGTGCTCTATCAATCAAGTTATAAACGCGGATCATGGCCCGCACCGAGGCTTCAACAACATCGGCAGCTAAACCTGCACCGTGATATTGTCGGCCATTATATTTGGCAATGATATCGACCTGACCCAGCGAACTTGCGCCCTGCCCGGTTGCATCAAGATTGTATTCAATCACTTCTACCGCCATGCCGGTAATTCGTTCAATGGCTAAGAATGACGCTTCAACAGGACCATTACCCGTTGCAGCTTCTTGTTTTGACTCTCCCCCAACCGTCATACCGATGGTTGAGCTGGCCACTGATTGAGAGTTAGAAGTTGAATTAACAAACTCAAGCTTGTAATGGTCGTCTTCATCACTAATTTGATTAAAGTAAATCATGGCTTCTAGGTCATAGTCGTAAACGGTACCTTTTTGGTCCGCTAACGTTAAGAAGCTCTCATACAGGCTATCCATGTCATAATCTGATTTTTGATAACCCAACTCAGTCAAGCGATGCTCAATAACATGACGACCAGAGCGAGAGGTCATATTTAGTTGATTATTTGGTACACCTACACTTTCTGGTGACATGATCTCGTAGGTATTTTGCGCTTTTAAGACACCGTCTTGATGGATACCGGAGCTGTGCGCAAAGGCGTTTTCTCCCACAATGGCTTTATTTGGCTGTACCGCCATGTTGCATATTTTTGCTACTTGGCGAGAAGCTCGATAGATTTCTTCACTGTGAATGTCGGTGTGCACTTTCAAATGGTCTTGGCGCATTTTCATGATCATTGCCACTTCTTCCAACGAGCAGTTACCTGCACGCTCACCGATACCATTCACTGTGCATTCAATTTGCCTCGCCCCTGCCTGCACCGCAGCAATAGAATTGGCTACCGCCAAACCCAGATCGTTGTGACAATGCACACTCAAACGTGCTTTATCGATGTTGGGCACGTTGTTCATTAAATGGTGGATCATCGCTGCATATTCATCAGGTGTCACATAGCCGACGGTATCAGGTAAATTAATGGTTGAGGCACCAGCATGAATGGCCGCCTCAACAATACGGCACAAATCACTATGCGGTGTGCGCCCTGCATCTTCACACGAGAATTCAACATCATCAGTATAGTTACGGGCAAGTTTGATTGACTTCACCGCCATTGCTGTCGCATCGTCTAAGCTCATGCGTAGTTTATGCTCTAAGTGCAACGGGCTAGTTGCGATGAAAGTATGAATACGACCTCGTTGTGCAGGTTTTAATGCTTCACCACAGGCTTCAATGTCTTTGCTTACTGCGCGGGCCAAGCCGCAAATCACGGGGTTACGTACTTCCATTGCAATACGTTGTACGGCTCTGAAGTCAGCAGGGCTAGAAACTGGAAATCCAACCTCCATTACGTCGACATTCAAACGGCTAATCGCATGTGCTAACTGTACTTTATCATCTTCGGTTAGGCTTGCTTTTAACGCTTGCTCGCCATCACGCAACGTAGTATCAAAAATCCACACTTTATCCTGCATTGTTTATTCCTCATCCACAAAAATAAAAAAACCCCGCAATGTGCGGGGTTAAAAAGTAGTTGCTCAATTACGCGCACTACGCCCCGCTGACAAAATTAATCAGTAAGAGGTTAAGCAGTAGTGACAAAAGCGTGATGTTTTTCATTGAGCTAGTAGTCCTGTTGATGGATTGGTTATGTTTTAACATGGGAAACAAAACGAGATCAAGCATAAAAATTCCAACGAAACACAAAATAAAGAACCAACACCAACTCAAATTTCTAAAACAACAAGCTTAATCGGTTAATCTATTCATTTTAGTGTATTCATTCGCATAGTTATATAATTAAGATAGCCTTTATATGTACTAATGTTTCAGTTTAACTTTTTCGCAAAATTTTATGCTGAATATGATTATATCGCCTAGCTGCATTGCCCAAGCCAAGGCTGTGCTAAGCAGGTATCACGCAATTGTGCTATATCGTTTAAACTGATTTGTGCCGCATCATATTCTGCTTGTGCACTCGCTTGCTCTTGCTCGGTGGCCACAGCCAAAAATGCTTCAGCACGTTGTAGTCTTCTTACCGCTGCACCATAACGCTGTTCTACACCACGCCATATGCCTTCATACTGGGCGCCATCGTCAACGTTAATTGTTTGCGCAATCTCGAAATGACCAGATTCTTCGTATTCCTTGGTGATAATACTGCGAGGTTGTTTAGGTAATGAATTTAGTTCATTGCTCAATTCACCTCCGAATGCGTAATCGGCCAATACTTGCAGCGTGTTCAAACAGGGTGAGATATTTTCACCGCGACAGTGCTGAGGGTTACTATTGAGGAGCTGCTGTAGTTTAGGTGTCAACGGTCCGTTCGAGTTTGCATCTATACTCAATACCGCATTTTGCGCAAATCGCTCAATTTCCTTAACCTTGGTTTTGGTTTTTTTAAAAAACAGCACGCGAATTTTTATTTTAGTGACAAACTTTTTGTAATCCGCTTCCGATTTAAAATGCAACCTTGCATTGATGAACAAATCGCGTCCGTAGTTCACTTGATAGATGAAGTCATCACCACATTGCGTCGCACCTTTTACCACTTGCCTATCTTCTAGCGTACTATGACCTTGCGACAGTTTGAGGTGTAACTGTGAAGTTAAGCTAAGATTGTCTGTTGCATTTCTGTGGGTAATTGACGTTGATACACTGCCTGCCACAATAAACAAATTGACTCCACCATGCACTTCACCAAAAGTTCTACGCCTAATTTGCGTTTCATCCAAACGTTGCAAATAGTCGAGCTGACCAGATGCTTTAGAATGAAACTTCACTTTACCTGTTAAGCATTTATCTGCCCCTTGATGCAGTGCAGTGTTAAAAGCACGCCCTAAATCCAGCTCATCAAACTTATCGCTGTAGTAGCGCTGTGCTTGCACGTTAAATGCAGCCAACATCAACAGAAAATTCAAGACCATTGATCTCATGGGTTCTCCTTAGCAAAGAAATAAAAGAAGTGATGACTCACTTCTTTTATTTTTGAGTGCATTTAAGCTGGGTTAAAACTGCGTGTTATAGGTGCTTAACGCCCCTTCGCACAAACGCCAATTCACAATACCAACGGCTGGTGTACTGGTGTTGATGAACGTAGGTGCCCAACGCATATTGCGGTATTTAACACTCTCTTCCTCACTTACCACACCGGCACGAACAGCTTCTTGACGCGCTAATTCACACTGTTTCCAATCTAGACGATCTGATTGTGGTAGTTGCAATTGTGTCACGTCATAACTTGCAGGACATGTTTTCCCACGGCGTGTACAGTCGTCTTTCATTTTTTGCACTTCGTCTTCACACGATGTACCAAATGGATTATCACGACAGAATTGCGCTGCGTTATATAAGAACCATGCATTGTCGTACGCTAAGTTTTGGATAGTTTTCACCGCGGTTTGCTGCGATTCAGGCAAATAAGCATAGTAACTAGTCAATAAGCTCGTTGCGCGCTGCTCGTCTAATACTGCTTGTTTGAAGTCATCTTCTAATTCACTGATCAACCATTTAGTCGCATTTCGGATCGTTCTGTAATCTGCTACTAACGGACGAAGTGCCAGTGATGAGTTGTCATATCGTGTAGTGTAATAACGCACAACATTATAATCAGTCAACGAGTTAAGCTGTGCACCAAAACCTGATTTGGCGTATTTCACCGCTTCTTGGAACATATCAAAACAAGGTGTTGGGTTATCCAACGAACAAGTAATGATGTTGTTTGGAATAATGCTTAACAGCTGTTTTGGATCGCCACCATTTTGGATTGCACGCACCGTGATTTTTACCGACGACTTAGTATCATCTTGTAAATATTTCAGTTGGCCCCCTACATTGAAGACACCACCATATAGATCTACGTCTAAATAACCACCAATCTCAGACTTATCTTTATTGCTACCATAATCAATCTTTAGGTTAACCATGATGTTGGCACCATATTCGATGGCCGTTACAAATTCATCACCCGCTAACTGCTGCAATTTAGCTTGGTGCTTATTGGCAATTTCATCACCCGCTTGAGATAAGGTGTAACCAATATTAGGGTCTTGCGGTAAGAAGAGTCGTTTCTTTGGCGTACTGTTGGCACTAAAAGTATACGAGCTCGAATAAGTGCTTGATGCCATTTCTTTGGCAAGAGATGCACCTGCAGAGACACGTACCACAGGGAAGTTAACGTCTAAATCAACACTACCATTGAGCGTGCTAAGCAAGTCGTCATAACTCATATCAATACCGGTTTTGAAAGTCACTTCTGTGTTACCAAAAGTTTCATCAATGCGGCCTGATACCGGTTGTACGTTTAAAAAACGTTTCGTTTGGCTATCGTATGCTGTGCCAATCGCAATATGGTCATTAATTAAGCCTGAAATTGCAGAACCTGAGTTAATGCCTTCTTTTGCTGTCATATCTGGCCCTTTCGCTAGAGCCGCTCCACTGCTCAGTGTTAGCAGTAGCATAGTTGAATAAATAGGTTTCATAGTTCTGTCCTTAACGAATTGTCACCAAGTAATCTTCTACCTCACCGTATTGAATACGCTTACACGCATCATCAGAGCCGCCACCCGCATCGGTAGCCACACGCATGAGCGTTATGCCTTCAGGCATTTCGGTCGGTACTTCAAAAGCAAACTGGAATACCCCATCTGATGCAGATTTATAAACCATTTCAGATTCGCTCAGCTGGCCATCTTGGTTCCAGTCAATCCATACTCGCAGCGCAACATAGGAAGGATATTGCGGCTCTTTGTTACCTGGTGTCACTGACATTTTCACCGCTCGTCCGGCAGGCAAAGTGATCACCTTACCCGTTACCGCTGTGTAGCTATGGCCCACTGATTCATGACCAAACTCTTCCACTGTGACTTTAGAGATCCACTCCCATTCATTGTCATAGCTTTGGTTTGCACAATATTGGTTAGCGAGTAATGTTGTTTGCAAAGCAACAGGGATATACTCTGGTGGCATGGTGCTGCAGGCATCATTTTCGCTGTTACCCGCTTGCCAGTTATACGGATTGCTAAAATCACTATTTGCAAAAGTGAGATACTGAGCGCGTCCTTTTGTTAGCTTGTCGTCAGACAACCATAAAGCGCGCAGTTGCTTAAGCTTTTCTTCTTTACTGACAATCTGTGTAGTGTCATGAGATTGCTCCCAGATTTCCACCAATAGTCCGTCATAGCACTTTTCTAACCAAGCAAAACGCCCTTGTGCTTGTGACACTGTGAGTAAATCACCCACTTCGTTATAGTTTGCGTTTTGTTCAAGTTCATTGTTCGCTTGCACGCCAACAGATACACACAATGCTGCTGTGCTCATTAATACACGTTTGATCATGGTTGTTTCCTTACTTCAATACGTCGCTGTAGCTGCTGTAGTCGTTGTAATAAGCCAAGTTGGCTGCTTCATATTCGATACAGTAGTTGCCTTCAGGATTTTGCTCACAGTAGTCCACCATGTCGGCGAACAAGTTTGCGTTGTTACGACTAGCTGATTCGATATCACTTAACTGATTCAACTGCTCATTAGTAAATTGTGATGCGTAATAACGTTGTAGATTTTTCGCGCGGCGATAAGTCAGACGCTCATCAATCCACCGTGCGGTTAACTCTTTGACCACCAACTTGGTGAGATAATTGGCTGCAACATACCCTTGCTGTGGTACAAGTGTTTGTAATGCAGGGCCAGAATCTTGATAATTGGCAATGTAAGCTTCAGTCACATTGTAATCATCTAACGAATCAAATTGATTGATATAGTCATTTTTCAAATAATTGATTGCAGACTCAAACAGTTGAAAGCAAGGTTCTGGGTTGAGTAAGGTACAACGCATAATGCCGTTTGGAATGATATTCAATAAACGATTTGGCTCACCACCACTTTGATAACCACTAATAGTGATTTTCACCGACTGACGTTTACTGTCATCCAGTTTTTGTAGTTGTCCATCGACTTTCACCTTACCGATCCAATCAACGCTCAAATAACCACCAATTGAACGTTTGTCTACCTCATTGCGATAATCGATTTTCATGTTGATCACCACATTGGAGCCATATGCAAAACCATGCACAAAGCCATCACCTAAGTTGTTTTCTTTGTTTCCTGGTTGTGCAACGGCAAGATCCGTCGCGGCTTGCGTTGGTTCAAAACCAATATTCCCACTTGGCACCAACATGCGAGACTTGGGTTTCATGGATGAATAAACGGTGTAAGTACCCGTATACTTGTCGGCGCTAATGTCTTTGGCGTAATTTGCCCCAGCATCAACACGTACCGCTGGAAATTTAAAGCCCGCATCCACTTTACCATCAATGAGTTTTAGTGCTTGTTCGTAGCCCAAATCCACACCGACACGAAAGTCGATTTTGCTATTTCCAAGGTGTTCAGCTTGCGAGCCTTTTACAGACTGCAACCCCAAATAACTTTGCCCTTTGCTTAAGTAAGCGGTGCCCAATGGCACAGCATCGATATTGTCGCTTTTAACGCCCATTAGTTGCTCGTCTTGCACCGGCTCATTAGCAAAAGCGGTTGATGCGCATAAGGTCGCGATAAGCAAATTCATGTATTTCATTTTTTTCATTGTTCACTCCTTGAGATGGCCCTTTCGGGCCATACCCGTTACTTGATGCTGTTTAGATAATCTTTGTGCCAAGATTCAGGTAAACGATTCAGAACATCCTGCTCAGTTTCTGTTTCATTCTGGAATTCATTGATACTTTGCATTGCCAAATCACCCACTTGGAAGCCATTGGCAAACATACTGAATGTTTCACCTTCCAGATATCTTGGATCATCCTTGCTACGGCCTAGACGTAAGTTGTATACCTTGTCTTTGAACTTAACTTCTTTGATTTTGCTAACAAACTCGATGCCATCTTGAGTTTGAATACGGTCGCCAAGCTGAACTTTGTTAGCCCAAACAGATTCACCTGATTGCATGATCACAGGGTGTGATTCAGTTAATAGCAGCTTTTTCCCTGAACGTGTTCTTAGCTCAATCATAGGAAGCACTTCAACACCAACTGAAATATCTTTAATTTCAAGCGCTAAGTGATTTGCAGCATTGTATTGGCTGGCACCTAATACGTGATCGCCCACTTTAAGCGTTTCGATTGGCACTTGCTTACCATTAGGCATAGTGATCATGCTACCTTCGGCTAAACAGCTATAAACGATTTGCATCTGCGGATAATCAATGTTTTCCCAAGAGCCTAAGCCAGCAGAACCGATCACAATCGTTTCTTCACGAGCGGCTTGTCCAGGACGAGGTTCATTGTCAACCGCAATATTCATGATCCAGTTGGCATCTTGGTAGCGGCCATAAAGAGTGGCATCGCCAAACACACCTTGGCTGCGGGTAATATTCCATGACAATTTAGTTTTAGTACGTCGACCAAACGGGATGTACTCTAATTTAATACTGTCTGCGAAGAAGTTCTGAATATCAGTGTATTGATTGCCAGAAATACTCGTAGCGCCGCCACCTTCTTTAGTTTGAATGAAGATATTAGTACCAAAGTCCATTACTTCAGGCTTAGTCACTTTCGCACCAGGTACTAAGCTAACACTGCCATCTTCTTCTACCTTCGCATCCAATACCGTCCAATCAGGGCGGTAAATACGTGTTACCTTACCCATCAACATATATTCACCAACAAATGGGATCTTTAACTTCAACTGATCATTTGGTGTATTTGTTGGATACATGTTTTCATAGTCACAGTCACCGTAGTTGCGGTTTAAGCAAACAATGATTTTGTTGTCTGGCGTACCTTCCGTTTTCGACGTTGTATCTTTTGGATGGCTGATAGACGGACCGAAATCTGTTTGTAAGGTACCCACATCCTGCGTACTCATCATCGCATCGTCTTGTGAAAGCTCAGCGACTGGTAAACCTAATTGAGCAAGTAGCGTGTCTTTGGAATATTCTACTTTTGAGTTTTTGTCTTCAACAATTTCATTGCCCAATGCATCGGTGTATACCACAGTAACCCAAGCATCAGCATAAATGCGCTCTGCACTTTGTAGCTTGTTCAACGCATCGCTTAAACGTGCTGCAGAATAAATCGATTTACGCTTTTTGTTGTCAACGTCATCACCAAAGTACTCTGAGTAACGTGGCAACGTGATTGGCTGACCTTTTTCGTTCACCAAAGTAATATCTATCACTGTATAGTCAGTGCTAATACGCTCACTGTTTAGTGCTGAAACAACTAGGTATTCTTCGTTAGTACCTGGTAAAGTCGCAACTTCAACACCCATATGCTTAAAGAACGAACATAAGCTTGCTGTGTGTACATTACAGCTACCATCGTTAGTCGAGATACTCGCTGTAGTCGATAGCTGATTTTTTAAGCCGCGCTCAAGTTGTTTGTCGATCACACTGAAAAGATGAGGCCTGTTTTGCTCATTCAATCCATATTTGTGTAAGCGCGCTTTCAGCGCTTGGATATTCTGCTTTTTAGAAAGATCCGTATAAACAGCACCTTGATTTATCTCAAGTACCGGTGCGTTAATCTGAGCCGAAGTCGAAACTGGTTGCGCTTGAACCAGTGATGAAGCGGCCCCTAGAGCCAACGCGACGGATAAGCTGATAAGTTTCATTTATTAATCCCTTTTATTTGTAAGTAGTCATATTGAACTTTTTGAGCACAGGCTCAGGAGCCTTGCATCTATGGATGCAAGGACCCTTACTGCTTGAAAAAGAAATAATTACTAACGTGTAACCGAGAATTTTAAGTCGTTAACTTCGCCATAGTGGAAGTTATGACAACCATCCTGACCTTTGCGGGCCTGCGGTAACTCTTCAATACGTGCTCGGATCACATAATCTTTCGGCAACCACCACACATCCGGTAAGAACAGAGATTGACTGGCCGTAATGGTGCAACGACCTGCCACGCAATGCTTGGTGTAGTTGCTATTCATATCGCTGAAGTTTTCTTCACCTGCTTCAAACTTGTCATCACGGTCTTCATCTAACCAAATCGTAAATCTCAATTCCGTTTCACGATTTTCTATGAGGCGCTTTGCAGTGCTTTCACTGAGCTCATTAGTGACAATATCCACAGTCAATTCTTGGCGGCGAAGGAACTCAAAACCCGTGTTCAGCTCACTGTATCCACTGCTATTGGTTCCAGAGGCGCCTGACACTGTTTTTCTATCTAAAATAGAGGTCCACATTTTGATCTCATCGATGTATAGGGCATCAGCGTTATCCGGATTACTGATCCCAACGACGCACTGTTGTGGCTTAGTGAGCGAAATTGATTTACGAACAACATTCGATTCGTTGCTGCCATCCTGATAACTCACTTTAAGTTCAATGGTATAGTCGCCCGCAGTTTGTGGATAACTAATGGTGCCTGGGTTTTTCAAGGTACTTGTTTCACCAAAACCAAAGTCCCACTCATACTTAGGCTGACGCAGCTCATTAACAACAGAAGTATTGGTAAACTTCACTGCATTATTTGCCAAAATCTGGTAGTCAAATCCAGCACTGATAGGCAGTTCAGGCACATCAATTTGAGTTTTAATATCGACGACCTGCGCTAACTTGGTATGACCACAGGTATCGTAGAAGTTGTATTCACTACCAATGGCAACACGCAGCATGCTTACACCCGCAGTGATGCTATCTGGTAGCTTAAAGCGCACAGTGCCATTGCTTCCTATCAGCTGACCATCCAATACACGCTCAGCTGCAGTGAATAGTCCATCTCGATTACTATCCACCAGCACCGTTGCACGTTGATCACTCAAAGAAGCGGGCACAGTGAGGACATGCTCGTTGTGACGATTAAGTGCTAACGATTCGGACAAAATACTTTGATAACGCGCACCATCCAATGCAAATTGACTGCTATTGATAGTTAAGCTGTTGGTGTGAACACGTCCTTGATTAAAGTAAGGCTCACATGCCGCCCCCACAGCACGGCTGTAGTAATGACGGTAACCCACTTTTTGTTGGCCATCTTTTTTCGTCACTGCCAGTTTGAAACGGATCAGTTCCGATTCATTGACCTTGCGCTCACGCTCAAGGAATGGATAAATATCAACGCCTGTGCTCGACTGCCAGACTTCTTGGTTACCATCTCCCCATTGCACTTCAAGCTTGTCTATTTGCGATGAAGGGATTGAAGTTAAGCGATATCTTACTGTGTCATAATTAATTGAGCTGTCTACATCCAATGATGATAACTGTGAATTGCTGGCGATAATGCCCACTGAATGCAAGGTTTGATCAAGCTGTGACTTCAACAACGCCTCGCTGCCATACTCAGTAAAGTTACGCGCTTGCGATAATAAACACTGCCCCGCATCGGCGATACTGTTGCCTGGGAAAAAACACTCAACGTTGGCACGTAAAAACAATTTAAATGCTTGTTCTATTGTCCAGCCCTGTGTTTTAACCAGCTCGTAAAATGCTTTTCTAAGTACGCCACCCGTATGATAAATGGATAAGCCAGCTTGATAATCTTTGAAGTGATCGATACTCCCTCCATCCCACGATGGCATTTCAAAGAAACGGGCACCTTTATCTTCATACATGACATCCCAGCCATACCACCATTTGCGGTTTTGCTGATAGCTGTCTTGCATATCTTTGGTTTGCTGAGCAAACTGTGTTGACTGAGTATAAGCACCACTGGTGTGCTTTTGCAGGTAATCCAGTACCGCGACACTGGCAATATCTGAAAATGCTTCATTAATGGCCCCATCTTGACCCGAAGAACCTAAGCCGCTATTCCAGTAGGTCACCGCGTGGCTCGCTTCGTGCGCCACCACATCTAGTGTTGTATGAAAGTAATGCGTGCCCCCATAGTTACCCGTTCCATAGTTAACATGCGTGTCATCCCAGTTCGCTTGCGTACTACCAAACGTATTGTTACCCACATTTTGCTTAAGCTGTTTCAAACAGTAACCCGATGTCGAACACGAAGTGCCTTGTGCTGGATACATCTCACTCAACAAACTGTGGTAAAACTGCATAACCACACCCGCGTTAAAATGCGCTTCATTCACCGCTTGGTAGCTGTAGTAATCGTAATATTGATCATCGATGGCTTGTTTATTGAAGTGCTCGTTATTTTCACCACAGGTGTAACTGGCTGCCACTGACTTATCGGTCAAATAATCAATAGTTTGCACATAGGGGTTTTCAAACGTGCAGGTTTCCCCCTCTTTGCTCACAACAAATGGGTAACCTGAAAAGGACGAGAAGATTGCCGCATTTTGCACCTGAAACTGCAACTCTTTCCCCTTTGGACTCATAGCATCAAACTGATAATTCAGGCAGTTGTTCATACTACTCGGTGCGGGTGAATAACAAATTGCGCCCAGCTTTTCATTACCGCCAATACCGCCACCAGCCACGAGCGTTGAAGCATCATTGTACTTGTCTAAATCTTGCTCACGACTTATCACAGCAAGACTTCGCGCATCCAATAGATAACGATAAACCTGTTTGCCATCGGCGACTTTCATTGCCAATACGGCAAACAATTGACCATTGCTCACGTGATATGCGCGTGACAACTCTGCCTTGTCGGTGGCAATATCTAAACGAGCCGCAATGTCATTCAATAAAGATGCATTTGACTGTAAGAATCGCTTTGGTGGCAAGAACGTGCTTTCCTGCGTACTCACCAGCGCGCGCCCAAACGCTTGCTGTATGCTTCCTGCACTATCTTTGTGCATCACAAATCGACTCTCTAACACGGGCCATTGGCCAACAAACGTTTGGTAGTGTTCGTACTCGCCTTGCGCACCCGTTCTTTTTAACAACTTGTGATGTATGGCAAACCTCTCTTTTTGCGTATCAGCAGCTGCAACCACCAACGCTTGCTCCACCTCATTCCAAAGGTGTGCTTGATTTAGCAATGGCTGCATCTGTGCCGCATTACTTGCAAAAGCAACACAACCACCCGCCATCAAAATCGAAAGCTTTTTCATTACCACTCCTTTTTTTTAACTTTTTTGGAGAATAATTCAGCCACAGTTGTGACTATCTTAGGAGGTAGAGTAATGCATCAAATTTAACAATTGAATAACAAAAAAGTGTGGATAATGTTAACGTTTAAGTAAGTGCTTGATGAGGTTAAAAAATAAACACGATTTTTTACTCAATCGAATTGTGACATTGCGATGAATAAAATATTCCACGCTAGAAAGTGATACGAATTAGGTACTGAATTGGTAAAAATGGTTGAGTGTGATGCATGAGAATTATGCTACTTTATTATTTTTAAAGGGTTATGGAAATAGCAGCTACTTACCAACTTCATCACATACGATAGTTTAGCTGCTACTTTTGGTCATTTTAAGCGCGATCACACACATACTGCCTAACAACAGTATCTGGCTTTTTGACAATGTTGACGTGGCATTGGTAACCATGTTGCTCGGTATATTTGTGGATTCTACTGATCACGGCGGCTTTAATTCCATCAAATGAGATATCGTCAACACGCGCTATATCGAACGTAATTTGCTCGTTTGGGCCATGTTTAATAGTCACCTCCACAATACCTTCACAAAAAGAATGAATAATACAAATACCGATTGGCTTATCGTTATCAATAACCATCAGAAGATTAGGTTCTTCTTTCATCTCCTCTGCAGCAAAATGCGTTACATTCTCCTCTGTTTTTACGGGTATTGCCTGGTTGCATGCCGCCAAACAGCCACTAATCATTAAATATAAAAACCATTTCATGGCATAGTCCTTAGTCTGTTTTTTTATCCATATATGAGAGTTTTATGATACTTTCATCAAGTCCCGAGTAGATTGCAGCACAGCTTTGAGCCTGCACCTTTTGGTACGGGTTAACTTTTTAAGTTATAGGCTCCAATTAAGTCACCTTCATCCACCCATTTAAAAATACCCTTACTAATCATAATTGCGTACTGAATGCATTTATGATGCAGGGAGCGCATGCTTAGTTGAGTCTCCATCATCTAAAGCAGGACAAGTAACTATCATATCAACACGCTTGCTAGCCTTTACATGTACCATCTCACATTGCTTTTTTAGCGCTAAGAAGTAGCTATTGATTGCAAATACAACAGAAAAAACATTGGGTACTGCACCCAAGTCACTACCATTAACAATAGTAAAAACTAATTCTCCCTTCTCATTTTTGTTAATCAATAACTCTTTGACCGCTTCACACCCTCGGCGAGTTATAAAGCACAGTTCGTATGGCTGAGTAAGGTCATCGTCTTTAAAACGCATCACTTGAAATAGGCTATTTTCGTACTCAAACTTTTGCTTTAGTTCATAAAAAAGTTTACTTGGGTCGCGCGTATCCGCTTTTTCTAGTAACAAATCTAATGCTTCAAATGAAAACTTTTCCAACTCTACTTCTGATTCACCTTGGACTAGGCGATAATTTTCACCACTCAACAGAGCAACAACCCACCCATAAAAAGCATCCACAGGCTCAACATGACTGGGTACTAATAACATTGCATTTGCTTGTTGATTTCTCCCAGAATAGGTAATGACAGGTAGTTGTTGACCACTTTTATCATAAATAAAATATGCATCGGGAGCCGAAGCATTAGCCTGACTAGTGAAAAGAAACAGTGATATCAATAAGCATTTAATCAGTTTCATAGTAATGTTCCTTCTACTCAAGACAAAAGCCTCATTAATGAGGCTTAGTTCAATTCAAATACTGTATGCCACAACTGATTCTATTTTTTAACAAAATTGAATCAGTATGATGGAAAACATACAATTTCAGTCTTCATGTTACCTTCCGTGCCTGTGCTAGCTACTACGCAGCGATAATTAATTGTACCTGCATAATCACTGATCGCATCCATAAGCTCTGCTTGTTGTTCGATATAACGATATTCATCTCTCCTTTCTAAAAAGATCGCAAATTTATTGTTATTTCGTAGCTCAACACTGACTTGTTGAATTGGTGGACACCCTCCGTTATATAATTTACACATAGCTACAGGAGACCTTCTGTCACCATTATGTATCATTACATACTTGAAGGGCGTGTTATCTTTAGATTGATTTTTTGCTCTATCATACACATCATTCGCAACACGTGTCCCAAAAGCAGATGCTATTGACTCAATAAATTTATTCGCCCATGCAAACCTCCCAACAACTCTTTGTGGCTTCATTGGCACTTGATGACCCACTTGACAGTCGTCACATGGAGCTCCATCTTGAACATAAATATAATTTTCACTATTCAAGGTTGAAGTCACATAATCATAGAGAGCATCCATAGGATCTATATGGTCCGGTACTACAAACGTGTAATCTAACTCCCCATCGCTCCCCATGCTGACAGAATATGATATTTCCTCTCCGTAGCGGTTTTTAAAAAAGTAGTTCTCACTACTTGATGCAAAAGAAAAGGTAGAGGCCAAAAGCGCAATTGCGCCCAATATTGTCGTTAAAAGTTTCATTTTTTGATCCTTCAAAATTAATAGGAGCACTGAGTATATATACAAAAAAAACACCCGAGCAACACTAGAAACAAAAAATAAACAAAATTAACTTTTTAATATTGTGGGTGATTATTATGAGCGCTTTTCGCGCGATTTATTGCATTTCTATAAAAGGTACATAAGAGTGTAACGATTAGCGTGCGAGGTCAATAAATACAAAGCGCCAAGTACAAACAGCCAACTTAGTTAGCAGCACCATAATGATTGGCACCACGGGCGATATAACGCAGTTGCCAAATCAACCTTTCGGTCAGTTCTAAACGCTGTTGTGTGTCTTGATCAAGCGCTTCGGCACCAGCGTTAAATACTAAGGTCACCATAGCCTCGGCTTGAATGTAGGCATGCATTTGGTTACACGGGGTTTCGGTTTCAAGGTAGTGTGCAAGCTCTAAAATAAAATGCTTTATTTCTCGTGCCACGGCGGCACGAAACGCTTTTGACGTGCCAGATCGCTCTCGTAGTAACAATCTAAATTGGTTGCTGGAAGTATCAATAAACTCCATAAAGGTTTCAACAGAGGTGGTGATCACACTGCCACCGCTGGCAATTCTGCGGCGTGCTTGGCGCATCAATTGACGTAAGGTAAGACCTGCTTCATCCACCATGGTTAAGCCCAACTCATTCATATCTTTGAAATGCCGATAAAAAGAAGTCGGCGCAATGCCCGCTTCTCGAGCCACTTCGCGCAAACTTAGATTGGAAAAACTATGTTCTGCACTAAGCTGATTAAAGGCGGCTTCAATTAACGCTTGCCTAGTTTTTTGTTTTTGTTGTGCACGAACACCCGACATTTTAACACTCCAAAGGCGACTTTTTTAAAACGAACTCAAGTCTAATACTTGACGGGGGGAGAATGAAAGATTATTTTAGCGTACAAGTGTACGCTGAAATTCAACTAACTTGACTTAATCATGAAAAAACCACCACTCATTTGGACCAATGTTTTATTCTTTAGCTTGTCATTTTTGGCAGCTGTCACGCTTGTACCTTGGTACGGCTTCACCTACGGCTTTACCGCAACGCACTGGGTGGCGTTTGTTGTTTGTATGTTTTATGCGGGTTTATCAATCACCGCTGGCTATCACCGCCTTTGGGCCCATAAAGCGTATGATGCCCACCCTGTGATGCAGTGGATATTTGCCCTAGGCGGTGCGTTTGCGCTACAAAATAGCGCACTGCATTGGAGCAGCGATCACCGCGTTCACCACGGACAAGTTGACGACCCTGTAAAAGATCCTTATGCGGCAACAAATGGTTTTTGGTTTAGCCACATAGGGTGGATGCTGCGTGATTATCAAGGTGATAGCTACGGCGACTATTCAAACGCGCGAGATTTACAACGCAACAAGATTGTGATGTTTCAACACCGTCACTATTTAAAATTAGTGCTGCTGACCAATATTGGCATTCCTCTGGCTTTAGGCTTACTGTTCACCAATGGTTGGATTGAAGTGTTAGGCATGCTTTTGCTAGCAGGGGTGCTTCGTTTAGTACTGAGCCAGCATTTCACCTTTTTCATTAATTCACTCGCACACATTTGGGGGTCTCGCCCATACACCGAGAAAAACACCGCCCGTGACAATGGCTTTTTAGCTTTATTCACGTACGGTGAGGGTTATCATAACTTCCATCATATTTTTGCCAGTGACTATCGCAATGGCATTCGTTGGTATCACTATGACCCAACCAAGTGGATGATCCGCGCAATGGCTGCTGTAGGCTTAGCGAAAAAGCTAAAACGCACACCCGTTGAGCGAATTGAAAAAGCGAAGGCTGAAACCTTGCTTCTCAAGACAAAAGTACGCCTTGCAAAATTGCCTTTAGCGCAAGATAAGCTTACATTGTTACAACAAGAGTATGAATTGCTTCTAAAAAAATTACAGACGTTTTGCACAGTGCAAAGGCAATTAATAGAAGCAAAAAAAGACTCCATGCTTGAGCATTACGACAAGTCGGCACTGATCAAACAATATCAGGAATTAGAAGCGGCTTGGCAATCACAAAAACAAGCATGGTTAGCATTAAATGCGAGGCTGTTAAAACCGTCTTTTAGTTAATATGACGGCCTCGACCCAAAGTGAGGAGAGGCCGTGGCTACGCCAAAGCATAAATCAACATCCGTCGAAGAGGCGTTTCAATACGACGCTATCATCATAGGTACAGGCCCCGGAGGTGAAGGGGCCGCGATGAACCTATCAAAAAGTAATAAAAAGGTCGCGGTGATCGAGCGCCAAGAAGCCGTAGGTGGTGGTTGTGTACATTGGGGTACAATTCCATCCAAAGCGCTGCGCCACTCTGTTAGTCGCTTGATTGAATACAAAGCCAATCCACTGTATCGCTTTACCGAACGACCCCAACGTCATACCTTCCAAGACATTTTGAATCATGCCAGCGCGGTGATTTCTAAGCAGTCCAATTTACGCAGCAGTTTTTACGAGCGTAACCGCATTCACCTGTATCAAGGCAATGCCAGCTTTGTTGATCCCAACACCATCAAAGTGGAGCATGTGGATGGCTCGCAAGAGATCATCACCGCACAAACCATCGTAATTGCCACGGGGTCAAGACCCTATCGACCGCCGGAAGTTGATTTTTCCCACCCTCGCGTATACGACAGCGATACGATTTTAAGCCTTGAGCATAATCCACAGCGAGTGTTAATTTATGGCGCAGGGGTCATCGGTTGCGAATATGCCTCTATTTTTAAAGGCTTGGGCGCAAAAGTTGACTTAGTCAATACGCGAGATCGCTTACTTGCTTTCATGGATGCGGAGATCTCTGACGCGTTAAGCTATCACTTTTGGAACAGTGGCATCGTTATTCGCCACAATGAAGAGTTTGCCAAAGTAGAGCCGCGCGATGATGGTGTTGTTTTACACTTGCAATCGGGTAAGCGCGTAAAAGCAGACTGTATTTTGTTTGCCAATGGTCGTACCGGTAACACCCAAGATTTAAACCTTGAAGCGGTTGGCTTAAAAGCGGATGGACGTGGCCAGTTAAAAGTAAACGAAAACTATCAAACAGAGGTGAAAAACGTCTACGCAGTGGGCGACGTCATAGGTTACCCAAGTCTTGCCAGTGCTGCCTTTGATCAAGGCCGTATCGCCGCCGATGCCATTGCCCATGGCGAGTGTGCAGATAAGTTGATCATTGATATTCCATCGGGCATTTATACCATTCCTGAGATGAGTTCGGTGGGTAAAACCGAGCAACAACTCACCGCAGCGAAAATTCCTTATGAAGTAGGTAGAGCGCAATTTAAGCACCTTGCCCGCGCACAGATCACGGGAACAGAAGTGGGTAGTCTAAAGCTCCTATTCCATGTAGAAACCAAAGAACTACTCGGCGTGCATTGTTTTGGTGAGCGCGCCTCTGAGATTGTCCATATCGGTCAAGCCATTATGGAACAAAAGGGACCGGGCAATAATATCGAGTATTTTGTGAATACCACATTTAACTACCCCACCATGGCGGAAGCTTATCGGGTAGCGGCATTGAATGGTTTAAACCGATTATGTGACTAACTCGCCACTTTTTAAAATGAAAAATAAACACGCCGCAATTTTACCTGCGGCGTTTTATTAAAAGCGGTACTGTGCCGTCACACGCCAAACTTGCTCATATTGTGAAAGCGGACGACCAACGGCCAAGCGCGAATAGGCATCGGATGCTACCCACTGCCACTCGCCACCTAAACTCCAGTGTTCAGACAATGATTTTTGTACATTGAGCGTCGCGCCACGGGTCAGGCTTTCGTTTTCATCAAACTGCCAGTGATCTTTATCCAATACTTTGGACTGTTCGACTCGAGCGCTTAACCGATAGTCATCAAAAGTATGGCTAAGCATCACAAACCAACTGTTAAAATCGTTATCCACGCCACGTGTTGGTCCCATCGCGGTATTTCCCAGCATAGTTTGTACAATTAATTGCGTTTGCACACTCAGTTTACTGCGCCAAGCTAAACTCCAAAACTTGGTATCCCACGCATATTGGCCGGTTTTATAGTTTACGACCGCCGGATCACCATTATTATCGTACCAATAAGCACGCAATGTGTGCCGTTTCAAATAACTCCAATGCACGCCCAAATAATAACCAAAACGGCCATCCACCTCAGTGAATGGTTCAACATACTGATTTTGATGACGCAACTGCGGCGCGCGCAATGCACTCAATGGCGCAAACCCAATTCGCTCGTTAAACACGCTTTGTCTATCGTGTGGTAAGAACCCTCGCCAGGCAACAATAGTTCCGGCCGGGTCATTGCCCTTAAACACAGAGCCAATCAAACTAACATCATGCTTTGAGCGAAAACGGCGCGCTGCTCGCTTTAACTCAAATTCTGCGCCAAAGGTGCGGATTTCTTCGCCAAGCCACGCATTAAGGGCCGAATAATGATAAGTGTAAGGAGACGACCAACCTGTCGCGGGGTTTTCTAGTGACATACGAGGGTAGAAACCACCCGCTTTGGCGCTAAACTGGTAGCCTTGTGATAACGGTTGATATTGTAGATATGCCTCAGTCATGCCCAATTTATGATTGGGTTCAGGCACATATTGACCCACAGCATGGACTGACCAAGCGGAGCTTATGTCGGTGCGCAGTGACAACACACCTCGGTTGATATTCACGGCATTGGCCTTATCACCAAACCTTGTAACCCCCCATCCTTGATGCAACCAAGAAGGCATATCTGACGTATTGGTCACACTGATATCAACAGCCCCTTTTATTTGCGTAGGCATGGACTGCGCGTGCACGGTTTGAGCAAAGAAAATCGTAATCGCCCCCGCAACCAATCGCTTATTCATATTCATCGGTTTCATCCGTTAGAAAGTCTAATTTTTCGAGTAAGGGTTGCTTGATTTGATAACGCACCACTTGTTCAGTGCCCGTGACCGTCAAATTGCTCACCTCTGGTTGATTTAGGTTCTCAAAACGCTCATGCCAAACATGTAATTGTCCATTGCCTAGTTGTGAACTTGTCATTTCTAACTTTACACGGCCTTGCTCATCGCTAATGCCAAATACCCCCGAGTTAACGACCAAAATATAGCCCAGCATCCAATCATGAATATTGCAGCCAAGCTCAACCACCCCCGTGTGTGTAAAGCCAACAGGCGCTTGTGGCTTATCACGATACAGTTTTAGCTCAAATGGTTTAGCCTGCGAAAATGAATAGACATGATGCAAAATAGAATCATAATTTGGGAACTCAACCTGCGCGCCCTGTGGCACGACTAACAGGTGGGGCGTAAACGCTCGCTCTCTTTGCCCCATAGAAAATATTTGTGGCGCAAGGGTCTGTTTGATGGGCCATTTGTCCCCCTCCAGCCAAACCGCTGCGCCTTTGATGGGTTGATTTTGCTGATCTGTGAGCAACACTTCCAACGCCTGACTAGAACCACTGAGACAACAGAGCAACATCATTATTTTTTTCATGCGCTTTCCATAGATATCATTTGCCGTTAAGTATAGGCCATGCTGTTACTTACTTTGTTAATGAATAGACCATATAAACCTGAATTTTCATTCAATTGAATACGTATGCAAGTAGTTCAGACTTTGCCCTCTCCCAAAGTATGCTAAAGAAGCACTCATAATGACAACTATTTAGGGATCACCATGCGTTTTTTAAGCACCTTGATACTGTGTAGCGCGTTTTGCTGCACAGCACTGCAAGCCGCCAGTTACTCCGTGCAATCACCCGATGGCGCAATTAAGTTCACCATTGATGACAATCACTCACAACCACAGTATCAAGTGAGCTTTCGCGATAAAGCCATCCTGAACGATTCAAAACTAGGCTTTGAGTTCAAGCGTGCACCCGCTATGCGCGATAACTTACAGGTCACGGCCAATACGACCTCGAATCAGCAGCAAACATGGCAACAGCCTTGGGGTGAAGCACGTTTAATTGAAGACCACCATAACGAACTTGCGGTGACTTTTTCCGATAAAAAAACGCACAAAGCTGCATATACCTTACGTGTTAGAGTATTTAACGATGGTTTAGGCTTTCGCTATGAAGTAAACCAGCCTCACGCGCTTTTCATCACCAAAGAACTAACCGAATTTAACTTTGCTGACAGCCACAACAGCACCGCTTGGTGGATCCCTGCACGTGGTTGGAATCGTTATGAATATACTTACAATACAACCCCTCTTCAGCAAGCAAATCATGTTCATACTCCTTTTACCATCAAGAATGCTGATGGTGTTCACATCAGCGTGCATGAAGCCGCGCTAGTTGATTATGCGGCTATGACGTTAAACCAACGCCGCCCTGGTACGTTTATGGCCGATTTAACCCCTTGGTCAGATGGCATTCGTGTCAAAACCAATGGTCAATTTAAAACGCCTTGGCGCACCATACAAATTGGCGACCAAGCCATCGATTTACTTAACTCCCATTTAATTTTAAACCTGAACGAACCAAACAAACTCGGTGATATATCTTGGGTTGAACCAGGCAAATATTTGGGCATTTGGTGGGGCATGCACATCGGCAAAAATACTTGGGGTAGCGGTGAAAAACATGGCGCGACCACAGAACAAACAAAAGCCTATTTAAGCTTTGCCGCAGAGCATGGCTTTGATGGTGTATTAGTCGAAGGCTGGAACACTGGCTGGGATGGCGATTGGTTCTTTAATGGCGATGTATTTAGCTTCACCGAGGCCTATCCTGATTTTGATATGAACGCCATCAGTGAACACGGCAAAAAAGTTGGGGCTCGCTTAATTGGCCACCACGAAACTTCTGGCAATGTCAGTAACTATCGAAAACAAATGGCAGACGCTTTTGCACTTTATGAAAAAGCCAATGTGCGACAAGTCAAAACAGGCTATGTCGCGGATGGCGGTAACATCAAGCGCATTGATGAACGAGGCTTTGCACGCTTTGAATGGCATGATGGACAGTTTATGGCAAACGAGTACTTAGACAATGTCAAACTTGCTGCAAAATACAAGATCAGCATCAATACCCATGAGCCCATCAAAGATACTGGACTACGTCGCACGTATCCTAACTGGTTAAGCCGAGAAGGTGCTCGCGGCCAAGAGTTTAACGCATGGGGCACTCCCCCTAATCCACCAGAGCACACGCCAATGCTTGCATTTACGCGTATGCTATCGGGACCCATGGACTTTACACCAGGTATTTTTGATATGAGTTTTAATGGTTTAGGCGATAAAACCAACCGCCCACAAACCACTTTAGCGAAACAACTTGCACTGTATGTCGTGTTATACAGCCCAATTCAGATGGCGGCAGACTTACCTGAAAACTATTTGGCTAAACCGGCTGCATTTCAATTCATCAAAGACGTGCCTACTGATTGGGAAAAAAGTATCGCCTTGGCAGGTGAAGTGGGTGACTACGTCGTATTCGCACGCAAAGAGAAAAAGCATAAACATTACTCTGGTAACGATTGGTTCTTAGGTGCAATAAGCGATGAGCAAGCTCGCAGCATCACCGTAAAACTCGACTTTTTAGAGCCAAACCAACGTTTTGAGGCACAAATTTATCAAGATGGTAAAAAGGCCGAATGGAAAAATAACCCATACGATCTCGATATAGTTAAGCGTGTTGTAACCGCAAAAGACTCTTTAACGCTTAATCTAGCCACCAGCGGTGGTACTGCTATTCGCTTTAAAGCACTTTAAAACCTGGACAGAACAGCGCCGTAAGGCGCTGTTCACGCCCATGCATTGCTGACCAAAACTTACTCTATTTAGCTAATAAGTAGCAACTTTTACAACCCTCCTTTATCAAGAGAAATACAAGCGTTTGATTTAGAACAACTAAATAGTTGGTTCAGTAATTGCTATGATTTATTACAAATAGAATAATCAACAGGGAATAGCGTAATGACCGTGCCTTTGAGTGACAGACCACTGGAAACTGTAAGAGAAGAAGTAATCGATCAACTGATTTTAAACTATAGCCACGCGGAGCTATCAGCTGATGCGTTCGAGCGTAGACTCGACAAAGCTTACAGCATCGATGATCAAAATCAGCTACAAACTCTGGTCGCCGACTTACCGCTACAATCAGATCCCCGCTATCACAGTGAAAAACAAGCGCGTATGCAGCCTAAATTCACCGCTTCATCGGATAACACTCAGAATTTACAGATCACCTCCATTTTAAGTTCGGATCATCGCAGCGGCGAATGGATTGTGCCTAAAGAAATACACCTGACGAATTACTTAGGTAGCATTGAGCTAGATTTTAGGAATGCCATTTTTACCCATCCCGAGGTGACCATTTACGTCAAATGCGTTTTGGGTAGTGGTGAAATCATCGTACCAGAGAACATTGATGTTGTTACCAATACCACCAATATTATGGGTTATGTGGGCACCAACCGAACTCAGCTTTCAAGTAACTCTTCAACGGCACAGCGTCCTAAAATAACAATTCAGGGTCATGTGTTCAGTGGCAGTATTGAGATCACGATGAAAAAAACCATGCAAGAAAAAATGAAGCAATTTGCCGATGGTCTAAAGTCCCTGTTCGATGAAGGGAAACACTATTAAGCCTTAATATTTAGGGGAGCTTGCTCCCCTTTCTTTTGCTCACTCTATTATCGACATAAACCATAGCTGTATGCATCGACTCTTTGTTGTTCTAGTAAGAAATGAGCGCGTAACAGCCCCTCGCGCTGCATGCCTAATTTTTCCATCAACTTCCAAGAGGCGGTGTTGTCGGTGGCACATAACGCTGTTATTTTCATGACTGCTTGCGTTTCAAATAGTGTTTCAACAAAAGCACTCACGGCTTCAAACGCGAATCCTTGGCCCATGTAGTCTTTGTGTAATCGATATCCAATTTCACCAACCAAACTCTCTTTATTCACGTACTTAAACATCAATTCCCCTATCAACTTACCTTCACCACGCAAGGTAATAGCCAACGCAAGTCGCTGATGCTCTTCACCAATCCAAGGCTTACAGCCTTCTTCTAAACGGACACGAGCTTGCTCTAGAGTCAGTGGTTGACCAATATAACGTGATGTTTGTGGGCAGCTACGATGCGCATAACTCGCCTGCAAATCTGTCATGGCCATTAAACGCATCGCCAAACGTGGCGTTGAAAACTGCATTAGCTATTCCTTACAACTTTATGTTTTACAAAATTAAACCTATATCGAATGGCGTCGCACGGGATATATAAACGATACCACGCAATCGCGAGACAAACTGCAACACCCCATATTATCCAACCCAGATCAATGGGTTTGACAATGAAGTAAGCATTAAAAACCACAGCTAGAAGGGTGAAAACCAACAACTCAACAGCGCCAGCGAGCGCATTCGCGCTCCCCGCGAATGCTGAAAATTGTTGATTGATCAGCTGCATATAAATCGCAAAATACCCACCAAATAGCACCATGACACAACCATAAGCCAGTAACGCATTAAATAGTGTAAATGGTAAAAATAAGAAGCACGCACCACTGAAAATAAGTAACGGCCAAAAAATTGCCATCACCAACGCAGCACTCAAATGTTGGAAGAGTTTTTTACTCACAATTGAACCTATCAGCAAGCCACTCATAGGAAACATCATCACACTGCCAAATTGAGCTGGCGATAATGAAAAATAATGCTGCAACGCAAAAGGGTAATACAACTGCACTGTAAGATAGATAAAAGTAGGCGCCCATTTAAATGTCGCAATTGCGATAAATTGAGGCGCAACAACCAGTGATTGGTACTGCGTAATGAGTTTTTTAGGGCGCAAAGAAATCACAGTCACGACCGTTGTGTTATGAGGCAAAATATAAAACCCCAACATCGCGATAGCAACAAAGTAGCCAGCTAACCCCCAGGCCAACCATTGCCAACTAAACCAAGTCGCTAAAGCACCGCCAAACCAAGGTGATATAATCGCCACACAACTTGCAACAACCGACATACTACCTAACGCATTTTTCAACTGAGCACCAGAGTAAGCCCCCATAAGTAGTGTGCGACTGACTAAAAGTGGTGAAGCGGCGCCAATCCCTTGTAGAACACGCCCGAGCGAAAACAGTAATTCAGAACCGGCGATTGCACAACACACGCTACCCAATACAAAGATGAGTTGCCCAACAAGAAACACAACTCTATCACCATACTTATCTCGCAAAGGGCCCACTATCAGCTGAGATAGCCCTAAACATACAAAGTAGCCAGCAATCATCATCTGACTCCAAGTTTGCGAAAGCGACAAGTCCTTGGCTATTTGAGGTAAAACTGGCAAAAATATTTGGCTGGCTAATTGCGAGCAAGACAACAATAAAATAGCGAAGGCAAGCATACTCAACACACGATTTATTTTATGAAGCACTAATATAAACTTTACTTTAATGAATAAAAACACTGTAATCAGCACAACATTACGTCGTGATAGGAACTTATTATGGACTGGCTAACAGCAGTAAAAAGCTTTGTAACCATCGCTCAGTACAATAGCTTCACACAAGCTGCAGAAAATTTGAACATCACATCTTCTGCGATGAGTAAGCGAATTGATTGGCTTGAAAAGCAATTAGGTATGAGCTTATTGGTACGTACCACTCGGCAAGTTAATTTAAGCGAGGAAGGACACCGTTTTTTACCTGATGCACAAGCATTAATTGAGCAGTTTGAACGCGTTATGGAACGCAGCCAAGTCGTTAATAACGCCCCTGCTGGCACACTCAAAATAGCGGCGACTTTGGCTGTCGGTAGCAGTATTTTACTGCCAAGTATTCAAACTTTTCTGGCACGATATCCGAAGATAACCATTCAACTCAATGTCCTTGCACCGGGTGCACCACCCGATCTGCACCACGATCTGGTTATTACCCGCCAGTATGATGACTTTGATTCCGCCGCTCACAAAGGAACACGTTTATTGGACTATCAGATGCGTCTGTTCGCCGCGCCAAGCTATTTAAGTACCCATGCACCGATTAATAATGTCAATGACCTAAAATCACACAAAATGTTATTAAGTAATTACTATCACAAAAAAGGCAACATCGTGTTGTCTGACGGCTCACTGTTTGAGTTTACTCAGTATAACTTTGTGTCCGACCATTTAGACTCAATACTGGAAGCTGCGATTCAAGGCATGGGGCTAATGTTTATTTCTGCCAGTTACATTCAAAAACAGCTTAATAACGGTACGCTCGTGAATGTACTACCCCAATTACACTCTGCTACCAAACAGCTTTGGGCTTACTACCCCAAAACAACCTTTGTACCGCTTAAAACACGGATGTTTGTCGATCATCTCAAAAAAGAATTGTTAGAAAGAGAAAACAAGAAAATTTAAAATGTTTGCAGCTTACAACACATGCAAGCCACAAACAGGACTGGATAGTATTTAAGACGTAGAAGTTGCTAATTTAGCCTGATGACGCTGTAAATGAACATTGATGAATTGGCTCATCACCAAAGAGCACACCGCCAATATAGCGCCAAAATAAAACACCATTGCTTTATCGTATAACCACACGACACCAAAGCTGGCCGGAATGACCACCGCCGCGATGTGGTTGATGGTAAAGCTTACCCCTGCTGTTGCAGCGATATCCTCAGGTCTTGCTATTTTTTGAAAGTAGGTTTTGAGCGCAATCGCCATAGCGAAAAACAAATGATCGATAACATAGAGTGCGGCAGCAAATGTCGCTGACTCTGCCAATGCGTAGCCGACAAAAACTAAAGCCAAGCCACCGTATTCAATTGTCAGTGCTTTTTGTTCGCCAATGCGACCTATCATCTTGCCAATAACCGGGGCTGCGAAGATATTGACCATATGGTTTAGCATGTACAGCATGGTGATTTGCGCGACGTCAAAGCCAAACTTTTCAACCATCAGAAATCCAGCGAACACCATGAAAATTTGCCTACGTGCCCCCGCAAAAAACAATAGCACGTAGTACAAGCTATACTCTTTTCTTAATACAAGCTTTTTATGCTGCGTACTATGCGCTTTAAAGTGTGGAAATGCGCTAATCATAAACAAGGTGATTAATAACCCCAAACCACCAGTTACAACATACAGCCATTCATAACTGGCACTTAAAAAGGTGACTCCTAACCAGATAAGTGCGAAAGTGCATAACGAGGCTATCGATTTTATCGACAGTAACTGACCCAGTTTTTCTGCCGCCTCGCCTTTACTAAACCACTGCAAACTCAAAGACTGATTAAGCGTTTCGAAATAATGAAATCCAATAGACATCAGCACTGTGGTAGCATACAAACCATACACACTTGGGAAAAAGCCTGTAATAGCAACACCTATGGAAAGGATACACAGACTTATTAATGCAAAAGTTTGTTCAGTCAATACCAGCAATACGAAGACAGCGGTAAAAGCCAAAAACCCTGGGATCTCTCGCAAAGACTGCAGCATCCCCATATTTGCACCATTAAAGCTAGCCGCTTCTACGGCAAAGTTGTTTAACAAGGCAGTCCAAGCAGCAAAAGTTAAGGCCATAACGACCGTTGCTAGCGCCAAAAAACCGAAAGGTGTTTTCCATTTTGTTGGCGATTCAATCTTCTCCATCTTCATCCCTTAAAGCTCGTTGAGTAAATAGTGCACACATTGTATGCTCAACTCATCGTGACCAATAGGCAATAATATGACAGATAATTTATCTAATCAGACAGAATCAGGCTGGGTGAGTATAAAGACTCGATTTAATCTAAAAGCACTTGGTAAGCCCGTTTACCCTAGGGCCTCGACTATGCCACCTTGGCAGCACGTGCACACACACTCCCATACTTGGGGGCAACTGGCATACACAAGTAACGGTGTTATGACCATAAAAACCCCTGCTGGCAACTTTGTGATCCCACCAGATCAAGCCTTATGGTTGCCGCCCAACTTACCCCATGAAACATTTTGTCGCTACGGCGGGCATTTCCGCAGTGTTTATATTGATGAAGCCTATATCAATATACTCGGGCACGATGCCAAACTCTTGCATGTCGATGATCTGTTAAAGGCCATCATTTTAGAGATTTGTGGATGGGATCCTAATTATGTACCTGATGCAAGAAAATTGCGATTTATTCAAGTGTTTATAGATAGGTTAGAATCAGCTCCTACGAGCTCATTCTTTATACCTTCCACGCAAGATCCGAGACTCAATCCTATTATTTCGGAACTGCACGCAAACCCTGGTTGTGATAAAACGCTGCAGCAATGGAGTGAAGAAGTTGGCGCATCAACACGCACACTCAATCGGCTATTTAATAAAAGTTTTGCCATGAACTTTAGTCAATGGAAGCAAAAGCTCAGAGGGCTCAGAGCTGTAGAGATGATGGAAGCGGGTTACAGCCAACAATTGATTGCTGAACAACTGGGATTCGAGTCGAGCTCTGCATTTAACACCGCATTTAAAAAGGTTTTCAATTGTACACCTAGGCAATACTTAAAAAAGTAAGATAAAGCTCAGCTAATGGACTGCAATTAAGCTAGATTTAAATAAAACAATAATGAATTAAGTTAGCACATTTACGAATGTGTTGATTAAGGCAACTATGGCCAAAATACTTCTCTTTATCGCACTGCTATTGAGTACAGTATGTAGCGCAAAAACCATTAAGATCGCAGCGATCGATTGGTGCCCACAGATCTGTCCGTCTGACTCAGAAAAGGGCTATGTAATTGATTTTATAAAAGCCATCTACGAGGGAAGTGAATACCAGCTTGAAATTGAGTATTTCCCTTGGTCACGGGCTATCAAGTATGTGTTATCTGGTAAACATGATGCATTATTGGCGCCTGCTAAAGCCGAAGCCCCACAACTACTTTACCCAAAATACTCTGTAGGCAGCCAAGAAATGTGTTTCATCACAAACGCACACAATCAATGGCAATATCGTGGTGTTGACTCGCTCAATAAAATGCAAATAGGTATCGCCATCGATACCTCTATTGAAGAGTTGAATTGGTTTGTAGAAAACCACGAAGACCTGTTTGTATTCCAGCCATATAATAAAGACTATATTCGCAGAAGTGCGAAAATGCTCAGTAAAGGGCGAATTGATGCTTTTTTGTTTACTAAAAACTCGACCAAGCACACGTTACAAAAAGAAAATGTTTGGCACGAGTACAAAGTCGCGGGGTGTGTAAATAGTACCGACATATTTATGGCATTTACACCAGCTGCTAAAAACACCGTGATGTTAAAAAAATGATTGATACTTTTGAAGAGCGTGTCGAACTGCTGGGTCATAACGCTTTGTTAGTGCAGCAATTAGCAAAGTACGGGCTTGATTGATAAGGTAATCAAGCCCCACTCGCTTGTATTCATTATCTTAAAATAACGAAAGTCCCCTCAAATTTTGCCACCAGTGTTTCTTGATCATAGACACTCACAGGAACTAGGTATTTGGCTTTGCCGTGTGTTTCGAGCTCCAACAACTCGCCTTCACATTCTGAAATACACACCGTTGCTTTAGGCTCGTTAGTTAACGGCTTAAAGTATTTAATATTGGCATCGGCAAGCACGATGTTGCCTTCTAAATTTTGTTCCTTAAGCGCTAAGTAAGTAGCACCCCACCCCGTCAAAGTCGCCATTGAGTATATAGACCCTGCAAACATAGAGTTATGTAAGTTCAGATTCGCTTTAAGATCCGCTTTGGTTGAAAACTGCCAATCTGTATAACTCTCTACCTTAATACCCATTGCGTCGCTAATTGGTATTGACTCTCTCCATGTATCTTGAAGAACTTGGGTCCAATCGGGGTGTCTAAACCAGCCTGGCTCTGACGGTCTTTGCTTTATCATCTTCCAATGCTGAATATCGTCGTACGCCAAATGTGCTTTCTCTACCACCTGATAACCATGACTTTCATAAAAAGCCAACGCGCGCTCACGAGCAAATAACACAAGTTCTTCAGCATTTTGACGCCAAGCACTTTTTTCTAGCTCGTGTAACAATCGGCTGCCTAAGTGTTTGCCGCGATGCGCTTCGACCACTGCCATGTAGCGCACTTGTGCTTGCTGTTGCGTGTTAAAGTGTAAACGTGCTACCGCGAGTACCTCACCTTCGTTATTTTTAATGTATAAGTGTTCTGAGTCTTGCTCTAAATCATCCTGTTCAGAGCCTCTTGGTTGCCCCCATGGAGCGCGTAGCACTTGCCAACGTAGTTGATAATACGCCAACCAATCTTCACTACTCTGAGGTGAACTAACCTTAAACATATACACTCCTGTTATTCATTATTCTTGGTGATATATGTTGGACCTTACTAAAAATCTCTCGATCTGAACATACTCTATTAGTAGAAGGCTGTTTTTAAGTGTAAAAAATGCTAAACATTGTGGCATTACACCAATGTTGGTCTATGCTGATGTTACTATGCATAATTTTGTGACTGCCAGCGGCACGATCGCTAACCAGTTTGTGCAACAAAGCCACCAGTTGGGCCATTTACTTTACTGGCATAAACACGGCAACGTCAGCATTCAAGTTAGACAAGACAGTACCTTGCGCTGGTTATTGATCAATGACACCTTACAATCTGTAGTGGAAAGAAACCACCCGGAGCACCTACTTTTTCCTCACTTACAAGTACTTGCGAAAATTTGGCAGAATATTAGTGCGCCACAACAAGTTTTGGAATTAGGTTTGGGTGGTGGTGCGATCAGAGATTACTTGCAAGCAGTTTATCCCGATTGTCGCGTTTTATCTGTAGATAACAACCCAGACATCGTGCACTGCTATAAGAAATATTTTAGCGCTGAACAAGGCTGCTCTGTTGCTTGTATGGATGCAGATACCGCACTCAACGCTGAACAAAAGTACGACTGGATCATTTTGGATTTATTTAGCGAATTTGATGCACCACTCTTTTTATTTCAGCACCCCTTCTATCGGTTACTTCGTGCGGCACTTAATACTAATGGCTGGTTGTTTATCAACTTTTTGTCCGAACATGAATCACAACTTCAGCGTTTAGAGCATTTGCTTATTACTAACTTTGGTAAAAAGCCTCAAATTGAGGCTGTCCCAGATTACGCAAATCATATCATTGCAGTAAAACGCTAAACACTTAAATTAAAAGTAACTGGACCATCATTACAAAGCGACACCTGCATATCAGCAGCGAACTGTCCTGTTGCTACTTTTATTCCCAACATTTCCGCCTGAGCAACAAATAACCTATAAAGCTGTTGGGCCTGTTCTGGTGTGGCCGCTGATGAAAAACTCGGTCGCATGCCTTTTTTGGTATCCGCTGCAAGCGTGAACTGAGAAACCACCAATAACTCACCGCCAATATCTTTTAGACTTAGATTCATTTTACCATCAAGATCTGTAAAGATACGGTAATTAGTCACTTTATGAAGTAGCTTTGCTACATGGTCATCCGTATCTTGCTTCTCAACGCCCAAGAGCAATAAAATGCCTTGTTGAATTTCTCCAACAATCTCCCCTTCCACTTCAACCTTAGCCTGTGTAACTCTTTGTATTAAGCCTTGCACGTGCGCCTCATGTATTGCTCTAAACTGGGCCTCACTATAAGGGAAAAGCAGTACTATTTAAATATGTAGCTTACAAGCTAATAAGTCTGCAGCTCGACGAATAGCGTCAAAGTATGCCTCACTGGCACCACTGTGACCAAGACCATCTAAGATATAAAGCTGTGCCCCCAACTCTTGCGCCAAATGTTGAATAGGCGCAAATCGACAAACGAGATCATGACGACCATGAATAAACCAAGTCGGAATACGCTTAAGCGCTTCAATCGGTCGATCCAAACCACTCAATTGCTGGAATAGTTGTGGCGAAAAGTAGTGATTCATGAGCTTAGCTTGCTGTGTCACACAGCTCACTTGCTCTAGGTGGTAACGGCTAAGAGCAGCTGCGAGCGTAATTTGTCTATCCCAATCATGCCAATGCTGTGCGGCTTTATGCTGCAGCAACTCATCATCACTAAACAGTGCATTTCTGTAGTAGGCAAGAATGTCTTCAACATGGTGTAAGCCTTGGCTAAAGGCTTGATAACTTTCTGGATAAAACTGTGCTCCGGCCCCATTAGCGGAATATATCCAGTTAAGATCTTGCTGGGTTGCTAAAAAACTAGCCCAGAGGACTAGACCTTTAACACGTTCAGGGTAGCGATGCGTAAACAGTAGGCTCAAAGTAGCCCCCCAAGATCCTCCCGCCATCACAGCCTGTTTAATCTCAAGGTGATCAAGTAATGTTAAAATATCGCCGACTAGATGTTCAGGGGTATTGTTTTTTACTTCATAAGGAGTAGAGTCACCGCAACCACGCTGGCTGAATAAAATGATACGATAGCGTTTAGGGTTGAAGTAATGCGCTGCATCAACATTGAGACCACAACCTGGCCCGCCATGATTAACAATCAAGGGGATCCCATACTCACAGCCATACTCTTCAACATGAATTTGGTGACCATTCCCAACCGGTAAATGGTAGCTTCTAAGCGCAGCACCAGTGATATACCCTTGTGTCATCGTCACCTCTATCTATCAATTAATTATATTTGACCTACCCTCATGCTCCGGCTCTCCAATAAACCACGGCTCTCGCTCACCTAAACACACCGTAAATTCCGCCCCAAGTAGAACGACAACCCATGAGAGGTAAACCCAAACAAATAAAATAGGTACCGTCGCTAACGCGCCATAGATCACTTCATATGATGGGAAGTGACTGATATAAGCTGCAAAACCCTTTTTTGAAAGCTCAAATAACATTGCAGCAAACAAAGCCCCAGGTATCGCAGCACGAAACGAAACGCGTGTATTAGGCACTAAAGTATAGAGCATAATAAAGCCCACCATAGAAATACCATACGGCAGCAGCTTCAATAAGAAGCCACTAAAGCCTGGGATCCCTTGATCTGCAAATGCCACTAGAGAAACAATATACGAAGTAACGCCAATGCTTGCGCCCAACAAAACTGGTCCTAACGTAAGCACCATCCAGTAAATAGCAAACGAAATCATGACTGGCCGCTTTTTTTCCACTCGCCAGATACGATTTAGCGCCGCATCTACATTTCGGATCAGTAGTAATGCAATTGCCGCTAGAAAGCCAATCCCGACTGCGGTCATCTGATTGGCATTCCCCGTAAAGGCACTAATATGAGACTTAATAGAATCTGTAGACGTTGGCACAAAATTATTAAAAATAAAGTTCTCAATTGAGATACGAGTGCTTTCAAACCCTGGAAACGCTGAAAATATTGCAACACCCACCGCAATTAACGGAACCAATGAAAGCAAAGTAACATAGGCTAAATATCCAGCATTGACTGTAATTTGGTCTTCACTACAGCGCTTGAGATAATAGTTCCACCACTTCGGCTGTATCAATATAAGTTGTTTAACTTTGCTAGATAAGTCAGATAAATGAACGTTCATACACGCCTGATATTTCAAAAACACTTTGCACATCATAGCAATCACCTACATAATTTACAGCACATGCATAGGAAATAGGTCTAATATGAAACGTTTGACACTAGCCGTAATACTTCTGACAGCACTAACAGGATGCCAAACTGCTTACTACTCAGCAATGGAGAAAGTGGGGATCCATAAAAGAGATATATTGGTCAGTAAAGTAGAAGAAACGAAGGAATCTCAACAAGAATCACAGCAAGAGTTCCAGTCTGCACTGGAGCGATTAAGTACACTTATCAATTTTGATGGTGGAGAACTTCAATCTGCTTATGAACAACTCAATGATGATTACGAATCTAGCTTAGCAGCTGCCGAGGAAGTCAGTAGTAACATCAACAAAGTAGAAGATGTTGCTCAAGCCTTGTTTGACGAATGGCAAGATGAATTAGAGCAATACTCTAGCAACAAACTCAAACGAGAAAGTGAAAAAAAGCTAAAGCAGACTCAGCGTCAACTCGATAAATTATTGCGCTCTATGCGCAACAGCGAGAGTAAAATGCAGCCAGTTCTTGCATCGCTTAAAGACAATGTACTGTATTTAAAACACAATTTAAACGCCCAAGCAATTGCCGCAATCCGAGGAGAATTCAAAAGCCTGCAAACGGATATACAATCGCTGATCAATGACATGAATCGCTCAATTGAAGACTCAAATAGATTTATTGAACAGATGAATGCCGGCAAATAGTAGCGACTTAAATAACATTAAAACCGACTTGATTGTCGGTTTTTTTTTGCAAGTAGGATGTCAAAGGTTAACAACAGCGAACACAGTGAGATCGTTGCCTTTTCGCGTGCAAAAGTTTAGTGACAGAGCGCGAAATCCAGAAGGACTGAGAGAGTCTCGCAGCAACAGTGAAGATGCTTATTTCTCATTGTCGGATAGCGGCGCTTCGCACCTTATGCCAACCTACGAAAAAGAATGACCTGGTAGGTTGGAAAAGCCGAAGGCACCTTCCAACTAAGGTGTAAGAGTCTGATAACAAAGCGCGTAGCGCTTACATTCCTTTTGCGCAAGTAAGGTGCAAAAGTTTAATGACACAGCGCGAAGCGATGGCATTCCTTTTGCGCAAGGTGAAGTGAGCCAGTTTAACAAAGGCAGAGAGACTGACCATAAAGCGCTCAGAGAATGAGAGAGTCTCTCGACAACAGTGAAGGTTGCTTACTTCACCTTGCGCTATAGTGCTAAGTATTAACGACTATGAGCGAA
>NZ_JBSVEM010000025.1:0-66553 GCF_056312285.1 Pseudoalteromonas sp. ABE4_541
GAAAGTCTCGGTGATCTGCCGCCAGCAGCTTACCGGGCAAAGTTAGAAAACTCTAGTTTACAGGTGTCTCACTGACGGGGAAGTGGACAATAGTATGTTGATATTTAAATAAATAAAAAACGCGAGTACCTACACACTCGCGTTTTTATGCCTTATTGCCTGTGGTCAGTTGGATTAATAGCGACGCCACATCATCCAAAGTTTATAAACATACCATTGAAAGCAGTAACACTTCACTTATGCCAACCTAACGTGACTAAGATTTATGATTTTTTCATTGTTCTTGATACGTATTAAAAATATGAATAAACCCATTATCTGAGAAAACTAAAATTTTCAATCCATCTGGACTCACTGACAAGACCTCAACATTGTATATACTGTGATAGTAAAGAGGTTCAACATCTTTGAAAAAGATTTCATTTATAACATTATTATCTTTATTAATAACAACTAAACGCTCTTTGTCATATGACGTATCTTTATGTACTATTAAGTCACCTAGAGAGTTAAATATAGCTTGTTGAGTATAAGGACTTATCTCTCGTTCATTGACAAGCTCTTCATTCTGTATATTGTAAATGTATAGCGGTGTATTTGAATTTCCATAACTACCAGATAAAACTTTTGAAGAGTCATGTGAAAATCCATACTCGTAATAACTAGTATGCCCCAAAGATTCAGAGTCAAACTTTTTTTTACTCTCCCTATAGATCAAGCGTCTAGCACCATAGTCACCTATATAATAACTCCCATTTGGAGCAACTTTTTCGCTCTTAAAACCTACGTAATCAGATATTTTTTTCCAGCTTGATGTGTCGTAAACACCTTGATAGCCAATTTGAACATACTCAACACCAAAATGCGTAAAAGGCACAACAACCGCTAAATCACTAACATTTTCTAGCTCCAGTTTTTTTACAACTTCACCTTTTGATATTGAATACGTTAGAAGTTCATTATTTTTACTATCAAGAATATATATATCTTCACCGCTTTGAGAAACAGCAAAGGAAACAACAGTTATGTTTTCACCCAAGTTGAGCTTTTCAATTTCACCACTTAAATAGTTAACAGAAAAAACTCCCTCATTATCATTACTGAGAATATTCTTGTACAAAGTAAACACCACTGGTTGTGTTTTAGAAAGGCTTATTAAAATATCATTTAAATAACCTCTTGAGGTTGCTTCTCTAGCGTCAATTTGAAAATAGCTTCTCTCATCTAGTTTATCTACGATAGAAGCATTAATATTAAATATCAGCTGAGAGTTACCGCTTTGTATATAGGCTTTCCCTGAATGTTGCCCTAAATCTAACTTTTCGGTATTAATTTCATACTCAACAGTACTGCCTTTTACCTCAAAAGTAACCCAATGTTGGGGAGTTGTTATGCTAAATTCAGAGATGTCACCCGCTGTAGCCTGAACAACAAAAGAAGCCTTGCTTTTCTCTCCTTTAGCTATCGTGTGGTTAGCCGAGTAATGAGATAAGCCTAACTTAACTTCATCAACGGACACTTGTAAATCCCGCTTGTAAGCTACTTTCTTTCCAGGAAATAAAGCGTTAATAACTAACTCTTCACTTTCGAACGGCAGAGTATACTGAGTTGTATCCATCTCCAGATAATAAGTACTACACTGTGTCCCCATATCATATGAACTTTTTACTAATGATAATCCAGATATTTGCTCTATCTCGGCTTCAAAAATGAAAGGGCCATTTTCAAATTCATTGAAAAAACACAACCCAAAATTCTGTGTTTTAAGAACCTCTCCTTCAAATCCATCAAATTCCAAACTCTTAGTGTAATCTTCTAAAGATACATAAGTTTCAGGTTCATCAAGATAAACATTAACTTGCACAGAGTGCTTTTTAGTTCCATCCAAGCTCTCAATAATGATTTCACCTGCATTGTCTCCAATTCTGGCATATTGAGAATCAATGGTAAGAAAAACGTCCTCACGCTTTGAACCATAACGATGAACACTACTATACTTTAACCATGGTTGAGAGCTCTTTATCTCCCACTCTAAGCCATAAGACTCAATTGTAAACACTTCATCTGTAGAAGAATTACTTTCTACTTCGAATACTTCACCAAACTTGTGTGGACTCCCCCCTGTACTTTTAAAGCGCCCGATTTCAGTATAACCGTTCCCTAAAGTGACAAAATCAACTGATGTAGACAAGTCATCCTCAAAAATATAGTTAACCTTTAAGTCTGTATAAATCTCCTTTTTTTCCTTTACAGACCCAGTTACAAACCTCAACACACCAGATTCAAACCCCACCCCGCCATTGTATTTCCAATCAATTTTGAAAGTCGCTTTTGAAGAATCTGATGTGACAGTCTCAACGGTAAGCCAATCTTGTAAATGTTCTGAGCCTTCTGGGTAGCCAACTAATACACCATCACCTTTAAAGGACACATTTACAAAAATAGCGTCTGAACCTCCATCCCTGTAGTTGTAAACAAAGTCAACTTCTGTTTTGTCAATTGATATTGAGTACCCATCTTGCATTGTAACACCCGGTTCTTTTTTAGTTTCTTGCCCTGAACCACCGCAACTACTTATAAGTAGCGTGCAAGTTAATACAAGCAATAAATGACATGCTCTCATAATTTCATAAAATTCCCATTAGCATAAAATGCAACAATTGTACCTTTTTATGGATCAGTCACCTAACAAAATTCTGTGTTCGACCCCTGCTGTGCTAATTACTTATTAGAAAATGGGCACAAGTTTCGAATATCATGCTGATAAATGCAGAATTAATCACTTCATTACACTAGAGTAACAGTAATTATCACCAATGAAAGTCCAAGGTGATGAGATTAAAGTCTATCACTTCAAGAAAAATGGTTAAGTATCCAGCTTATAGGACGTGAAGCCGCCTCCTATAAAATCTGGAAAATACGATAGGCGATTTGTTTTTTCGGGAAAAATTGTGGGAATTTGCTATTTTTCTGGAAAACACGCATAGCCCTTATAATTAAAAGCTTTGCAGAAATCTTCCAGATGCTACGTGTGGCAGTATGATTTTTTTATGGCATATCACGATTTGCAAGCCCCCCTGTTGCCCACGAACACAAAACGTTCGCCTATTAAGCATATTTTTTCAGTGAAAGGAGGGAGAATTTTAAGGCACCCTCAAAATACAAGTAATGTATTCCCTTTTAACAAGTCTTCAAATAATTTTTCTACATTAACAACTGATCCTTTGTTTAGCTTTGTATTAGACCGCTATAAAAAAGAGGAGTGTGAGATCCGTGGAAAATTTTTTAACGGTTTACACTTCTTTTCTAAAGCATTGAGAGAAGATGACGACATTCTAAAGTTTCTATCCTTCGTATTTGCCATCGAGGCTATTTGCAGTGTAAGTGATACAAAAATTATTGAGGGTTTAGCTAACTTTGTTTCCAATATAAACATGTCGTCATCAGCCGCCAAACATATGAAAGCAATATACAAAATACGTTCTAAAATAGTTCATCATGGCCAAACTTTTGTCGCTAGGAGTGATATTAAACTGGCGCAAGTCCTCGCGCAATCAGCCATTTACAAAGCAATGCACATTTACAATGAGCTTGCTCAAAAAAGTGATTCAGTCAAACAAAAAGACTGGAAAGAAGCCATACGAATTGGGATCGCTTAGATTGTCCGTAATGACTGTATTCTGATGCCATTGCATTAGCTTTTTAAAAATGGGAATTTGCTAAGACATTTGCAAAACAGCTCTGCCTGCAGTGCCCAACACCTCTACCTCAACTTAATTGTTTATAAATACAATTGCTTAAATGTTGTTAAAAATGATACAAACTTAAACCACTTTTATGGAATACCAAGGAATTATCATTTTGAAGAACATGTATTTTGCAATTCTCTGTTTGCTATCAACGGCTGTTAACGCTGCCAATTTTCAAGTTTTTGATATCCCCGCCTCGACAATAATGACTGACACACCCAAAGTGACCATTGCTTTGCCAACCTCATATAACAGTAACAAAACAAAAAACTACCCTGTTTTATATGTATTGGATGGTGAGCTTAATGGTGAGCTAGTATACGGGCTAATACACCGTTTGCATGCTTCTAAAGGCGTAAGCGAGCATATCATCGTCGGCATTAGCAGCAACGATCGCATACGTGATTTTGCCCCGACAGTAAATAAAGACCCAAGAGGCCCAGTGGGTGCCGGGGGTGGAGCAAAAAATCTGTTAGATTTTATGCAATCAGAGTTAATGCCAGCAATCAACAAAAGTTACCGAACTAACAACTTTAATGTTATTGCTGGCCATTCAATTGCGGGATTGTTTGTTATGCATACTTTTCATGCTCGCCCTAATCTCTTTCAAGCCCATATGGCTTTTAGTCCAGCAGTCTGGTGGGCGGCAAGAGAAACTGCTCAAGCAACCAAACAATATGTACTGTCTGACAAGGAGGTGGGGAGCTTTTTGTATATGAATATTGGCAGCGAAGGGGGGGAAATGAGGCAAGTCTATAACGATCTTTCACAAACCATTTTAAGAAACCGTTCAACCGAATTGGCGCTTCACCTTGATACATTCAACGACGAGGCGCACGACTTTACCATGGCCGCAGGCCTTTATAATGCGCTAAAAGCGTTAAACAATTATCAGCACAACAGGCCGCGTTTATAATTCTTCCTCCTCACCACATACAAAGAAGGAAGTCAGCGCAGACTGGTGGAAAAGTTGTTGTACTGATCACGCCAAAATAACACGTTTTTTATTTTGGCGTACTCATCACCACACAGTTTCTACCATTCGCTTTAGCGTCATAAACCGCGTGATCCACCATTTTTAATGAATAGCTAAACGGCTTTCCTAAATCGACTTGAGCAACACCGCAGCTAACGGTCACTTTAATGTAATCCCGACTGGTTTCTATCAGCGATTTTTCTACATGAATACGCAGACGCTCTGCCACTTCATGTGCCCCTTCTGGCGAGGTATTAGGTAAAAGAACGATAAATTCTTCGCCACCTAAGCGACATAAACAATCTTCATTACGTAGCACTTCTTGACATGTATCAGCGAAAGATTTCAACACCACATCACCAATATCGTGCCCGTAGCTGTCATTTATGCGCTTAAAATGATCAAGGTCCAGCATGACAATACTTAATTGTGTACCATAACGAATATGACGGCTGATCTCGCGATGCGCGGTATCCATCAAGTAACGGCGGTTTTTGAGGCCCGTTAACGCATCTTGAAAGGCAAGTGTGGTTAATTGCGCTTGAAGTTCAGATAGCTCACTGACCAAGATACGACGGCTACAACAGTCGGCCATCATCTCAGCATACGCAATTTCTGCGCCTTGCCACTCTCGCGCTTGGCTTGACCCTTCAAAACACACCACCCCATGGGGGATACCATTTTTGAAAATAACGGTATCCAGCATTTCGGTAATGTTGTTTGGTTCTAAGTAATCAGTGGTAAATTCTGAGGTACGCGGATCAGTAACAGCGTTAGACGCATCTATCGATATGCCAGAGGTAATCGCTTTAAAGTAATTAGGGAAATCGTCGCAAAATAGCACTGGAGGCTCGTCTAAATGCGTGTTGTCTCGCCATTCCGTATGTGCGACGTTGATCAGCTTCGTAGGGCAGTCCAGATCATCAAATAACCAGACGGATACTTGGTCAACACCTAAGGTTCTTTTACCTTCGGTAATAAGATCGAATAGAAAGCTTTGATAATGTCCCGATACATCTAACTCTTCAGAGCTCATCCTTCTTAAGCGCTGAGTCACTTCACCAAGGTCAATAAACATATAATGCCGCTGTATTCCAACTAATTGTCACTGCTGAGCCATGTGCTCTATACCAGTATAATACCTAAAAGAAGGAACAAGTAGCTAATAGTTTATATACAAAAAGTTTAAAAACCTTGATGAAATTATATTAGTTCATGTATTTCGCCAGATACTTTTTGAATACAGGGTCAGTTTTAGCGAGCGCTTTTTGCTCTTCCAATATACTTTTCAGAATATGGTCCGAAGTAAGTGGGTTAGCCAGCACAACTCTAAACACAACGGTTGGTTGATTGTCATATTGAGCAGGCGTTAAACGCGTACGTGAAACAAAAGAAATACCGGCTTCACGTTGCCGCTTTTGCATGCTCGCCGTAAAACGATTCAGCGCAGCATAAATATCAATGCGTTCCTGCTCACTTGCCTTTTCAATAACCTGCTTGATTTGCGCTGGCACATATCGATAGGTAAGCAAACATAGCTCAGGCTCTGAGATAAGTTCAAAATCAGGGTCTTGCTCAATCAGCTGCGCAAAATATCTCGCCTTTTCAATGCCTTTATCAATGAGCATTTCATAGCCTTTGCGACCTATCACTTGCAAACAAGCGTGAACCAACATGGCCATACCAGGGCGACTCCCCTCTAACGTATGGCTGCCTAAATCTTTTGAACCTTTACGTAAAATATACTCTGCGTGGTGTTCAATCGCATCTGACGCAGCGGGATCTTTAAACAGAACCAACCCTGCGCCCATCGGTACATACATTTGTTTATGTGCATCTATTGTGATGGAGTCAGCACGCTCAACGCCATCGAGTAAATGTCTGTGATTACCCGAAAGTAATGTCGCCCCACCCCAGGCGGCATCAACATGGAAGTGGCAGCCTAACTCGTCGCTTAGATCAGCCATTTCGTGTAATGGATCGATGTTACCAGTTTCCGTGGTGCCGGCTACACCAACCAAAGCCATCACTTTTATGCCTTGTGATTCAAGCTCTTTGGCTTTTTCACGCATTTTTTGCACATTGACTTTGTTATTACCGTCAGTTTCTATGGCCACAAAATTATCGCGACCCAGCCCCAATACATCGGCGGCTTTACCCAACGAATAGTGACCACGCTCCGATACTAATACTGCCAACCCTTTATAACCGTAGTGCAACATCGCAGCCACAACCCCTTGTGCAGCAATCCCCTTAAATTCACCGTCGGCTTTTAAAAGACGATTTCGCGCAATCCAGAGCGCGGTAATATTGGCAATCGTACCACCGGAGCAAAACGCCCCCAGTGAAGTACTCGCGCTATGCATCCATTTATCATAAAACGCATCTGATGCGCCATATGCAAGATGATGCATCATCCCAAGTACTTGCCTTTCCAGCGGTGTAAATGCTTTAGAGGTTTCTATTTTGACGAGGTTCTGATTTAGCCCGACCATCAGTTTGGAAAGCGGTAGTACGAAATGTGGTAAGGCCGAGGTCATGTGACCAATAAAGCTCGGCGCAGCAGTGTGCACTGAATGTGCAACCAACTGCTCCATAATATCTTGGGCATAGTCAGAAACAAACATCGGCTCTTCTGGGATCACAGCCGATTGAAAGTCCTTCTCAATTTCATGTAAAGGCTTTTCAACTGCGGCTATGTTTTCGTTCAAAAACCCCGCTAGATTATTTGAAATCTCCAACTCTATTTTACTTAGAGTCGAGTCAGGCGCTTCTGGCACCGTAAAAATACGCATTAAACTTTCTTCAGAAGCGACAGCACAACGCTTTGGACCCATTACATTACCCAATGTTTTAACGGACGGCGAATACCCGCCCTGAGCTTGTTATTTCGAAATGGCTAACTTTACTGCAAGTTTACTGGAATGTCTTCTATTGTTCACTGAAAAATAAAGATTTGCCCCACTTAGGTATGACACTTTAATGTATAACTTGCTAAATTTACTTTAAATGTGCCTAGGTATTTAAAAGTCGCTAAACTTGGTTACACTTTTGTACGTGTATGCACTTTGCAACCACTTGAACAGAGTTTAAAATTCGGGAACACACTAATATAAGGATGGTTATGTATAGAAAGACCTCTGCTACAACATGGTCTTTGATTGGGTTTGCCCTTTTTTTCGCAAGCTTAGTTGGCTACGTCGCATATACGTACAAGTATACGCGTGATGCAATTATGGAAGATATTGATAAGCAACTGCTACATGCAGCAAAAAGTGCGCAACTCATATTAGGTGAACACTATCATGATAATCTCACCACTATCGGTGAAGAAAGATATTTAAAGAACAGTGAACAGCTTACAACATTGGCACAAGCTCTGGGTGTAGAATACGTCTACACCATGATTTACGATCCTCCCTATGTGCGCTTTACCGCTTCTAGTTACACAAAAATAGATTTAAAGCAGGGCCGCATCACCCAGCTATTCGACCCGTATTTAGAAGCAACAGCGATTAATAAAGCCGCATTCAGTTCCACAGAGCCCGTATTCGAGACCTCTGAAGATAAATGGGGTCTGTTCAAAAGCATATTCGTCCCTTATATATCCTCTAATGGCACTGTGTATATCAGTGGTGCAGATATCACTATCGATAAAGTCGATTCATTGCTACAAGAAAGTGTGACTAGAGCAACACTCACTGCGAGCTTCTTCTTTTTTATCGCAGTACTCGTCGCAGCTCTATATTTACAGCTTTACAGAAAGTCGATGTGTACAGACGCGCGAACCGGATTCGCCAATCGAGTAGCTTTAGAACGTGATCTCAATGACAAGCAGGACCAGCACCTGAGTCTAGCAATTGTTTGGGTGAATGAACTGGAAGACATCATCAGCTTCTATGGGACTCATGTGGGCGATCTCGTGTTACAAAAAGTCATGGCGCACTTCAAACAGCTCACTGCACCTAATCAGGTCTATCGCCTCGCTACGTCAAAATTGGTGATCATGAGTGATGCAAAAGAAGGCGAAGCATACTTAAGTAAGATAATTTCGGAGTTTCCAACCACCACACCAATTTTAACTAAACCACACTTATACATTCAGCTACATGCAGGTATCGCCACGGGGAATAAGTCTTTGCTACTGGAGAACGCCTCTATTGCCTGCCGACAAGCGATGCAAAATCAACAGCTGATCTGCTTGTTTAACGTGGATAGCCAAGATGCCAGACTAAAACAAAAAAATCACCTCGCGATTGCCAATATATTACAAGACGCATTTGCCAGTGATCGCGTGGTCACCTATTTCACCCCACGCGTAAACCCCAAAACAAGGCAGATAGTGCAACACACTTGTAGCCCGAGGGTCATCACAGAACAAGGGGCTATTTTAAAAGCCGAAAGCTTTAGTGAAGTGGTGAGGCAATCGCGCCTACAAGGTCAGTTGACTCGTAATATACTCACCCAATGTATCAATCGGTTTAGAAAAAGCAGCACGCCGTGGAGTGTAAAACTGAGCTATCAAGACGCAACGGATCCACATCTTTTGGACTTTATAGACCAAGAACTAAGGCGCTATCCGCAACCACAGCTGATCACCTTTGAACTAGACGAAAAGGATGTGTTGGATAATTTCAATGCTATGGCGGTCTGTATTAACGTACTTAAAAGCAAGGGCGTAAAGGTATTGATCAATGCCGTAAGCAGTGGCTTACTCACAGTTAGCCGGGTGATGAAGCTAAACATTGATATGATCTTGCTGGATAAAACCATTGTTTACCATATTGCGGATGACCAGCAAGTCTTTGAGTTTATTCAGCACATTGCCAAGCTGTGTAGCAATAAACGCATTTTGTTGCTGGTTGAAGGCGTTGAGTCTCAAGAGCAGCTTGATAGCTTAGCCGATGCTGGGGTAGATTTAGTGCAGGGCAACTACATTGCAAAAGCCACCCCACACCTTTGCACACATTTACCCCAACTGGACAACCAAACGCGTGCTTAAGTAATGCAGCGCCCAGCTGGGCGCTAATTTACACTTCCATCGTTGATGTGACCGTTAATTGACAACTTGCAGTGCAGTGGATGAGTCATCAACAGCATCTGACTCAGCCTCAAACACAGCCATAAGCTGTTTTAGCTCATTCGCTTTATCCATTAAAAATACACTGGCTGTAGTAGTGTTTTCAACCAAACTGTTATTTTTCTGAATAGAACCATCAAGTTGCTGAACAGCAATATTGATCTGTGCCACGCCACTAGACTGTTCACTGCTCGCTTGGGCAATATCACCCATTTTGCTCGCCAGTATTTTTATATTACCGACAATTTCAGTGAGCGTTTGTCCAGATTGTGTGACTAAACTCATTCCCTGTTCCACTTTGTCGGCGCTTTCTTTGAGTAAGCTGGCAATATCTTTTGAAGCACTCGCACTGCGCTGCGACAAATCACGTACTTCGGCGGCAACAACGGCAAACCCTCTACCTTTTTCACCAGCTCTTGCAGCTTCTACCGAGGCATTCAGTGCCAATAGGTTAGTTTGAAATGCCATTGAATCGATAACCTCTATGACATTTGAGATTTCTCGCGAGCTGTCACTAATTGCCTGCATCGCACTCACAGTTTCATTGATTAGCCTTCCACCTTGCTCAGCCTGCTTGCTGATATCTTGCGCCAAACTACTGGCGGATTGTGCCGTCGCGGAATTGCTGTTCACTGTGTCTGTGATCTCCCCCATGGATACTGTGGTTTCCTCTACTGAGGCAGCTTGCGATGCAGAACGCTCACTCAGATCCGCAATTTCATCATAGATATGGTGTGCCGAGTCTTTGATAATATCCGACATATTCAATAACTGAATCACCATCTGCTCTAGCTGCTTCACACTAGAGTTGACAGCGCTTTTTAACTTAGCAAACTCTCCTTCATAGTCATGCTCAACTTGGCGTGTTAAATTCCCCTGTGCCAAGCCATTCATGACATAAATACACTCTTCCAATGGTTGCTCTATTGCATCTAATGTTTGATTAATAGCACTGACAATATCAGCGTACACTCCTTGATGTTTCTCGAGGTTAGCTCTTTGATGCAGGTCCCCATAGCTTGCCGCTTCAGCTAGCATGCTGGTATCATTGAGCATGGTTTTGATGGTCTCTATACAAGAGACTAAACTCGATTTAATATTAACCAAGTCACCTTGATACGCGTTGCTTATCTCATCTGGCAACTGCCCTTTGGCAATTTGATCTAAATACACGCTGGTAAGCTCAATTGGCGTAGACAATGCTTCTAGCGTTAAGTTAAGTCCAGCGACAATTTTTTGAAAGTCCCCCTCATGAGCGGCGGTATCTGCACGGGTAGATAAATGCCCCCTTTTTGCAGACGTCACAATTAAGTTGGTATCTTCAATTAAACGATTAATGGCTTTAGTTGAAGTTTCTAGGGCAAGTTTAATTTCGGCTAGTTCCCCGTTGTAAGCCCCTTCAATTTTGGTTGGCACCTTGCCTTTGGCAATTTGGTTTAAATATTCCTTGGTTTGCCGAATTGGTAGCACTACAGCATCCAGCATCTGATTAATGCCAATGGCAAGGGTCATCATAAATCCCGAGTATCCATCAACGCAGAGCCGTGCTGATAGCTGACCTTGAACTGCCGAATCAATAATAGACTTAACCTGCTCTTCAGCCGAGCGCATTTGTGTTAAATCAGAAAACTCATAAACTGTTCCTAAGCATTTACCTTGCTCATCTGCCACTGGGCTTGCCACCACATTTAATACCACGCCAGATTCTACCCATTCCCATTCACTTTGCTGCTCTTGGTGAGTGTTGTGTTTAGTAGCTAGTGCAGGAACTAAAGGTTGATGGAGTACACAGTTGGGAACATTCAACTCATTTTGATACACATTCAACAGGTGTTGGCATTGCTGGTTAGCATAAATGACAACTTGCTCTGCATCGCATAATAAAACGGGCGCAGCTACATTATCTAGCGCGTATTTAATACGGCCATTCTCAAGCGCTTGTTGCTGTAAATCGCTTGTCATAGCATGTAGATTGGATTGCATTTCACCTAAATTAGCTAATAGCCGGCCTATCTCATCGCCCTCATAGCCTTCTATCTCATTGTCTAGATTACCTTGTGCTATTTTTTGTGAGAACCCAGAAGCTTGCTCGATTGGTTTAGTGATCAGCTGCTGAATAAAGCGAGTCATTAAACCTAAGGTCACTCCAGCCAAAATAAGCAAACTCAATATACTAAGAAAGATATAACGATCTTTTTTGTCAGTTAAGTAACTAGAGCGGGTATTTACCAAAGCGTTAATGTTACCCGATAATGACAGCAGTAACTTACTTGCTTCTCTGTCTATACCTTGTACCGCCCTATCACCCGCTTGTGTATCATAATTGGCGTTTTCAAACACTTGCATACCAACACGATATTGTTCGCCTAAAATCAGATGTGTCTGCTGAAACAGCTTTAGTTTGTCGACAAAATCAGTTGGTAAATATGGGCTTCGAACAAGCTTTGTGACGTTATCTTGAATTTCAGCTTCTTTTTTTGCAAACCGTTGCCAATATTTAGTACGCTGTTCATTATCATGGCCGCGAATGAGCACATTTTTCCATTCTTGTACTTGGGTTTTGAAGTTATCTAGGACAAGGTTAACCTGTTGCCTAGCAACTAACTCCTCATGGATCAGGTCATCTAGTTCAACCGCGATATTCTGGATAGACTTCACCACTAACATCGCGCCAACTAGCAGTAAGATGAAACCAAGGCCAACCCCTGATAACAGTTTTGCACTGATACTCTTCATATGCTTTGATCCCTAAAGTATGAAACTTTTATTACAACTGAAAGATAGAACACTTCGCCTAATTAGCAACATTTAGCAAGCATTGCCAGTATAGTTAACAGGTATCACGGCTCTCTTTTTGTGGGTATAAAGCGCAGGGTCGCAGTGTAATATGTTTGAAAAACAAAAGAGCGTTGGCAGTCAAACTCATACGCTAATCTCAAGAATGACGCCAGATATACTCTAGCAGCGATTAATTAAAGGAAAGTGCGGCCGATAATATAAAAACTTAAGGTAGAGAGAGGCACAGACTAACAGCCTCTCACAGGTATATGCTCACACAGCAAGGTTAAGACAGCTGCACAACCAAACGCGTGCTTGATTGGCCGCTGGCCCAATACTTTCGCTCAAAAGGCGTTATCGCCGTATCGCTATGATACGGTGATACGGGAGTGGGAAAGCCTGCTAATTGTAAGGCCCTTGCAAACTCTTTGACGTAAATATCCCAATTACTACGTACTTCCAATTGACCACCTAATTTGACGATAAATGGAAAGACTGCCGCACCATGCCAGCGTCGCTGCAAATGCTTAGACTTAGGCCAAGGGTTTGGGTAAAGCAAATAGTGGTGGGTAGGTTGCCACTTGGCCTCGACTGCCAAACGCCAAAAATCGTTTAAATCGGCTTGCACCAAAATATACTGACCAGCCTCTGTTTGCTTATATTCCACATCATGTTTATCCAAACGATGCGATGACTTATCAATCCCAATGATCAAAGCATCAGGATGCAACTTCGCCAAGTTAGCGGTACTTTCACCCACCCCGCAACAGGAGTCGAGAATAATTGGACCGTTAAACGCCTGTACACGTGCATTCACTTCCTCAAATGCGGCTTGCGTATGCTGTGCGATAGGCTTTTTAAACTCTGCTTGCAAATGTTTATTCACCACCTCATCGAGCTTGTCATGCAAGCTCGTTTGGTTTGATACAATGCTTCTTGAATTGGCTTCACTCATTAATGACGTAACCCTACACCTCGGCGTATCAAATTCAGCGCCAAGGTAAATAACACAATAATAAACGCCAATAATACCGTAAATGCCACATAAATGTTGATATCTGACACACCTAAAAAGCCAAATCTAAATGCATTCACCATGTAGATGATGGGATTGATTTGCGACACACCTTGCCAAAATTCAGGCAACAACGTAATGGAGTAAAATACTCCGCCCAGATAGGTCAGAGGCGTCAACACAAAGGTGGGAATAATACTGATGTCATCAAAACTATTGGCAAACACCGCATTAATTAGGCCTCCTAATGCAAACACCGCAGAGGTTAAAATCACCGTCGCGATGATCACGCCCAGATTATGGATTTGAATATCAACAAAAAACAGTGATACCAAGGTAACAATGAGGCCAACCAACATACCTCGAGCCATACCACCGCCCATGTAGCCTAATACAATAATATAGTTTGGCACAGGTGCAACTAACAACTCCTCAATACTTTTTTGGAACTTAGTAGAATAAAAGCTAGAGGCTACATTGGAATAGGAGTTGGTGATCACCGACATCATGATCAAACCCGGCACGATAAACTCCATGTAACTAAACCCGCCCATTTCGCCAATGCGAGAGCCGATTAAGCTACCAAAAATAACAAAATACAATGTCATGGTGATCGCTGGCGGCACTAAGGTTTGCACCCAAATACGTAAAAAGCGAATACACTCTTTTATCCAAATACTTTTTAATGCGACGCCGTAACGGGTAATACTCATGATGCTCGCCCTTGTTCTAATAACCCAACAAATAACTCTTCTAAACGATTGGCTTTATTACGCATACTCAACACTGAATTGCCTTGTGCCGTGAGCTGTGTGAACACTTCATTGAGACCTTGAGACTTGGCCACTTCAACCTCAATAGTGTGGTCATCTACCATCTTAAACTGATAACCATCGAGCACTATAGGTTGTATGGGGGCTTTTAAATCAAGCACAAAGGTTTCTTTAGCCAGCTTTGCTAATAACGCTTTGATGGTGGTGTTTTCTACAATGATACCTTTATCAATGATGGCAATGTTTTTACACAGCAGTTCTGCTTCTTCAAGGTAGTGGGTGGTGAGAATAATGGTCACGCCTTGCTGGTTGATTTCACGTAAAAAATCCCACATGGAGCGACGCAGCTCTATATCAACGCCTGCCGTTGGTTCATCCAGAATAAGTAGTTTAGGCTCATGCATTAAGGCACGCGCAATCATCAAACGACGTTTCATACCGCCAGATAAAGTGCGTGCTTGTTTGTCTTTTTTATCAAATAAACCCAGCTGCTTTAGGTATTTTTCTGCACGCTCATGGGCCACACTGCGTGGTACGCCATAATAACCGGCTTGATTAACAAGTATCTGGTTTAATGTTTCAAATTGACTAAAGTTAAACTCCTGCGGTACCAAACCCAACTCTGATTTAGCATCTTCCAATGCGGTATCTATGCTGTGGCCAAACACTTCAACACTGCCTTGCGTTTTATTGACCAAAGAAGCAATTACGCCAATCGTTGTTGACTTGCCCGCACCGTTTGGCCCAAGAAGTGCGAAAAAATCACCTTGCTCTACTTGTAGGTCAATGCCTTTTACAGCTTCAACACCGTTTTTATAGACTTTTTTTAAGCCTTGAATATTCAATGCAATTGTCATGTTATTGTTGTTCTCCATAACCCCAACGGTTGGTTAAGGTATGCTCAATATTTAAATGATCTAGAATTCTTGCCGCCATAAAATCGACTAGATCTTCAATCGACTGCGGCTGATGATAAAACCCCGGTGCTGCGGGCATAATCGTTACACCCAGCTGGCTTAGCTTTAGCATGTTCTCTAGATGAATAGAGCTAAATGGGGTTTCTCTGGGTACCAAAATAAGCTGCCCGCGCTCTTTGATCACTACATCGGCAGCACGCTCAAGGAGATTATCAGAAGCCCCCATCGCAATCGCCGACACACTGCCAGCACTGCACGGACACACCACCATTTTTTTAGGCGCAGCTGAACCCGATGCCACAGGGCTGAACCAATTGTCTTTGCCAAATACTTTAATTTGTTCAGGCTTCGCGTTATATAAAGCAGTTAATTGCTCTGTCGCTTTTTGCTCATTGCCAGATAACTTAATGTTTGACTCGGTATCAAGTACCACTCGCGCAGCACTTGATATCAATACAAACACTTGATAGTTCATCGCCACTAACACTTCGAGTAGGCGCAAACCATAGGGTGCACCAGAAGCCCCACTAAATGCTAAAGTGATTGCCGGTTTAAATTTATTCACATGTTCGCCTTGGATTAAATTCTATTAACTAAGAGTTCGTCTGTAGCGCACTCAACAACTTTTGGTGTAATCCTTCAAAACCCCCATTACTCATGATCAGAATATGCTGCCCCGGTTGTGCCTTGGCGCACACTTTTGCGATGATCTCATCAGTGCTATCAAAGCATGCTCTGCCCGCTTTATTCGCTTGCTCTTTTAACGACCAACCTAAGCCTTGAGGCTCAAACAAATATGCCTCATCGGCCTGTACTAAAGAGTCGAGCAAAGTATGCTGATGCACGCCCATTTTCATGGTATTTGAGCGTGGTTCTAAAATTGCAATAACCGGTTCATCGCCGACTTTGGCTTTGAGTCCGGCCAGAGTTGTTTTAATCGCCGTTGGATGGTGCGCAAAATCATCATACACTCGCACACCATTAACCTCACCGAGCAACTCCATTCTACGTTTCGGTGATTTAAACTCGGCTAACGCATCTATGCTCACTGCTACAGGAATACCCACATGACGCGCAGCAGCGATGGTCATGATGGCATTTTTGACATTGTGCTCACCGATCGTATCCCAATTCACGATACCTTCGAGTTGTCCTTGCAGATACACCTCAAATTGTGAGCCGTCTTGCTTGAGTAACTTATACGTCCAATCACCATTTAAGGTTTCTTGTAGGCTCCAAAAACCGCGCTTTACAACATCCACTAACGCTTTATCATCAGCTGGGTAAATGGCTTTGCCTTGACTCGGCAAGGTGCGAATTAAATGGTTAAATTGAGTTTGAATGGCCTCAAGATCTTTGAAAATATCGGCATGATCAAACTCTAAATTATTCATTACCAAGGTACGGGGTAAGTAGTGTACAAACTTACTACGTTTGTCAAAAAACGCCGTATCGTATTCATCCGCTTCAATCACAAAAAATGGCGTATCACTGACTCGTGCCGATACCCCAAAATTTTGCACAATACCACCAATTAAAAAGCCCGGGCGCAATCCCGCATATTCCAACACCCAAGCGAGCATACTCGCGGTTGTGGTTTTTCCGTGCGTACCAGCCACAGCCAGTACCCAAGCATCTTGCAACAAGTTATGCTTCAACCATTCTGGTCCCGAAGTGTAAGGGATACGGTTTTCCAATACGTATTCGACACAAGGATTGCCACGACTCATGGCATTGCCAATCACCACCACATCGGGCACAGGTTCGAGTTGCGTTGGGTCGTAACCCGAGGTGAGCTCAATCCCCAAAGACTCTAATTGCGTGCTCATTGGTGGATATACATTTTGATCTGACCCCGTCACCCTATAGCCAAGTGCCTGCGCAATGGCTGCAATACCACCCATAAAGGTGCCGCAAATACCTAAAATATGTATATGTTTTTGTTCTTTTTGCTGATTGACCATGAAAATAATGTGCCTTGTAAAAATCAATACTGCGTTAGCAGGCTGCTTACTATGCCAAATTTATAGGCAATTAACCAATCCCACCTTCGCAAAACAGCCATGCTAGTTTGGCAATAATAGCCTCTTGCGAATGAACTTATTATGAGTAGCCATTGCCAAAACTGGATAAAAAAAATGCCAGTCTAAAACTGGCATTTTCTATCATTTTAGTGTGTGATTTACGCTACACCATATTGGTCACGGTATGCTTTCACCGCTTCAAGATGCTCACTCATACCACCTTGCTCTTCAAGGTAAGTGATTAAATCTGCCAGCTTCACAATTGACACCACTTGGGTATTAAAATCGCGTTCAACCTCTTGAATAGCAGAAAGCTCTGCTTTACCTTTTTCTTGGCGGTCTAGCGCAATCAATACACCTGACAAGTCAGCACCCGCTGCTGCAATGATCTCCATTGACTCACGAATAGCAGTACCCGCCGTGATCACATCATCCACCAGCATAATGCGGCCTTCTAGTGCCGAGCCAACTAAGGAACCACCTTCTCCGTGTTGCTTTTTCTCTTTGCGGTTAAAGCAATAAGGTACGTCTTTATTGTAATGATCCGCAAGCGCCACGGCTGTTGTGGTAGCAATTGGAATGCCTTTATAAGCTGGTCCAAACAGCACATCGTACTCAATGCCTGCATCTTCCAATGCTGCAGCATAAAAGCGACCTAAACGTGCTAAATCACGACCGGTATTAAACAAACCTGCGTTGAAAAAATAAGGGCTTGTACGACCTGACTTTAAAGTAAACTCGCCAAACTTAAGCACCTGCTTTTCAAGGGCAAATTCAATAAACTCTTTTTGATATGCTTTCATGTGTTACCTACTTAAACCTTTACGAGCCAATCTTATGCAAGTGCTTTCTTTTGCAAGTCAATGATTTCGCGAATTGAGTGCTTCGCTAGTGCTAATAAATCGTCTAGCTCATCAAACGAGAACGGTTCACCTTCTGCTGTACCTTGCACTTCAATCAATTTGCCTGTTTCAGTCATGATCACGTTCATATCAGTTTCAGCTTCAGAGTCTTCTAAATACTCAAGATCAGTGATGGCTTCACCGTTGTATACGCCCACTGAAATTGCCGCAATCATAAACTTAAGCGGGTTTGTATTGATCATACCTTTGGTACGCATATGCGTTAGCGCATCAACCAAGGCCACACAAGCACCACTGATAGACGCCGTACGTGTACCACCGTCAGCTTGTAGTACATCACAATCAATAGTAATGGTATTTTCGCCAAGCGCTTTTAAATCAACCGCAGCACGCAGTGCACGAGCAATTAAACGCTGGATCTCCATGGTACGACCGCCTTGCTTGCCTTTGGCAGCCTCGCGATTGTTACGTGTATGGGTAGAACGCGGTAACATGCCATATTCAGCGGTGATCCAGCCCTTACCTTGACCTTTCATAAAACGCGGTACGCCCGCTTCAACAGTCGCGGTGCACAATACTTTGGTGTTTCCAAACTCCACTAACACTGAGCCTTCAGCGTGCATTGTGTAGTTACGAGTAAATGTTACAGGTCTAATTTGGTTTGCTGTTCTTTCGCTTGGACGCATCCACGTTCCCCTCAATTCAAAGTTTTGCCTATTATAAAGGCTCAATGGACACGATGCCATGCGTTACACGATAAATAGTTGTGGTATCACGGTGTAAATTTGATAAATAATGGGGCTGTCGCCTTGCGCGCTTTATAAGCTATAATGGCGCCAGCCAATTTTGTTATTAGATTAGGAACTTTACATGATCCATAGTATGACCGCCTACGCACGCCGAGAAGTAAAAGGTGAATGGGGCACTGGGGTTTGGGAAATTCGCTCGGTTAACCAGCGTTACCTAGAAACCTTTATCCGCGCACCTGAACAATTCCGTGCCATGGAGCCCGTTGTACGTGAACGCCTGCGCAAACACTTGCAGCGCGGTAAAGTAGAAGTGTATTTAAAGTTTACCGCCAACCCAGCTCATGTTGGCGAATTATCTATTAACGAAACACTCGCAGAGCAGCTAATCAAAAGCGCCAAATGGGTGCAGCAACACAGCCAAGGCGACATCAACCCGGTAGATATTTTACGCTGGCCAGGTGTCATGGAAGCCCAAGAAGTTGATTTAGATACCGTTAACAGCGAGCTTTTAAAAGGCTTTGACGAGCTTGTTGAAGACTTTAAAGCCGCCCGTGCTTCCGAAGGTGCAAACCTCGAAACCATGATCACTACTCGCCTAGATGCAATTGTAGAGCAAGTAGCCATTGTTGAAGGCCATATGCCTGAAGTGAGCAAATGGCAGCGCGAAAAACTCACTGCAAAACTTGAAGAGTTGAAAGCAGAAATTGACGAAACGCGCCTTGAGCAAGAACTGATTTACCTTGCCCAAAAACAGGACGTGGCTGAAGAGCTTGACCGCTTGAAATCACACGTCAAAGAAACGCACAAAATCTTGAAAAAAGGCGGCGCCTGCGGCCGTCGTTTAGACTTTATGATGCAAGAGTTCAACCGTGAATCAAACACACTCGCGTCTAAATCAATCAACACCGAGATCACCAACGCAGCCGTTGAATTAAAGGTTTTGATTGAGCAAATGCGCGAACAGATCCAAAACATCGAGTAATGTTTCAGGCTGTTTCTGAGCGTTAAAATAGCCTTTAAAACCTTAAAGTTATAAGTTTTACGTGTTTCAACCTGTTGCCCAGAATTGCTCTTTGTAATGAAAAAATGATGGCAGAAATGGTGGCAGATTTTGCGAAAAGTAAAAATCTGCACCAAAATTAGAAAATCTGCCATCACTTTCTAAGTAAAGGCATGATATAGCTGAGAAACTTAACGCTCAACAAATTAAGGCTCTAATTAAAAACGGAAAAATAGGCTATCACTCAATCGGAGATGGCCTATATATCAGGCTCAGTAAGGAAAGAAGCGCCTTCTGGGTTTTACGTTACACCATCCATAAAAAACGCAGAGAAATAGCCATTGGGAAATACCCCGATGTTTCTCTTCATGAAGCCGTCTTGAAGCTGCCAAGCTCAAGCTTGAAATTAAAAACGAACATATCGACCCACAGGCAGAAAAAAGCGTCTTAATAATCAGGTATTTGGCGGAAGACTGGCTTAAGGACTGCGAAAAACGCCTTAAGCCCTTGTTCGCTTCATTAGGGAGAATGTTTAAGTCACTTCGTGCTGGTGATTTAGGTTGGTTACTAATTGATGAAGCTGGACAATCCGTCCCCCAAGCAGCTGTTGGTGGTATTTGGATGGCAAAGAGAGTTATCGTAGTTGGAGACCCATTACAAATAGAACCTGTATTTACAACGCCACCACCAATAGTCGAAGCAGTATGCAAAGTTCATCTAGGCGATGAACAAAATCTATGGAACCCTCAGCTAAATTCTGTACAACAAATTAGTGATCGAGCTAACCAATATGGATGTGAATTGAATGTCATGGAAGAAAAAATTTGGGTTGGTATTCCGCTATGGGTGCATCGACGCTGTATTGAACCTATGTTTACAACTGCCAATCAAATAGCTTATGAAGGCAGAATGATCCATGGTTTGAAAAATGAAAAAATTGTTGCTAAGGAGCATGCTGCTTTAGGTGAAAACTATTGGTTAGTATCAAAAGGAAGTTGTACCAAGAAACAGTATAAACATGAGCTTGGGCACGATACCTTGGAGCTATTGTTGAATATTGCAAAGATAAATGGATCACTATCAGAAGTATACATTATTAGCCCTTTTAAAGCAGTAAAACAGGAATTATCAGCTTATATGGACACTCACTTAAATCAAATTTGTGAGTTAACCAATTGGAACAGAAAAGAGTACTATAAGTGGAAGCGTAATCATGTTGGCACTGTGCATACTTTTCAGGGAAAAGAAAACAAAACTGTTATATTTGTTTTGGGGTGTGATCCTGATAACGAAGGAGGCGCAATTTGGGCAGCAAGTAAGCCAAATTTGCTAAATGTTGCTCTCACTAGAGCTAAAGAAAATATTTTTGTCGTTGGAGACCCTGAGGTTTGGCAATCTAAAACTTATTTTTCATTGCTCACGAAAGTACTTTCTAAGAAAACCCTTGAAGAGATTAAAGCTAAACTTGAGAATTCGACCAAAAATGTAAACCTAGTGGAAGAGTTAAGCTAGATAGTGGGTAAGTTGGTGGGTGTCATTCTATATTCATTTTCTAACCTATCAAAAAAAACACCAAGCTTAATAAATGTACGCTTAACTACCCGAAAAGCAATATAATAAAACCTTTTTCACATTTCAAAAACACTCATTAAACATTATCACAAAACCAAAATAGATAAAAATATATTAATAGTTGATCCACATTAAATAGTAACGTACTTTTAAAAGGCTATAAATTTATAGCTAATTAAAAAAACAATTTAATTATAATTTTATAAGGAATATAAGTTATGAAACTCAACGGTATCCTTCCAGCAGTGATGATCGCTGCTACTAGCCTTTCTTTTAGTGCACTCAGTGCGAATGAGGCCGCTTCATCAGAACTTCAGACTCAAGTACAAACCGCACATGATCAAGAAGCTGCATTTAATTCTATAATGGAGTTTGAAGCGAACAGTCGTGGTGAACTTTCAACCAGCGCATATGAACGTTGTAGTGCTACGGTGTACACTCGATACACCAGTATCAAGTTAGGTGATACCCGTACCATCGCAAGCTTTGACCACGATGGTGGTAATTGTCACAGATATGGTTTTGCCATTTTAAGAAACTATGAAGGGCATGACTTCAAAGTGACACTGGTCGATAGTAACGGTCAACGCGTTGCTGGTGGCTATAGTGTGGCGGTTTCGACTTCAATATACCAAACTGGTAGATATTATTGGCAAGTTGAAAACTTGACCACATCGAGCTCAAAAACATATGGCGGCATCAAATACGAGGTCAGATCGGGTGGTTAATTAAAGTATACCAATACAGCTTATGAGCTATTTATTCATAGGCTGTTCTTTACGACCGTTAAGCTTTCTAAAATGGTGCCGATACAATCAAAAACATGTTTAAAAAGGATCTTTATGAAAATTCATATCAACACACACAATACGCAATTTGCTCATGCGAATAATGATGTATCAAAAAGCACTCAAACAAACAGCACAGTTAATGAAGAAAATAGCCCTAAAGTCGACGTGAACGATGATAACTCCAACAATCAGCGACAAGATTTTGATTTAGATTTAGTGAAAGGCAGCGCCTATGAACAAATTTTTCAAAACGAAGATCTCGACTTCTCGAATATGAGTTTAAATGAATTGCATAGCCTTGTTCAGAGCGTTAATGAAATGCACAGGGAATATGCAAGCCAATATGGTAATGATGGAACAACCCAAGTAGGCAAGTCTGGAAATCCTATTATCTCTAAAGAAAGGGAAAACTTACTTGATTTAGAGGGTACACTTGAAGTGCTTTCTTTTGGTGGTGGTAATGTTGACCCTAATAAGAAAATTGACATCCTTGCGTATTTTTCTTCTCAATCAGACAGTGCGGATGAAAAAGCTAAAGCGCAACCAATGCGTGAGGATCACACGACCTCAGCTTCTTATATGAAAGAGATTTTAAATACGCTCGATAATTTTACATCGAAAGACACTTTTGATTTATATAAAGAGAAAGCAGCTTTATTAATCACAGGTAAGCGACAGGTTGACACCTTTATTTGAAACTCAACTACAGTCAATTTTAGCAATTTATTAGTTGTGGGTCTCGAAACCTCGGCTGACAAGCCATAACTAGGCTCTCATTTTCGAAACTAGAATCTCATACGGCGTTTTTCCTTTCAAGCCACCTGCGGCCTATGGTAGTTGTAAAACGCCTCCCACTCAGCCAATTTGGCCTCTAAATCAACGTCTCCTTTATAGTTTAATAACTGATAAAACTCTCGTTTATCGGTTAGGTGAGAACGTTCAACTTTACCATTGAGGTTAGGACTAGCAGGCTTGATATACACATGCTGCATTCCCAGATCTTCGCAGTGCCAATGAAACTTAGATTGGAATTCATGGCCATTATCTGTGCGTATCATTTTAATGCGGAAGGGAAACTTACCAACAACGTAATCAATAAAGTCGATAGCACATGCTTGGTTGTGTTTTTCGTAGACTTTTAATGCTCTTATACGTGTAGCATCGTCGATAGCCGTATATTGGAATCTACGAACCTTCCTGCCCGATTTATCTTTGAAGGTAAGAAACTTAACATCAACTTGAACATGGTGTCCCGGGACTTGTTTCTCGTATCGCTTTACCGACTTAACTTGCCGTGTTCTCAAGTTCTGGGGTAGGCGGTTAAGGCCATGCCTACAAAACACGCTATAAACGCCTGATATAGAGACTTTAAGTCCATGATAGCGCGCTAAATACCAACTAATTTTAGCTTGTCCAAAATGATAGTTTTTACGCAGATATAAAATTTTCTCTTCGATGATTGGGTCAACGCGAACGGCTGGATTTTCAGGGCATGGCTTTGAGTTGATTAACCCTGCTTCTCCTTTAGCTGCATAATCTTTTCTCCAACGATAAAACGTATCTCTGGATATCCCCCAATAGCGACAGGTTTTACTAACGTTTCTGATTTCTTTTGCGTGACTTAATATCTTAAGCTTACGCCTAACTTCTTGTTCTTCTTTTCTATTCATTTAAAACCTCAACTAACACATTATAAATATACAGAAATGTGTCAGCCAAGGTCTAAAGATTCACATATTAGTGCAGCCATCTCAAAAACGCTACTCAGCTGACATCTTAACTGAGTAGCGACAAATCTAGCGTCAGTTAATCGTCAGCAGATTCACTTAACACTTCATCACTTTGCAGAGCATTCTTGCGTGCTTCAATCTCATACTCATCCACTCGCTGCAAACCACGGGGTAACTTGTTACCACGGCGGCCACGTTCGCCATAGTAATGTTCTAAATCACTTGGCTTGAGTGTGAGTTTACGCTTACCTGCATGCAGGGTAACTGAGCTACCTTCAGGTACACAAGCGAGTACTTTTACAAACTCTTCGCGGGCTTGTACTTTGGCACTTGGGATGGAAATAATCTTATTACCTTTACCTTTGCCAAGTTTTGGTAAATCACGCAGTGGGAACAGTAACATGCGGCCTTCGTTTGAAATCGCCATACACATGTCAGTAGCAACATCGTTGACTGTGATGGGTGCCATGAGCTCTGCACCTTTTGGTACGCTCACTAATGCCTTACCATTTTTGTTTTTGCTCACTAAGTCATTAAACTCGGTGATAAAGCCATAGCCACCGTCGGTTGCCATCAAGTATAAGGTTTTCTCATCGCCCATCACCACATGCTCAAAGTTACAGCCTGGAGCCAGGTTAAAGCGCCCTGTCATAGGCTCACCTTGGCTTCGCGCCGACGGTAAGCTGTGCGCTTCAGTGGCAAAGGCACGCCCTGAGGTATCCAAGAAGACCGCAGGTTGATTGCTCTTACCTTTTGCCGATGCTTTGTAACTATCGCCAGAGCGATAGCTTAGACCTTCCGCATCAATATCATGGCCTTTGGCAACCCGTGCCCAACCCTTGTCTGATAACACGACCGTGACTGACTCTGATGGAATTAAGTCTTTTTCACTCAGTGCTTTAGCTTCAGAGCGCTCAATCACTGGAGAGCGACGCTCATCACCATAAAGCTCGGCGGCTTCTTGGATTTCTTTTTTCATTAACGTCGACATGCGACGCTCTGAACCTAAAGTCAGTTCTAACTTATCACGTTCGGCACTGAGCTCATCTTGCTCACCACGAATTTTCTCTTCTTCTAACTTGGCCAAGTGGCGTAGTTTTAAATCAAGAATGGCTTCGGCTTGTTTATCAGATAAGCCAAAACGCGCCATGAGCTCTTCTTTTGGTTTATCTTCATTGCGAATAATCGCAATAACTTCGTCAATATTTAAAAAGGCAATCATTAAGCCTTCTAAAATATGCAATCGTGCCAATACTTTATCTAAGCGATATTGCAAACGACGGCGCACCGTTTCGCGACGGAATACCAGCCACTCAGATAGAATTTGTTGTAAGTCTTTCACCTGTGGACGGCCATCTAGGCCAATCATATTCAGGTTAACACGATAACTTTTTTCAAGGTCGGTTGTAGCAAATAAGTGCGCCATCAAAGGCTCAAGTTTCACGCGGTTAGAGCGCGGTACTATCACAATACGTGTTGGATTTTCGTGATCGGATTCATCCCGTAAATCCGCTACCATAGGCAGCTTTTTCGCAGTCATTTGCGCGGCTATTTGCTCTAACACTTTTGCGCCAGAACATTGATGTGGCAAAGCCGTGATCACGATATCGCCCTGCTCTTCTGTATATACAGCACGCATTTTGATAGAGCCACGACCCGTGGTGTAGATCTTTTGAATATCCGACTTCGCGGTGATGATCTCTGCATCCGTTGGATAATCTGGCGCTTGCACCACTTCCAATAATTCTTGCAAAGAAGTTTTGGGCTGATCTAGCAGCATGCAGCAAGCTGTTGCCAATTCTCTCACATTATGTGGCGGAATATCGGTGGCCATCCCCACCGCAATACCAGTAACACCATTGAGCAAAATATGTGGCAAGCGTGATGGCAGCACTTTAGGTTCATCCATAGTACCGTCGAAGTTCGGGATCCAATCAACGGTGCCTTGCCCTAATTCTTTAAGCAGCACTTCAGAGAACTTAGATAAACGCGCTTCGGTATAACGCATCGCCGCAAATGATTTTGGATCGTCCGCAGCACCCCAGTTACCTTGGCCGTCAACCAGAGGATAACGGTAAGAGAAAGGCTGTGCCATCAACACCATAGCTTCGTAACAGGCACTGTCACCGTGCGGGTGATATTTACCCAACACGTCACCCACGGTACGAGCTGACTTTTTGTATTTAGCGGCGGCCGATAAGCCCAGCTCACTCATGGCGTACACGATACGACGTTGCACCGGCTTTAAACCATCGCCAATGTGAGGCAGTGCACGGTCCATGATCACGTACATGGAGTAATTTAGATAGGCGTCTTCGGTAAAACGCCCCATCGTTTGTTGTTCAATCCCCTGTAAAGACAAGGTTTGAGGATCAGTCATGTAACACCCTATTTATTGTTATAGCGAACGCGGTAAACCGCATTGGCATAATCATCCGATACCAGCAAGCTGCCATCTGCCAGTTCTGCAAATGCAACCGGACGACCTAAGGTTTGTTCTTTATCTAAAAAACCTGTAATAAACGGCTCATAAGCGGTGATTTCACCTTCTTTAATGGTCGCCATCATGACCCGATAGCCCACTTTTTTGCTACGATTCCATGAGCCGTGTTCCGCCACAAACAGCTTATTATGCATGTCCTTAGCAAACTGTTTGCCACGATAAAAATGAATGCCTAATGGCGCAACATGTGCCTGTAGAGCAAGCTTGGGCATGCTGTATTTTTGCATGTCGGCCAGCGTTTTTTCCTTAGCAAATTCAGGGTCTAATACACTGCCGCCATGTACATATGGAAAACCAAAATGCTCGCCTTCCACACTCACGCGGTTGATTTCATCCGGCGGAATATCATCCCCCATCATGTCGCGGCCATTATCTGAGAACCACAGCGCACCACTTTGTGGATTAATGTCAAAGCCAACAGAGTTACGCACACCTTGCGCTACAGTTGTCAGTTGTTTGCTTTGCAAGTTCAGTGAAAAAATACGCCCAAATTTGTCATCTTCAGCACACACATTACAGGGCACACCAACGGGTATGAGTAACTCGCCATTGTCGGCAAAACGAATAAACTTCCAACCGTGATGACGCGCGCTCGGTAAGCCATCAAATATGACTTCATAGCTTGGTTTCGGTAGCTGTTTATCAATACTTTTAAAGCGAATGATGCGGTGTACTTCGGCAACATATAAATCGCCATTATGAAGCGCTAAGCCCGAGGGCATCGTGAGCCCTTGTGCAAGTGTAATTTTTCTATCTGCCACACCATCTTGATTATTATCAATCAAGGCATACACATTGCCCGCTTTTCGCGACCCCACATACACTACGCCCGATTTCGATACGGCTAACTGCCGTGCGTTTTCAACATTCTGAGCAAAGTAACTAATTTCATAACCTTTGGGCAAAGCGAGGCGTTCTAACAACGCATCGGCATGTCCAAAAAAAGGTAATATGGAAATACATAAGGCGATCATTGTTCGCGTCATGAGACTACACCTCGACCTGTGCTTTGTCGCCATGCATCTCAAGCCACTCTTTACGGTCACCAGAGCGCTTTTTAGCTAACAACATGTCCATCATTTCCAACGTGTGTTCCTGCTCGTCGAGCGTCAATTGCACCAAACGACGGGTGTTCGGGTCCATGGTGGTTTCACGCAGCTGTAATGGGTTCATTTCACCCAATCCTTTAAAGCGCTGAACGTTGACCTTGCCGCGTTTTTTCTCCGCTTCAATTCTATCAAGCACGCCCTTTTTCTCGTCTTCATCTAGCGCGTAATACACTTCTTTACCCACATCGATTCTAAACAGCGGTGGCATTGCAACATACACATGCCCTTGGGTAACAAGTGCTGGGAAATGACGCACGAACAAAGCACACAGCAAAGTGGCAATGTGCAGTCCATCGGAGTCCGCATCGGCAAGAATACATACTTTGCCATAGCGCAAACCGGATAAATCTTCTGAGTCAGGATCAATGCCCAAAGCAACCGAAATATCATGCACTTCTTGAGAGGCCAAAATTTGCCCCGACTCGACTTCCCAAGTATTTAAGATTTTACCGCGAAGCGGCATGATGGCTTGAAACTCTCTATCACGTGCTTGTTTTGCCGAGCCACCCGCAGAGTCACCTTCCACCAAAAATAGCTCTGAACGTTCAGTTTCGCTGCCTGAACAGTCAGTCAGTTTACCCGGTAAAGCAGGTCCTGAAGTGACTTTTTTACGTACCACTTTTTTCGCGGCACGCATGCGTTTTTGTGCATTACTGATACACAATTCGGCAAGTAATTCTGCGGTATCCGTGTGTTCATTCAGCCATAAACTGAAGGCATCTTTTACAATGCCAGAAACAAAGGTGGCGCAAGAGCGTGAAGATAGCTTTTCTTTGGTTTGACCAGCAAATTGCGGATCTTGCATCTTCACCGACAAAACATAGCTACACTTATCCCAAATGTCCTCGGGTGTTAACTTTACACCTCTGGGTAATAAGTTACGGAATTCACAAAATTCACGCATGGCCTCAAGTAAGCCCTGTCTTAAGCCATTAACATGAGTACCGCCTTGTGCAGTTGGGATCAAGTTTACATAGCTTTCAGTGATTGACTCTCCGCCTTCAGGCAACCAGTGTAATGCCCAATCTACGCCTTCCGTTGAACCGCTAAAGCTGCCAGTAAATGGACTTTTCGGCAAAACTTCATAACCTTGCGCACTGTCTTTGAGGTAATCTTCAAGGCCTGCTTCATAGCACCACTCTTGGGTTTCTTTGCTTTGCTTATTGATGAAACGAATGCGAAGGCCTGGGCAAAGCACCGCTTTGGCTTTTAAGTTATGATTTAACTTAACTAAAGAGAAGTTTGCTGAGTCAAAGTAACTGGCATCTGGCCAAAAGTGTACCGAAGTTCCAGTATTGCGTTTGCCTACCGTACCTGTCACTTCAAGGTCTTGCACTTTATCGCCGTGCTCAAACGCCATTTCATATACTTGGCCGTCACGCTTTACCGTGATCTCTACACGACTCGATAATGCGTTCACGACGGAAATACCGACCCCATGCAACCCCCCCGAAAACTGGTAGTTTTTATTGGAGAATTTACCACCAGCATGCAGCTTAGTTAAAATCAGCTCCACACCTGGTAACCCTTCTTCAGGGTGAATGTCGACGGGCATACCACGGCCATCGTCAATGACTTCTAAAGAGTTATCTTCATGCAAAATCACATCAATTTTAGTTGCGTGTCCAGCGAGCGCTTCATCGACACTGTTATCTATCACCTCTTGTCCTAGGTGGTTAGGTCGAGTGGTATCTGTGTACATGCCGGGACGACGTTTTACAGGCTCTAGGCCATTTAAAACCTCAATGGCTTCGGCGTTATAGTTTTGCTCGCTCATAGATAGATTCTTTTTATTTAATTCGTTTTGTTTTACGTGATTTTAAGAAAATTGACAACCGTGTCAAAGTAACGATGAAAGTCCATAAAACTATGATCACCAGCAAAATCGATACGTTGCTGGCATGACTTATAATATTCTAGCGCTTGTTGGAACGGTAGCACTTCATCGCCCATTTGCTGCAAAAGTAACAACAATTGTGGCTTTTCTAGTTCTGCTAAGTACAACAGCTGCAATGCTTGCACGTGTTGCATACCCAAAGTGTAATGCACTTGCTGATAAGGATTATACTGTGGCCCCAAATAATCTGCTAATAATTCAAAGGGCCTTACCGCCGGATTGATAACAACCGCTGGAATTTTATGCGTTTGCGACAAGTAGGTCGCATAAAATCCACCCAATGAGCTACCAAGCAACCCCGTATTATCATCAATCAATGCGTCAAGCTGATGAATAGCAACACGCGGGTCAAAATGTAAGCATGGCGTAATATACTCACATTGCAGTTTTTGTTCTCTTAGCCATCGTCCAAATTGCTGTGCCTTAGCCGACAACCCCGAGCTATTAAAACCATGAACATAAATTACCCGTTTAGCCATATAACCTCTGTGCTAAACGCATCCTCATTAATATGAATAAGCCGAAACCCTGGGCCTAAGTCTTGCTGCTGCCAATCATTGGTGTGCTTTGTAAACTGAATGGAGGTCGCTGGTGTGGCAAATACATCGAGCTCTCTGAATTTTTGCCGGTACTCATGATGCACATGACCGTGAAATACCGCGCCCACTTTATCGCTCTCGACCAACACATTCAGCAACTGACTGCCATTTTCCAAAATATGCTTGTCTAAATAGCCATTGATTGGCACAGGGTGATGATGGCAAAAAACCAACGCTGGGTGGTTCAACTTTGTTAAACACGATTCGATCTCAGTTAAGTGCTCTTCGCTGCACCATCCAGCAGGCGTAGGGCCTTTGGAGTTGCTTAACAATAGACTCAGTTTGGGCGTATGTATTAGTTTTGCACCTTGAATTTGCCTTGAATTCATCGCCGCTAATAATTCAAGCTCGTCATGATTCCCCGGCAGCCAGAACACGGGGCATGATAATTCTGCACTTTCGAGCAATTGCGCAAATAGCTGATAAGACGCTTTGCTGTGGTCTTGAGTCAGATCACCACCAAAAATAATACCATCGACTTTGTGCTGTGATAAATGTGTCAGCACCCGCTGTAGATATTGCGCCGTATTAACATCAAAATACTGCCCGTCTGAATTTTTACTTAAATGACAATCGCTAATATGGGCAAATGTGAGTTGAGCGCGAGAAAATGTATACTGTTGCTCAAACCAAGCCATTATTCACATCCCAATTGAGAGGCACTTTACCGCTTTCTAGACATGCCATCAGCCAATCGGCTAAAAAAGCATTGAGCTGATACTTCTCATCTTTTTGGTGCATGTCTGGATTGGGGTAACCATACGAGGGTTTAATGCGTTGGTGATAATCATAATGGATCACTTCAGCTACTTTGGCGTCGTGATACAAGCGTACGTTTAAGAGCATCTGAGGTAAAAAGACACTGAACGAAGACGATTGTTTAATCGTGATATCCGTCGTGTAACGTGCGCATTCTTTCACTTCAACCACGTAGTGCACATTAGCCAGCTCAATTGCTCGCTGCGCACCGTTAATTTCTTCTGGTAAAACCTTTAACGCACGCAAATAATTACGTTCGCACAACGTAATATATTTGGGCAACGATTGAACATATTCTCTTGCTTGCGCAATTTCACTCAAGGTGACACCTCAACTTCTAATACTACTTACTACAGGCCAATACATTATTTTTATTCAACGCTAACCATTGTAGACTAATGACGGTTGCGGCGTTATCTATCTCGCCGCTATTAAGCCGCTCAATGGCTTCTTGGTATGGTAGCACATGGGTTTTAATATCTTCACCTTCTGTTTCCAAACCATAAATACCACCCGCTTGAGATAAATCAGTTTCAGCTAAGTACAAATACAGGCGCTCTGTTGTTCCTCCAGGGCTCGATAGGTAAGACGTCATAAAATGTAATTTATCTAGCGTTAAACCCGCTTCCTCAAGCGCTTCTTTGCGCGCTACTTGTTCATAATCGAGGCTTCCCTCTGCCATACCAGCAATACATTCCAACAACCAAGGAGAGGATTTACTTGCCATAGCTCCAATACGAATTTGCTCTATAAGTAACACACTATCCATTTTAGGATCATAAGGTAATACAGCAACGGCATGGCCACGCTCTAAAATCTCTCTAGTAATTGTATTGGACATGCCCCCAGCAAAAAGCGCATGACGAAAGTGATATAACTGAATCTTAAAGAAACCGTTGAAAACCGTTTCAACCTTTTCCAACTGCACGTCATTATTATCAAAGCAGCTGATTGTGCCCATAATTCGCTCCAATTTTTAAAATTAGGGGTTTAAATTGTGTGCAACTGTCCCCATCATACCCATTTACTGATCACACGCACCTAAACACATAAGAGACACATTTTATATTCTGTTACATTTGTTGGTTCAGATTTACGTATTTCTTTTTTCGTTCTGAAAAAAAACAGGGTAACATGCATTCAATATAAAAAGTTGTCTAAGGACTGAACGAACAATGAAAAAAAGTTTATTATCTCTGTTAGTTGGCCTGTCTTGCACACTGGCGAATGTAGCACAAGCGGAAGATTTACTTCAGGTTTATGATATTGCAACAGCCAATGATCCAACCGTATTAAAAGCCAAAGCCCAAGCTGACGCACAAAAGTTTGCACAAGACAGCGCACTAGGCGCTTTGTTGCCGCAACTTGGTTTTGAATCAAGCTATACTCAAACCGACTCGGATGGTTTTTCACCAACTCAAAACGATTCAACGGGTTACGCGATAGGTAGCAGTTTTAGAGATACGTTCAGTCGTTCAATTTCTTTGCAGCAGTCTATCTTTGACCTTTCTGCTTGGCAAAATTTAGGGATTGCTGAAAAACGTGCACTGCAAGCAGGCACTCAATATGAGCAAGCACAGCAAGACTTAGTTGTGCGCATTGCGCAAGGTTACTTCGATGTTTTAAGTGCGCTTGATAACTTAGAGTTCGTGCAAGCTGAAAAACGCGCGATTGAACGCCAGTTAGAGCAAACAAAACAGCGTTATGAAGTGGGCTTAACCGCTATCACCGACGTGCATGAAGCTCAAGCACAGTTTGACCGCGCTGTTGCAAATGAAATCGTTGCACAAAATGAAGTGGAAACGGCTCGTGAAGCGCTTCGTACCATTACTGGTAAATATCACAGCAAACTAGATTCACTCAATACCAATACATTTTCTACTGTTGTGCCAAACAAGAAAGCCAATGATTTTGTAAACATCGCAAAAGATAAAAACTTGTCGTTAGCAATTTCAAAGGCAAACTTAGATATCGCACAAGAACAAATAGACTTAGCGCAAGCAGGTCACTATCCTACTGTAAGTTTAAATGCCAGTTATGGTGATTCTTTAACCGACTCTGACGGCCGTCTTCACGTTCCTCGTGAAGATCAAACGAGTGTTGGTGTGCGACTAAATGTACCTATTTATTCGGGTGGTCGTACTCTAGCTGCGACAGAGCAAGCGCGAGCATTGTATGTCGGAGCAAGCCAAGATTTAGAAGCTAGCATGCGTGAAGTAACACGTTCAGTGATCACTTCTTACAACCAAGTGATGTCAAATGTTGCTAGATATAAAGCGCTAGAACAAGCGGTTGTATCAGCACAAAGTGCACTGCAAGCGACGGAAGCAGGCTTTGAAGTGGGTACTCGTACTATTGTTGACGTACTAGTAAGCACACAAAACCTGTATAACGCGAAGAAAAACCTGGCTGACTTACGTTATCAATACGTTTTATCATCGCTACGTTTAAAGCAAGCCACCGGTACGCTATCTCGCAGCGATCTAGAGGCGATCAACAAAGGACTAGTAAAAGGCTAGTTCACCTTCTCGACAACACTTATATTACAAAGCCGGCCAATGCCGGCTTTTGTGTTTTTAAACACTTACCGATAAACTATCATCATTGAGTAGTAAGAGATTTTGTTTGTGGTTACACACCCTACCTTCAAATGGTCATTTTTATCACCCCGCAATTGGCTTGCCTGGATTGGGGTGTTATTTTTATATTTAATATCTTGGTTGCCGCAACGCATACAGTTTGTTTTAGGTAAAACACTGGGCCGATTGTTACATCGATTTGAAAAAAAGCGTCGCCACATAGCTAAAACCAATATCGACTTGTGCTTTCCCGAGTTAGATGAGCTGGCTCGCGCTGAGATGGTGTTAAAAAATATGGAAAACACCGGTATCGCGATGCTCGAAACAGGCATGGCCTGGTGGTGGCCACAGTGGCGAGTCAACAAGGTGATTGGCTCTATCGAAGGTATTGAACACATAGAACAGGTTCAGGCGCAAGGTAAAGGCGTATTACTTTTGGTACCTCATATGTTGCACCTTGAGATGCTCAGTCGCGTATTGGGCACCCAGCAACAAGGTATTGGCTTTTACCGACCGCACAATAGCCCGCTTATGGAATATTTCATGACCAAGGGCCGACTGAGATCCAATGAAAGCTTAATCTCAAAACGTGATGTTAAAAGCCTTTTGCACGCACTCGCCAATAAAAAGTTATGCTATTACTTGCCGGATCAAGACTATGGCCGAAACCGTTGCGAATTTACTTCATTTTTTGCAGTACCCGATGCGGCCTCAACCACTGGCACATTATTATTTTCTTCAAGCAAAAAATGTGAAACACTGAGCTTGAGTGGCACAAGAGATGCTAATGGAAAGTACCATATAAAAATTTATCCACCGCTGAGTGACTTTCCAAGTGACAATGCAAAAACCGATGTTACACGAGTCAATCAGCGAATGGAGCAGTCAATTATGTCTGCGCCAGAACAATACATGTGGCTTCATCGTCGCTTTAAAACACGGCCAGATGAAAACGCGCCGTCGTATTATCAATAAGTTACAAATATAACTATGAGAAGACAAACAAAAAGAAGACCAACAAGGCCCGCTAAAGCGGCGCCACCACCGCCACCAACGGTGAGAAAAAGAAAGGCAAAACCTGTGGCCGCTCTATGGTTTTGGATAAAGCACCTATCACTGGCTTTTATCCTGATTTTTGCCGCTTACTACTTTTTGTTTGGTGCACTGCCAAATATGAGTACTACGACTAACGTTGCGGCTAAAGGGTTTTCACAATTTTATGAAAGCTTCCGTAATAGCACATCTAGCCGAGATACCGAGCGAGCTAATTTTGTAATTGAGCTGGGCACGCCAAGCTTTCGCATAGATGAAGCGCTAAAAGAGCGAGAAAGAGTCGTAAAACCTTCCAGCCAACGTTGGACTGGCGAAGTACAACCTAGACGTTTTGAGTCGGGTGACACTCTGCGTAGTGTGCTTGCTGAGTATGCCAGAAATGAAGATGTGGAGCTGTTTTGGTACCTAGACAAAGACTATGTAGTTAAACAAAACTTTCGTGTAGACAGCAACTTTGTGTCTGCACTTTATCAAGTCGGCCGAGCCATTAATGATGACTTTGAAAATGAAGTTTATACCTTTTTCTGTCATCGCCAAAGAGCAGCCGTGATAACGGAAAAACCGTCTCGTTTTGTGCGCGACAACTGCCGAAGACTAATTCAATAATCTCTAAAGCCAGCGCTAACTAAAGCTGGCTTTTTTCTTTTTATCCAAAAAGTTTAAACCAATCTGTTTTCAAATATAGTGCGCACTTGCTGTGATATAGACTTAATATTGTCACTTTTAGTAATGCATTTCCCTTGACGATTTAAGCTTTGCTTGTGATGCAACTCGCGAAAAAAGCAATAAGCTTGAGTAAGAAGCTGCTGCTCTTGCTCGTTTAAAATCCCCAACTGACTGGCACTTTGCAATATCCTCACATTATCCGTGTATTCAATCAAAGCGCGATGTTCATGCGCGTAATTTAATACGAGAAATTGCACAATAAACTCAATATCAGTCATCCCTCCATGTCCCTGCTTCAAATCAAACACAGTGTCCGTATCTTTTGATAAGTGAGCACGCATTTTTTCTCGCATTGAAATAACATCATTAACCAATGAAGGTTGTACTCGTTTCTGCTGCAGTACATCAGCACGAATTTGCACAAAGCGTTGCTGCATGCTTGCCTCACCTAGTACCATTCGTGCGCGCACTAACGCCTGGTGCTCCCACGTCCATGCTTGCTCTAATTGGTACTGATAATAACTTTCCAAATGAATGGCAAGTAGGCCCGAGTTGCCTTCCGGCCTGAGTCTGGTATCTAATTCATACAAAATCCCCGAAGCCGTTCGAGTATTGAATAAGTGCATTAAACGCTGTGCAAGTTTGAGATAAAACTGCCTTGAAGAAATCGACTTATCACCTTGAGTTTGCCCGTGCTCATCACTGTTGTGTACAAATACAAGATCGAGATCAGAATCATAACCAAGTTCCCAACCTCCAGCTTTTCCATATGCAATCGCGGCAAAGCCTTTATGTTCTATATCCCGTTCATTGGGTGCACCATAGCGCTCTGTCATTTGCTGCCATGCAAGGTTAACAGCCTGTTCGATGATCGCTTCACCCAAAGCGGTTAAGTGATCGCTTACTTTCATAATTGATAAAACGCCAGTTGCATCTGCAGCGGCTATACGTAACTGATGTGCTTGCTTAAATTGCCTCAATGCTTCCATTTGCATCTCAAGATCATGTTGTTCAATACGCAAGAAATACTGGCGTATTTCTACCCGATAGGCGTTGAGTGGTAAGGGTTTGTACAGAGCGGCAGGGTCCAGTAGTTCATCCAGTAATATTGGATACTTGGCAATATGCTCGGCTATCCAAAGGCTGTGCGAACACAAATACACTAGCTGTTTAAGTGCTCCTTGATTCTCATACAACAGTTCCAAATAAGCCGTACGTGAAGCAACAGTATCAATTACTTTCAATACGCTCGACAAAGTGTCTGCATTGAGTTGATATTCTGTAGCGCGAAATAACAAACACGGGATCAACTTATCCAGTATGTCTCTCCCGCGAGCACCAATTTGGCGCTTCAAAAGACCCGCTTTAAATGAAACTACGCATTGCTGCCAAGACATGAGTAGTGCTTCAGGCAGCATATGGGCCAAAGTCTGACAGTCACTCTCAAGCCATGCAAAAGTAAATGCTTCGTCAAACTGGCTTTGCTCTAGAGGCTCATCACCGATGACTTGCGAAAACTCACTACGGATCTGCGCCATGACTCGATGAATATTCGCGATACAGTCAGCGTAGTCTTTACTATCTGTGAGTAAAACTAAACGCAATTGGTCTAACTCTCCTTCTGGCAGAGTTTGAGTCTGCTGATCAGAAAATGCTTGTAAATATTGCTCAATGCGCCTTAAAAACAAGTAGTTATTTTGTAATGACTGCACCACTTCTTGAGGGATGACTTTAATCACCTCTAACTGTTTAAGTGCATTAAGCAACGAAGGCGTTTGCAAATTTACGTCTCGACCACCACGTATCATTTGCAGCGCTTGCACAATAAACTCAACCTCTCTGATACCACCTGCACCAAGTTTAATGTTATTTACCAGCCCTTTACGCCGAACTTCTTGAGCTATCATGTGCTTCATTTTACGTAGCGACTCGATAACAGAGAAATCAATATAACGACGATAAACAAATGGGCGCAGCATAGTATAAAACTCTTGCCAATACGCCTGTCCGCCTCCAAGTAATCGGGCTTTTAGCATGGCATAACGCTCCCACTCTCGCCCTTGATCTTGATAATAATCTTCCATGGCAGATAAGCTCATTACCAAAGGACCACTGTCACCAAATGGGCGTAAACGCATATCAACACGAAACACCTGTCCATCAGCCGTAACCTGATCGAGTGCAGCAATAAGTTTTTGCGCCACCTTGGTATAAAAAACCTGTGCCTCAAATGGACGCCGCCCTCCCTGCGTTGCAACATTGCGCGGGTAACAAAAAATCAGGTCGATGTCGGATGAAAAGTTCAGTTCTGCGCCACCCAGTTTCCCCATACCTAGTACCAACATGGGTATCGCCTGACCTTCATCATCTAGAGGGGTCCCACATTGTTTGACGGTTTGTGCAAAAGCCCATCGGTTCGCGGCATCAATGAGTTGCTCAGCAAGTTTGGAAATATATGTAATGCTGTCGTCTATCTTGTTACTAGCAACTAAATCTAACCACATCACCTTTAACCAGTAGCGTTGGCGATAATGACGTAGCAGCTTAAAACACTGCTGTTCATCCAGTTCATCGAACCGGCTGGGAAGCGGATCAGGCACCGCTCTATCATTCATTTGCGACGTATCTAACAACCATTCACCTAATTCAGGACGCTGTTGCAATACGCGATAAGCAAAATCACTTAATGCAAGTAGCCTAGATAGCAATGGGTTTTCATTTTTCTCTGGATATAAAGTTAGCCAACGCTCGGTTGCCAATTGAGCCAACGGCTCCGATAAGGTAACGTGATGCATAAAAATCTCCATTGCTATGTAGCTCAATAGGTTGCGAGTCGTTATAGTAACAATATTAATAATTCATCTATAGAGCGAATATGAGCTATTTATCGTTACAAAACATCAACTTTATGGCTATCGCAAGCTGCTTTGTTGTGATCTGCTTTGTTGTGATGATACTACGATTACGCGTGCAATATATCGCGAAAAAAGTGCTCCAAGAAGAACTCGCGAAACGAGACAATTTTGCACTTGGGATCAGCTTTGCTAGTCAAATTGCGACTATCTGCTTCAGTGTTGCCTACTTGTTTGGCGACATAAGCCTAAAAACAGCTCAGCAACAGCCCTTGCAAACCGCTATCACCTTAGTAAGTGTGTCTATTTTTATTATTTTTGGCCAATATATTCACCGCAAGTGGATCTTGTATCAATTTGATGAAGAAGAGGCCATACTTAAACAGAACATTTGCGCGGCACTTGTGGACTCTGGCATGCTCATTGCCAACGGTATACTCGTCTTAGGGCTTTATCATTGGGTACACCCCAAAGGGGTGAGTGATCTACTCGTAGTCAGCTCCAGCTTCTTCTTACTTCAGGGGCTCTTTGCACTCGACAGCAAAATTAGAGAAACCCGATTTGCAAAAGTGAATCAAGGTGCATCTTTGCAAAAAAACTTCAATTTAGCCAATACATCTATCGGGATCCGCTACGCAGGAAAAACCATTGGTTTATCACTTGCAATTTACGCTGGATTACACAGTGCGCCTTACCATGGTGCCATGATTGTTGAAAACCTATTTAGCGTGATTTTGCATTGCGGCGCAATGTGGGCCGTTCTGTATGTTGGTAGTGCCTTATTGATGCACATATCGTTACCAAAAGTTGACATTGGCCTTGAAGTTGACCATCAAGATAACATCGGGATTGCGTGTATCGAGTTTGCGATTTTTGCATCTATAGGCTATTTACTAGTTAGTGTGTTTTCTGTGTAGCCACGGATTTTGGCTGCGCAAGGCGGGGCCATGTCTATCAAAATCGATAATTTTCTGTTGGTTGACAGCAATAGCGAGTTCAGCCGGGAGTATGCTGAGTATATAAAAGCGCATTCTCAAAGTGCTGAGAGCCAGCTGATCATCGCTGGCGGTAATACTCGGCCTATGTTAAAAATGATGTTTAACAATCTGGTCAAGGACTATAGCTATTGCGACTTTTCGAATGAAATAAGCGTGTCCGAGTTAGCCACTTACTTAAGCGAACATCATCAAATCAGCGGTGTATTGATCCCGAGCTTAGATTACCACCTAGCCAGTGAAGCACAGCAGTTTATCTTTAACTCCCTGCATCCAATACGCTATTTGTTAGAGCAACAAGAAAAAGGTGGCTACCGTTATAAGAAACTAACTGATCAAGCAATTATGAATCACCTGACATGCCAAGGAGAGCTTCCCAGTGTGGGTGCAAATATCGAAGACTCTTTATGTAAGCTCGACAACAACTGATGCGCGGCTTCAAAACTTTGTGTTTCCCCTTTATTCAAAACACATTTATTCGTCACATCTATATTGATTGTGGTGCCATTACCTAGACGACCGTCACGCAAAACTTTACTATTGTCCAATTGCTATATATTTCGAGTCAGCTATGCGTATACCTCATATTTATCAACCATCTGAACTTTGCCTAAACACCCCTGTCACACTTGACCAAGATGCTGCGGGGCATATTGCTCGCGTACTTAGAATGCAGACCGGTGACAAAGTATCGCTGTTCAATGGTCAAGGAGGAGAGTTTTTATGCGAACTTACTGAAGTTTCAAAGAAAAATGTGATTGCACAACCCATTGAGTTCAACAACAAAGACTGTGAATCTCCACTTAAAATACACCTTGGCCAAGGGATCTCTCGTGGCGACAAAATGGACTTTACCATTCAAAAAGCAGTGGAGTTGGGTATCACTGAAATTACTCCTCTATTTACCACACGCTGCGGAGTAAAACTCTCTGGCGAGCGACTAGCTAAAAAACATGCTCAATGGCAAAAAATCGCCAATGCGGCTGCAGAGCAATCAGGGCGTAATATTATTACTACAGTACACGCGCCAATTGATATCAATACTTGGTTAGCGCAAAGCTCTGATGAGCTAAAACTGACTTTACATCCCAGAGCTGAGCACAGTATCAAAACATTGCCCACCCCAACGAATGGGGTACGATTTATTGTTGGACCCGAAGGTGGATTTACCGATGAAGAAATGCATGCCACCAGCGAACAAGGCTTTATTGATGTGCGCCTTGGACCAAGAGTATTACGTACCGAAACCGCTGCGCTCACGGTACTCAGCGCCCTCCAGTTACAGTTTGGCGATCTCGCTCTTTAATTTTAAAAATGCACCCCCATAAATAGTAAAAACGACAAAAGGTGACGCATGGCGATTAAATTAGGAATCATATCTGACCCCATTAGTGGGTTTAATATCAAAAAAGACACTGGTTTTGCCATGATGATGGCAGCTCAAGAGCGTGGTTATGAGCTGTATTACATGGAAATGGGTGATTTATATTTATATCAAGGCCAAGCTAAAGCGACAGCCACCAAAGCCACAGTATTTAACGATCTAACTCATTGGTACGAGCTTGCCGACAAGCAATCTATCGACTTGGCCGACCTTGATGTGATCCTGATGCGCAAAGATCCACCTTTTGATACAGAATACATCTACGCGACTTACATCCTTGAGCGCGCAGAACAAGCCGGAACTTTAGTTGTCAACAAACCGCAAAGCTTGCGTGATGCGAACGAAAAACTATTCACAGCGTGGTTCAGTGAACATACCCCAGATACACTTGTGACACGTTCTCAAGCACAAATTCGTGAATTCTTAGCAAAGCATCGGGATATTATTCTTAAACCATTAGATGGGATGGGTGGCGCATCTATCTTCAGAGTAAAACAGGATGATCCAAATATTGGCGTGATCTGTGAGACTCTCACCGAACACGGTCAAAGGTTTGCTATGGCACAACAGTATATCCCCGCCATCAAGCAAGGCGATAAACGCGTGTTGGTCGTTGATGGTGAAGTTATTCCTTACTGTTTGGCTCGTATTCCACAAGGTGGTGAAACACGCGGTAATTTGGCGGCTGGAGGCCGTGGAGAAGCGCGTCCTATCAGTGAAGATGATTTGAAAATCGCACAAGCTGTCGCACCAACACTCAAAGCCAAAGGGTTGCTGTTTGTGGGTTTGGACATTATTGGCGACAAACTTACTGAAATTAACGTTACTGCACCAACCTGTGTTAAAGAAATAGAAGCCGCGTACGATATTTCAATTATGGACAAGTTTTATGAGGCGATTGAAGCAAAACTCGCCCATACTAAGTAAAACGCAAAGCGGGGCCAAGATATGCAGTCATTAGAAAACCATTTTTTAGTTGCAATGCCAAGCTTACAAGATCCATTCTTCAAGCACACTGTCACTTATATTTGTGAGCACAATGAAGAAGGAGCAATGGGGTTGGTTGTTAATCACCCTATTGACGTCACTGTTGGTGAGCTACTGGACAAAATCGAAATTGATAATGATAAAACAACACCCGCTGCTGCCCAGCAGGTGTTCGCTGGGGGCCCTGTACATACTGACAGAGGGTTTGTACTGCACACGCCAAAACCTGGCTACTCTTCCAGTCAGGAGTTGAGTTCAAATATTATGATCACCACATCCAAAGATGTGCTTGCCTCGTTAACTTCCAACAATTGCCCAGACTCCTTTTTGATCACCCTTGGTTATGCAGGCTGGGAACGAGGCCAACTGGAAAAAGAACTGCTTGAAAACTCATGGCTCGTAATTGAAGCTGATCCCGCGATTATTTTTAATACTCCACCCGAGCTGAGATGGGAAAAAGCAGTGCAAATGCTTGGGATTGACGCAGCACAGTTAAGCTCTCAAGCTGGACACGCATAGTAGTAATTTATGACAAATAAAGAAAAAGCTCGCCCCGGCGAGCGCACTGTAATGGGGTTCGATTTTGGTACCAAAAGTATTGGTATTGCAATTGGACAAGAGATCACAGGCACGGCCAACAGTCTAGGAGCAGTCAATGCCCGAGATGGCATCCCAAACTGGCCCGACATAGAAGCGCACATTAAACAATGGCAACCGGATCTTTTAGTTGTTGGTTTACCGCTGAATATGGATGGCACTAATCAACAAGTGACATTTGCCGCAAAAAAGTTTGCTAATCGACTACACAATAATTATCGTTTACCAGTTGAAACACAAGACGAGCGCTTAACCACTGCCGATGCCAAAGCGCGTTTGTTTGAACAAGGCGGTTACCGCAACCTTGGCAAAGGTAATGTAGACAGCATGTCTGCCGTGATCATTTTAGAAAGCTTTTTTGAAAACTTGTGGCAGTAGCAACTTACCCCCCAGGTTTCAAAACCTGCATTTTAGTCCAATCAGGAATAAAGCCTGCCTGAGTGTAGGCTTTTGTGATCACCCCTTTTGATCTAAGTTCCGCTAACCCTTTTTGCAATGCATAAAATGCTCGCTCTCCATCTGGGTGTAATTTAGATACAACAAAATGACGACTCCCCTGAAGCATTACAACCCATTTTGGATGAGCTACTAAATGGATGTCCTCCAAATTATATTGGTTGTCTTTACTTGGCATCAGTGGCATAAGCATAAAATCAGCCCATTTCATACTGACCATTTTTGCTTGCGCTATCCACTCATGTTCAATGATATGCTCTTTTAGTGGCAAACTCTGCATCGTTTCCCAATCGGTTCGCCACCTTGGTGTGCTGACCGCACTGAGCTTATATAAATCTTCCCATTTTGAGATTGATTCTACTTGTTTATTATCGGGAGCATAAAAGATCCCAGCATAATACTGGCCAAGTTCAATAACAGCATCACTGACAAACACTTTATTTTGTATTGCTCTGGCATCACTCAACCAGTAACTATCAAAGCTGAGTAATAGCTCGCCTTGCTCCAATAACTTAGTATTTCTAAAATTAACTCTCCCAGTTTGATAAGTGAAAGATTTATCAAACCCGCCAAGTAACAAAGCTTTTTGTAGCAAGATCATATCGACTACATCACGGCGTATGTAATTCCCCGAAAAGTCTTCTACTTCTAATACATCTCGACCATTTAAAAATCGCAGGTAGTCTTCATATACATCATCCCTAATATACATTTGTATATCGTCAGTGCTTGATGCATTAAACGAGATAGTGCTAATGATAGTGGTGCAGAAAATAGCAAATAGTCTACTTATTATCCAAGCCATCCACAGTGACTCCTTGTAAGAATCCAGCTCCCTGTTGCTCGTTGTTCTGTAGCTTAATCATCAACCTCAAATCATTTGGCGAATCGGCGTGATGTAATGCATCAGCGTAATTAATTCGCTGCTGCTTATACAACTCAAACAATGCTTGGTCAAAGGTCTGCATACCCAACTCTTTCGATTTGGACATGACTTCTTTTATGGAGCCAACATCACCTTTTTTAATCAATTCAGAAACGAGTGGCGTGTTAAGTAATACTTCAATGGCAGCCTCTCGACCATCTCCTTTAGACGATGGGATTAACTGCTGAGCCACGACAGCACGTAAGTTAAGTGCCAAATCATACTTGAGCTTGTCATGTTTTTCTTTTGGTACTAAATGCATAATGCGATCGATGGCTTGATTAGCGTTATTAGCGTGTAATGTTGCCACACATAAATGCCCCGTTTCGGCAAAGCTTAGCGCATATTCCATGGTCTCTTGAGAACGGATCTCCCCAATCAGAATGACATCCGGTGCTTGACGCAACGAGTTTTTTAGCGCGGCTTCAAAACTCTCTGTATCAATCCCCACTTCACGTTGTGTAATGATGCTTTTTTTATGCTCGTGAATAAATTCAATCGGATCTTCAATAGTGAGAATATGTCCTCGCTGATTACGGTTACGATACCCAAGTAATGCAGCCAAAGAAGTAGACTTACCCGTACCAGTCCCTCCAACAAAGAGCACTAAGCCACGTTTAGCCATAATCACATCTGTCAGCACGGAAGGTAAGCCAAGCTCCACCACATCCGGTATTTTCGTGATGATGCGTCGTAGCACCATACCTGCACAATCTCGTTGCCAAAATGCGGAGACTCTAAAACGTCCTGCATCCGACACTATCGCAAAGTTGCATTCTTTATACGTATGGAATTGTTCTTTTTGCTGCGCGCTCATGATGGACTCAACTAAGTCCAATGACTGGCTCGCATTGAGTATTTCACCATCTAGCGGTAATAGTTCGCCATCAATTTTGGCGCTTATCACCAACCCCGCAGACACAAACATATCAGATGCTTGCTTGTCTGCCATTTGCTGTAAATATTTGTCAATTTTACCTAACTGCATCATGGTGCTCCTCAATAACCACTCATACCGCCTTTATCTTGTGAGCGGCTCTGTGCATCTTGCTGCGAGATCAATCCTCGGTTCACTAAGTTACTTAAACATTGCTCCATGGTTTGCATGCCATGGATCGCCCCCGTTTGTATAGTGGAGTACATCTGCGGAATTTTATCTTCTCGAATAAGGTTTCGTATTGCTGGAATCCCCAACATTATTTCGTGTGCCGCAATGCGCCCTCCACCCACTTTTTTCACTAAAGTTTGTGAAATAACCGCCTGTAATGATTCCGATAACATTGAACGTACCATGTCTTTTTCTTCACCAGGAAACACATCAATGATACGGTCAATTGTTTTTGGCGCAGAGGTGGTGTGCAAGGTACCAAATACCAGATGACCTGTTTCGGCTGCCGTCATCGCTAAACGGATCGTTTCCAGATCTCGCAGTTCCCCAACCAAAATAACATCCGGGTCTTCACGTAATGCACTGCGCAATGCGTTATTAAAACTTCGTGTATCGCGGTGGACTTCACGTTGATTGATCAAACTTTTCTGGTTGGTATGTACAAATTCAATAGGGTCTTCAATAGTCAGAATATGATTATGTTCAGTGGCATTAATGTGATCGACCAATGCAGCTAGCGTGGTAGACTTACCAGAGCCGGTAGGCCCTGTAACGAGCACTAAGCCTTTTTTGTACTCGGCGATTTTTCGAAAAATATCGGGGGCGCCTAAGTCATCTAAGGTCAACACGCTTGAAGGAATGGTGCGAAAGACCGCTGCGGGTCCGCGATTAGTATTAAATGCGTTGACACGAAAGCGCGCCAGGTTAGGCACTTCAAAAGAAAAATCTACCTCAAGATTTTGCTCGTAGTCTTTGCGCTGGTTATCATTCATAATATCGTAAACGAGATTATTAACGTCTTTTGCCTCAAGCGCTGGAATATTAACGCGACGTACATCGCCATCCACGCGGATCATCGGAGATACACCCGATGATAAATGTAAATCTGAGGCTTGATGTTGCACACTAAAAGCCAATAACTCAGTAATATCCATTTATGACTCCACTAAGAGCTGAAAAATAATATGGTTACAATAGCAGAACGGCTCAACGCCGCCTACGCTCGCGTAGAAAAAGCCACGCAACAAAGTAAGTATGATCACCCTGTTACTATTTTAGCAGTTTCTAAAACAAAACCTGTTGAACTTATCGAACAAGCCTATGCCCACGGTCACCGACAGTTTGGTGAATCGTACGTGCAAGAAGCCATAGACAAAATATTGCACCTAAAAGAACACCGAGATATTGAATGGCATTTTATTGGACCGATACAGTCTAACAAGTCTCGTTTGGTCGCTGAGCATTTTAGCTGGGTGCAAAGTGTTGATCGACTTAAGATTGCTCGGCGTTTAAACGAACAACGTCCAAATAACCTGATGCCGCTGAATGTGCTAATACAAGTTAATATCAGCGCAGATGAAAACAAAGCAGGATGCAGCCTTGACGAGCTTGATGAACTTGCACAGTTTATTGAATCAAGTCGCCAACTCAATCTAAGAGGACTGATGACCATTACCGAGCAAACCGATGATAAACAAAAACAGTTACATTATTTTGAGCAAATGAAGGCTTGCTTTGATAGACTGAAGGACCAATATCCACAGCTAGATACCTTGTCAATGGGGATGAGTGGTGACTTGGAGCCTGCGGTAATTGCGGGTGCGACCATGGTACGCATTGGCACGGATATTTTTGGCTCAAGAACATAAGGTAAGTACGCACTATGTCTAACAAAACAATTGCATTTATTGGCACCGGAAACATGAGCTACGCGATCATCGGCGGGATGATCAAAAATGGCTTTTCACCACAAAGTATTATTGCCACCAATCGCAATCAAGACAAACTCGCCAAAGTTGCGAGTGATTTTCAAGTACAAACCACATCCGACAATAATCAGGCTGTCAACGATGCCGATATCATTGTGCTTTCCGTCAAGCCACAAATGATGGACGAACTTTGTAAAAGCTTCATTGCTGCAGGTATCGATATAAGCAATAAACTATTTATTTCTGTGGCTGCAGGCATCACGGTTTCGCGCTTAAGAGAGATGTTAGGACAAAAAGTGAAGATGGTTCGCTGTATGCCTAATACACCTTGCCTGCTAGGCCGAGGCGTATGTGGCTTATATGGTGAAGATATTGACCAAACTGAACGCGATTATGTCGAGCAAGTATTTAGTGCTACCGGCATAGCTATGTGGGTTGAGCAAGAATCGCAAATTAACGACATCATTGCGGTTACAGGCTCCTCTCCTGCCTATTTTTTCCTCTTTATGGAAGCCATCGAAGAAAAGGCTAAAACGCTTGGGTTTAGTTCAGAACAAGCTCGTCAACTTGTACAACAAACGGCGCTAGGTGCTGCTGAGATGGCTGTATCACAGCCAGATATTAGCATCGCACAACTGCGTGCCAACGTAACATCAAAAGGCGGTACTACTCATGCCGCAGTAGAACATCTCAAATCTCAACATTTACACTCGACAGTCGCTGGTGCAATGGATGCTTGTATTGCTCGCGCTGAAGAAATGGAACAAGAAATATAAGGTTAATTTATGAATGCCATGCAATTTTTGATAGGGATCGTATTTGATCTATTTCTGATGGTTGTATTACTGCGATTTTGGTTGCAGCTCGTGCGCGCCGATTTTTACAACCCGCTAAGTCAAACCGTCGTTAAGGCAACCTCGTTTGCGGTCAATCCACTACGTAAAATTATCCCAGGTGTCGGTGGACTAGACATCGCCTCGCTGTTGCTGGCATTCATCGTCGGCTTTGCCAAAATTTCGCTTTTAATGGTGCTTTTTTATGGCGGTTGGGACCCAGTTAACGCCCTGATTTCCGGTGCGATAACTGTTTTGAAAGAGGCTTTCTCACTGATATTTTGGATCCTGATTATTAGAGCCATATTAAGCTGGGTTGCGCAGGGCTATAACCCAATTGCCGCTGTTTTTGATCAACTCACAGAGCCGATGCTAAGACCTATTCGTAAAGTTATCCCGCCATTGGGCGGATTAGACTTATCAATTCTAGTACTTCTGATCGGCATGCAGTTTTTACAACTGCTGGTGATGGACTTACTTTCTTGAGGCGAGACATGATGAAAAAATACTTATCATTTTTTATCCTGCTGATAATGGCGACTTTTGCGCAAGCGCAATCGACCCAAGGCGGACAGTTTAAATCGCTAGGACCTTGGCAAGTGCATTACATCGCCTTTCCATCGACCTTTATTCAACCCAATATTGCTAAAGCCTATGGTTTAGAGCGCAGTGGCTACAAAGCTATTGTCAATATTTCTGTATTAAAAAACAGCAAAGATACCCCTGCACAAAAAGTAAAAATAAGCGGTGAAGCCCGCAATTTACTCGGCAATAAACAACAGCTAGGGTTTAAAGAAGTCATTGAAGGTGATTCTATCTACTACCTTGCCCAGATTGATATTAATAATGAAGAAATACAGCGTTTTACCGTTAATATTTCTCAAGGTAACAATCACCAAGTGCTGAACTTTCAACAAAAATTTTATGTGGATTAAAACAGTATGAGCCAAAAAATTGTCCTAGCGACAGGCAACCAAGGTAAAGTAAAAGAGCTGGCAAGCATGCTCAGCAGTCTCAGCATCGAAGTGCTACCACAAAGCCAGTTTGATGTACCAGACGTTGCAGAAACAGGCACTACTTTCGTTGAAAACGCCATCATTAAAGCGCGCCACGCAGCAAAAATAACAGGTATGCCAGCCATTGCTGACGACTCAGGGTTAGAAGTCGATGCGCTAAGCGGTGCACCTGGTGTGTATTCTGCACGTTTTGCAGGTCCTGATGCGAATGATCAAGATAATATCGACAAGTTACTCGTTGAGCTTGGGGATAACCCAAGTCGCAGTGCACGCTTTTGGTGCGTACTCGTTTATATGCGCCATGCCGATGACCCAACACCGATTATTTGCCAAGCCAGTTGGGAAGGCAGCATAACCAAGGAGCAGCAAGGCCGTGAAGGCTTTGGTTATGACCCCGTGTTTTATGTAGCAACGCAAAACTGCACTAGTGCAGAATTAAGCAAAGAGCAAAAAAATGCGCTGAGCCATCGTGGTCAAGCACTGAAAGTGTTAGTTCAGCAGTTACAAGGCAAGATGTGAAACTTCCTCCGTTAAGCCTATATATTCACGTCCCTTGGTGCGTTCAAAAGTGCCCTTACTGTGACTTTAATAGTCACAGTTTAAAGGGCAATATCCCTGAAAAAGAGTATGTGCAGCATTTACTTGATGATCTAAAGGCTGACTTACACTTAGTGCAAGGCCGTAAATTGCACAGTATTTTTATTGGTGGTGGCACACCAAGCTTGCTCTCGGCAGAAGCTTACCATTTCTTACTGGGCCAGATAGACAAACTGATCCCGTTTGAGTCGGATATAGAGATCACGCTAGAAGCAAATCCAGGGACTGTTGAAACAGACCGATTTAAACGCTATGTAGAAGCTGGAATTAACCGCATTTCAATTGGTGTACAGAGCCTGCAATCAGATAAATTAAAAGCATTGGGCCGTATCCATGGTGAGCAAGAAGCCATCAATGCTGCGCATGAGGCTAAATGTGCAGGCTTAAACTCGTTTAATATGGACTTAATGCATGGCTTACCAAATCAAAGCTTGAGTGATGCATTGAGTGATTTGCAACGTGTGATCGATCTTGCGCCACCTCACTTATCTTGGTACCAATTGACCATTGAGCCCAATACGCAATTTGCTTCTAAACCGCCGATATTGCCAATCGATGAAATTCTTTGGGATATTCAAGAGCAAGGTCAAGCGTTATTAGCTGCAGCCGGATACCAGCAATATGAAATTTCCGGATACGCAAAACCAGGCTTTGAATGCAAACATAACCTGAATTATTGGCAGTTTGGCGACTATTTAGGCATTGGTTGTGGTGCGCATGGTAAGATCACCCTGCCCAGTCAAAATAGTATTTTGAGAACGGTCAAAGTTAAGCATCCACGTGGCTATATGGATCTAACCAAACCTTATCTGTATGAGAGCTGGCAAGTTGAACCTGAAGACAGGCCATTTGAATTTTTTATGAATTGCTTTCGCTTGCAAAAAGCTTGCAACAAGCAAGATTTTGTCGATTATACCGGCTTGTCGCTCGATACGGTTCAAGATGCTATCAACAATGCCGTGTCAAAAGGTTTACTGGTAGAGCAAACTCATTCATGGTTAGTTACAAATAAGGGCCACAGATACTTGAACGACCTGCTACAATCTTTCGTTTAGGTTAAGACACCTGTAGTCAGCCCAAACAAATTAATAATTGAGTCGTGTGACTCCCCCAATAATAAAAGGTGAAACAATGCGTAAACTTACTTTTATTGCTGCTGCAATTAGCGCAGCTTTATTAGGTGGTTGTCAGCAAACCGCTGAAAAACCAGCACCTACCCAACAAGTTCAACAAGTTCAACAAGTTGCACAAAGCGAAGTCGAAAAAGCAAATGCTTTTTTTGAAGAAGTCTTCATGCGTGGTGTCATGCGCAGCCCTGTATACCAAACATACATGGGAATTAAGCAAGACTATGACAAGTGGGATGAAAACACTGAAGAACGCGCATTAGAAGACCTTAAGCTTACCAAAGAAGCACTTGCTACCCTTAAAAGCATTGACCGCAGCAAACTAGATGCAGCAACTCAAGTTAGCTACGATTTAATGCAACAAAATCTAGAAAACGAAATTGCAGATTTTAAATGGCGCTACCATTCATACCCTGTGAACCAAATGTACGGTACACACTCAATGGTGCCGGCGTTTTTGATCAACCAACATCAAATTACTGACGTAAAAGATGCGCAAGCATATATCTCGCGTTTAAATGGCGTACCTACAGTATTTGACCAGCTAATTGACTCGCTTAAAGTTCGCGCCGACAAAGGGATCGTTGCACCTAAATTTGTATTCCCACACGTTATTGAATCAAGCGAAAACATCATCAAAGGCGCCCCTTTTGAAGGCGGTGATGATTCAACTTTATTAGCTGATTTTAAGCGTAAGGTTAATAAACTAGACATTGACGATGCTGTAAAATCAGACCTAATTGCTCAAGCAACTGAGTCGCTAAAAGTGGCCGTAAAACCGGCCTATAGCAAACTAATTAACTACCTAAACCAGCTTGAAAAACGCGCGGATAACCGTGATGGTGCTTGGAAGTTCCCTGAAGGTGAAGCATTCTACAATAATGCACTAGCTCGTACGACGACCACGGCCCTAACTGCGAAAGAAATCCATGAAATTGGTTTATCTGAGGTGGCTCGTATTCATGATGAAATGCGTGCAATTAAAGATAAAGTCGGCTTTAAAGGCGACTTAAAAGCGTTTATGGAGTTCATGAAAACGGACAAGCAATTTTACCTAGCGAACAATGACGCAGGTAAAGAGCAGTACCTGAATGAAGCGACTGCGCTGATTGATAACATGAAGTCACGCCTTGATGAGCTATTCATCGTTAAACCAAAAGCAGACATGATTGTTAAGCGAGTGGAAGCTTTCCGTGAAAAAGCGGCAGGTAAAGCATTCTATCAACAACCTGCGCCAGATGGCTCTCGCCCAGGTATTTACTATGCAAACTTGTACGATATGGAAGCGATGCCAACCTATCAAATGGAGGCACTGGCTTACCACGAAGGTATCCCAGGTCACCACATGCAAATTGCTATCGCTCAAGAATTAGAAGGTGTACCAAAGTTCCGTAAGTTTGGCGGTTACACAGCTTATATTGAAGGTTGGGGTCTATATTCTGAATTCGTACCAAAAGAAATGGGCTTATATGCTGACCCTTATTCAGACTTTGGTCGTTTAGCGATGGAGTTATGGCGAGCATGTCGTTTAGTAGTTGATACTGGTATTCACGCAATGAAGTGGACTCGCCAAGAAGGCATCGACTATTACGTGAACAACACGCCTAACGCTAAGTCTGATGGCGTTAAAATGGTTGAGCGTCACATCGTCATGCCATCACAAGCGACAGCATACAAAATTGGTATGCTGAAAATCTTAGAGCTTAGAGAAGCGGCTAAGAAAGAACTAGGTGACAAGTTTGACATTCGCCAGTTCCACGATGTAGTGCTTAAAAACGGCCCAGTTCCATTAAATGTGCTAGAGCGCTTTGTTGACGAATGGGTTGCGAGCAAAAAAGCTTAATTGCAAACCCAGCTCAAAATAATCAAAAGGCTGCGTTTGCAGCCTTTTTGCTATTTAGCTGATAGCGCTTCTCGAGTTTTCTGCTGTTATACCATTAATACGCTTAACTAAGTGGTCTATTTTGAGGCAAGCAAACCTCGTCAGTAGCACCGCTACAGAGTCCAGCTGTCATCAAGCTGAATCCCTCAAAATGATTAAGTGAGATTGCGGATAGCTTTTAGATATCAAACTCAGTTTTTGCCAGCACAATATGAATACATGTACCGCCATGCGCTGGACTTTGTATTTTCAACTCACCTTTTAATTTATCCGTCACTAAATAATGTATGATGCTTGAACCCAATCCAAGCGATGTGGCATGCTGTGGCGTATGCGCGGTGGGGTCCGCCAAAATAGAGAGTAGGTCACTGTCTATACCCGCACCATCATCTTTAAAGTACAAGTGTACGAACTCATTAACAACCATCGCCGACACCACAATGTTAAGCGGCACATCATCCAACTTACCATGTTGAATACTATTACTAATACAATGATGAATGATCTGCTCAAATACCGCTGGACTGCTTTGTAGGCTAAGCGTATTTGGGATCTCATATGCAACGTGAAAATGCTCTTTAGGCATTTTATCTTCATGACTTTTGAACACGCTTTCAACGAGTTGCCTAAAATTAAATTGCGTTACTACGTCGAACTGGTGGTTATTTGCAATTTGCCTAAAATCCTCCAATACCGTGTAGCTTTTGACTATTTCATGTTCCAGCTGCAACAAAATTTGCTGTGACTTTGCCAAAATATGAGCAATTTGCTCATCGCTACTTTCTCCAGCACATAGTTTACTCAACAAAGTATTTAAACGTCGGTGATGTGTCGCAGCTTGCCTTAAAGGCTGCTCAAAAGACTGTGAAAAGCCATGTACCATATTACCTATGGTAGCCACTTGCGCTTCTTCAATAAAGCGAGTGTGTACTTGATCTAGCCGCCCGACAAGCATATTTATATAATCAAGTAATTCGGATAACTCGGACTCCGCCGCCAACTGCCCTTTATACAAAGGAGGGAGTTCACAAGACTGCTGTTGCTTTGCTTCACTCAGCACCTTTTCAGTTAGAAGTACACCTTGATGCAACTTTCTATAGCGGTAATAAAGTAAACCAGACCAAAGTAAAATGACCACAACAAGTAACAATAAAGAGCGCTTATCCATCCAAGTATTTTGCGCCTGCTGCTGCGAAATTTGCTCCGTTAGGGAGGTCAATAAGGGAATTTGTGCTGTGCTCGCGTCTTTTAGCTCTCGCACATGTTGTTGCAATACGTTGTCATCATTAAGCCCAGCAAGCTTATTCAATTGCACTTGTTGTTGTTCAATCTGACTTGCCAGCATATGGCTCGACGTATCTGGCAATAGCTGAGCAATTATGTTTAATTGATGTTGGAGATCTGCCAACGCATCACTCAGCATCTGCCGCTGCGACTTTTGTACTAAATCGAGCTCCTGATAATACTGCACCGAATGAAAGCTGTTATGTAATTGGTTTAGCTTATTCTCAATATCAAACCTGTCATGTGCAGCGGTCAGCATGAGCCAAACAATCAGAACACAGAGGGTGCTCCCAATAATTAGTAATATTTTATAAATTAATTTTGCATGAGTTATACGCACAAAGAGAATACTCGCTGAAATGCCATGGCCTAAGCTTAGTCAAAAATAGAGCGAATACCAATAAACACAATGACTTACTTTGTTCTAAGATAAACTTTAAATATAAAGAAAACTAGATTTCACACCCAAACTTAGCCTGTTTCACTTCCTCTGCTAAGCTTACTTCATAGCCAGTAACCGTGATCACGCAGTATGGTTTGCAAAAACAAGCAATGCCAAAAGTCAGAGACCATAGATAGGACCCGCCGTCAATTTACCCAAAAGCTCGCTTTAATTGGTGCAGGGCTCAGCGTTCCACTCCCGCTATTAGCAGCCAAAAGCTGTTTGTTAGAAGATATGATGGAACAAGAAAAATGCCTTTCGGCAAAATACAATATGCTCTTTGCGTCTCCTTATGACTCAGCGAAAAGTAACTCCTCACCCCACATGCATCAACAATTGAAAAATAACATCCACGCATTCTCAAAAGGAAAGATTTACCTCAATGTATTCGACAATGGTGTGCTAGGTGTTGGCACCGATCTGGCAGCACTCGTGGCACGAGGCAGTATTCAAGCTGCGCTTATCTCAGTATCCAACTTAACCCCCATCTTGCCATCACTAGACATTTTAAACATTCCATTTTGGTGTGCTGAGCAGCAGAACTACTTAAACTTAATTTCATCAAGATTATGGCAAACACAAGTGATTAGTGAGATCCAAAAACAAGGTAAGTTGTCGATTCTTATGCACTATGTACCAGGCGCAAGAACAGCCACTTCAACGAAGTACTTTGGTGCCACACTCAGCACACCGGATGTGATGAAAAATGTTGTTTTCCGCATCCCTGCTAGTAAAGCATTGCGTCAATTCTATGAATTATGTGAGACATCACCTGTTGATGTTCCATGGAAGAAGGTCGCCACATTAGCACAAGGCGGACGAATTCAAGCGCTTGATCCTTCCATCGTTGGCTTATTCAATGGCCCTAATAACTTAAAGCAACATTTGGGGGTCATATCGCAAATCAACAGCGTACAAGATGGTTGGCTATTAGTGGTCAATCAACCTTGGTTTAATACTCTACCTAAGGCATTACAAACGGCTCTGTATGACGCAGCACACAAAACATTTTCACAGCACCTACAATCGATGCCAAATATCGCACGGTACTGTGAATCAGCTTTGAAAAAAATGGGTACCAGCGTGTATTTACCAAACCAAGATGAAATGCAGCAATGGAAAGCAGCCGCAGGGCATCAACGCGCTGAGTGGCTGCCATTTAAAAACCATTTACTGGACGGTGAAAAGCGCTTCACAGAGTTTTATGAAGCAGCCCATACCCAAAACAAAATTTCATTTTAACGCTACTTAGCGCGTTTACGGTTAGAGCCCACACGAGGTTTGGTGTTCGCCTTTTTAAATTGGTTAAAACCAGTGTGGCGAGTAAGTGCTGGTTTTCCACCCTTTTTAGGGCTTCCTTTACCAGCAGTGCTTGAGCGCCCTTCATCAGGAACTAGACAATTCGGCCCTTTACCAATTAAGTTCGCTTTACCCATAGCGCGCAATGCGTCTCTGATCATTGGCCAACCTGATGGATCGTGATAACGTAATATCGCTTTATGCAAACGACGCTGGCGTGCTCCTTTGGGCACCGCAACTTGCTCAGTATTATTCTTGATATTACGCAGTGAGTTCATTTCTGTATGGTAAATAGTGGTGGCATTCGCCATTGGAGACGGATAAAAGTTCTGCACCTGATCTAATTTAAAGTCGTTCGCTTTCAGCCAAAGCGCCATATTTACCATATCTTCATCGGTTGTTCCTGGGTGAGCAGAAATGAAATATGGGATCAAATACTGCTTTTTACCCGCTTCTTTTGAGTACTTATCAAATAACGCTTTAAACTTGTCGTATGTGCCCATTCCCGGCTTCATCATCTTAGATAATGGGCCTTGCTCAGTATGCTCTGGTGCGATCTTCAAATAACCGCCAACGTGGTGCGATACAAGCTCTTTCACGTATCTTGGATCTTCGATAGCTAAGTCATAACGCACGCCTGAAGCTATCAAGATTTTTTTCACACCTTTTATATCACGAGCTTTGCGATACAAATCAATCGTTGGCGTATGGTCGGTATCCATGTGTTTACAAATATCTGGATATACACACGATAAACGACGACATGTACTTTCAGCTTTTTTACTCTTACAGCGCAGCTTATACATGTTGGCTGTCGGACCACCCAAATCAGAGATCACGCCTGTAAAACCTGGCACTTTATCTCGAATTTGCTCGATTTCTTCAATGATTGATTCTTCTGATCGACTTTGGATGATTCGTCCTTCATGCTCAGTGATAGAACAAAAACTACAGCCACCAAAACAGCCTCGCATGATATTGACCGAAGTCTTGATCATCTCATAGGCTGGAATTTTCTCATTGCCATAACTAGGATGAGGAATACGCTGGTAAGGCAAGCCAAAAACGGCATCCATCTCTTGCGTTTCAAGCGGAAATGCTGGTGGATTAACCCATACAGAGCGATCACCATGTCGCTGGAATAAGGCACGCGCACAACCTGGGTTTGTTTCTTGGTGTAAAATTCGTGACGCGTGTGCATACAGTGGTTTATTAACACTTACCTGCTCATAGGCTGGTAATTTGACGTACACTTTTTCCCAGGGTTTCAAGCGCGGCGGTTGCACCGTGATCGGCTTCGCCGCTTCAGCGGATAAGTCAATGCCCGCTTTTGCAAACTCAGACTTACTACAACCCACATCATCGGCACCATAAGGGTTAGGGATCGGGTCAATTTTACCCACTTTATCAATTGCAGTTGAGTCACTTCCGCGCCACTCAGGTAAAGGTGTTTTACGAATAACCGCAGTGCCTCTTACATCTTGAATGGTATCAACGCTTTCCCCTTTAGCAATACGATGCGCCACTTCAACTAATGGTCGCTCAGCATTGCCGTATATTAAAATATCCGCTTTTGCGTCAAAGATAATGGAACGACGCACTTTTTCTTGCCAGTAATCATAGTGCGCAATGCGTCTTAAACTAGCTTCAATGCCCCCAATAACGAGCGGAACATCTTTGTAGGCCTCTCGACAACGCTGACTATACACCACAACGGCTCTATCTGGGCGCTTGCCTCCAACATTACCAGGTGTATAAGCGTCATCATGACGCATGCGCTTCTCCGCCGTGTAGCGGTTGATCATTGAGTCCATGTTACCCGCTGTCACACCAAAGAATAAATTAGGCTTACCTAGGCTCATAAAAGCGTCTTTGCTAGACCAGTCCGGCTGCGCAATAATACCAACCCTAAAACCTTGCGCTTCAAGTACACGGCCAATCACTGCCATACCAAAGCTAGGGTGGTCAACATAGGCATCGCCCGTTACGAGCACAATATCGCAACTGTCCCAACCTAATTGGTCCATTTCTTTACGAGAGGTAGGTAAAAAGGGAGCGGTGCCATAACACTCAGCCCAGTATTTAGGGTAAGAGAATAACGGACGTTCTGCTTTGAGTGCGCTCATAATGACTGCCTAGCGGGAAAAAGAGCCGAATTATAGCTCAATACGAGCTAACCTCAAACTATAGAATCGAGCCCCCAACACACAGAGACTAGAAATCATCTACCACGTGTTGGTTTACTTTACTTTGTAACTTTTTAGAAATGCCATCAATTCGTGACTTGGCATTGGTTTAGCGTACATAAAGCCTTGTACTTCATCACAGCCCATTTTTTTGAGTAAATCGGCCTGAGCTTCGGTTTCCACCCCTTCAGCAATGGTTTTTCTTCCTAAATGACGGCCCAGCGATATAACCAACTCTGCAATTGCCCCACTGTCTTCATCTGGAATATCTTTAATAAATGCTCGGTCTATTTTCAAACGAGAAAACGGTAATTTTTGTAGATAGCTGAGCGATGAAAAACCGGTGCCAAAATCATCAATCGCCACTTCAACGCCAAACTCTTGAAGCTCCTCAAGGGTTTCTATGACCACACCAACTTCATCCATAACGACACTTTCTGTCACTTCTAGCTCAATGAACTCAGGATCTACTTGGTATTCGATTAAGGTATCTTTCACCGACTGTGCATAGTTTGCTACTTTAAACTGCGGCACAGATACATTCACTGCAATACTCATTTCCCAGCCATACTCAGCCAAAAGTTTTTGCTGTTCACAAGCTTGTTCCAATACCCATTGACCAATATCCACAATGAGCCCGGCATTTTCAGCTAGAGGCACAAATATTGCCGGCGAAATGTATCGTCCATTACCTGAAGGCCATCGTAGTAGCGCTTCACAACCAATGATTTTGAGAGTTTGTAAGCAAAGTTGAGGCTGATACCAAACCTCCAGCTTGCGGTGTTCAAAATCTTGCCTTAACTGCCGTATCAACCCCAACTTCCAGGCCATCTTCTCTTCCAGATCAGAGGTATACCACCCCAGCACTCGGTTTGCCTGTTTTGCTTGGTTAAGCGCAATATAAGCAAGCTTTAATGTATCTAGGCCATTACACGCAAAATCTGATTGTTCGCACACACCAATTCTAAAATGGACAGACAACACATGCTCATTAACCTGATAGGGGATTAATAAGCTATCGACAAACATACGTTCATCGAAGCTTGCTTTTGGTAGTATCAACCCAAACACATCCGCACCAATACGCGCCAATAGCTCTGTTTGTGTAAACTCTTGCTGCAAGCGATGCATCACTGCCAACAATAATTGATTACCGACCTCTTGCCCTAACCCATTGTTAATATCTGAAAATTGGGCTATATCAACAAGAATAAACAACAACTCATCTGTTTGCTCTTTCTTATAGTAACGAGCGAGTTGTTCAACAAAACTTGCTCGATTGGGTAACTTGGTTAGTGAGTCTTTATAGGCAACATCTCTCAATTCATTGAACAATTTGATATTGTCTAAACCGATACTGACGTTCGCTAAAAAAATCTCCATAAACTGCAGTTGCGATTCTGTCGGCTGAATATCTAACTCAATGTAAATTGCTGCACTGCGGTTTTTTCCTTGCAAAAGCACTGTAATATCATGCTCAGTTCGCTGATGCTCACCACTATTAAAACAATTTTGCACTTGCATAATGACACGGCCATTATCTAGCTGCTCTAACCCTTCTCCAAAAAACTCTTGGAAATGGGTAGTGCCACCCAGCACCATAATTCGCTTATCCTGACCTTGCTGGCCACTGACAATACCATTGGGCTCGTTACCAAGGATTGTGGCTAACTGTGATACAACCGCTAGACTAAACGAGCGAATATCATTGTGCCCCAAGATACCTTTGCTTGCGTCTAAAATAGAAGTGAGAGCCGTGCTTTGTGCTTCCAGTTCACAGATTTGACGATAGGAGCGCACCGCAGTCATCATGGACGTGACTAACTTGCTACGCGTCAACTCCGTCTTCATTTTATAATCATTGATATCGTAATCTCGGATTACTTGCTCTTCAGGTGCATGACCCGGCTGGCCTGTGCGTAAAATAATACGTACATTTTGATTATCCAATTCATCACGAACGCGTCTAGCGACAATCAGCCCAGCATCATCGCTCTCCATAACAACATCCAGCAACATGACACATATCTCTGGTGTATGGATCAACTTATCAATGGCTTCTGCACCGGAATAGGCATGGTGAAAACGTAGAGAACGTCCCCAAAATTCAACGCCCGATAAAGCAAGCGTTGTGACGGAATGAATTTCAGGATCATCATCAACAACCAGCACATCCCAAAAGGTGCTTTTAATTTCAGGCTCTTGCGTATCATCATCATGATCTAAAAATAAAAAATCATCTTGCTCAGATGCCATCAGTTATCCTTCAACTCACTACTTGCTCGAAGTATCAAATTTGTATTTACTTAGCCGTTTACCATAATACGAATTGTGGTACATTTTTACTACTATGTATAAATTTTTGCTAACACGCTAGAAATATTATAGACGATGTTCAAACACTTGCGTGCCAGATGTTACTGATCAGGTTTGGAGTTCGATATCAGAATTTTCATCAACTTAATGAGAGTCATATTTTTTGTCTTCTTGCTACTCGTATTGGCAGGGTTGTTGCTGCCCCATCAATTTCAAACCAGCCAAAGTGCAATTTATCACGACACTACGCCTAAGCAATTTGAGCAACTCAATGACCTGCAATATTGGTCTGAGTTAATGGCATGGCAACACATCAGCGGTATGCAGAGTATTCATATCTCCATCCCAAGTAATCAACCCGGTGCACATGCCAAGCTGAACCATCAACTAGGTAATATCGAATTAACCATCATTAGCCAAACATTACAGACATCTCAATTTTCTGTACTGATTAATAATGAGCATAGTGCGACTGGAGTGCTACGCATTAGCCATGATAATAATCAAACTACGGTGAGTTGGCAGCTCTCCGGTGTGATCCACTCGAGCTTGTTTGGCGGCTTTGCCGCGCTTTATGCGCAGCACTACTTAACTCAAATGTTGATCTCTGCGCTCAATAACCTAAGTACTGAGCTAAAAATACGAGCACAAATATGACTGTAAAAAATGCGCAAGCTAAAGCGAGCTTAGCCTCGCTAATTGAAGAAAAGCTCGGCTTTACAATGGTTAAAAGACGAGATTTTGGGTCTCGATCTGGCTCCGATGAAAGCTATGGAGCACAAGGAACAATGCCAATTAGCTATAGTGTAAGAAGCGAAGATAGTATTTTAAAAAGAGCACTAAAACGCGCACAACTTAGTAAAATACAACGCCAACAGAACATTGAGCAAATTACAGCACTAGCATTAAGTGCCTGCCCTGATGTAACAAGCCAAGGTCGCCCCGACCCCGACTGGTTAGAGCATTTTATCGACTTAGCCGAAGACATTGCTAACCAAAATATGCAAAAACTTTGGGCAAAAATACTCGTGGGTGAAACCGTAGCTCCTGGTACCTTCTCCATTAAAAGTTTGCAAACACTCAAGCAAATGACCCAACGCGAAGCTTCAGCACTGCAGCGCTGTGCTGCGCTTTGTGGTTATCTTGAAAAAGAAGACAGCTATTTAATTTTACTCGGATATTATAAAAAGCCATCGTTTTTTGATTTGCTGAGAAAAGGTAATAAAGAGTCCATCAATTTAGGCGCTGCAGGGCTTAGCTTTCCAAATATACTGACATTAATGGATATTAACCTGATTTATAGAAAAGAAATTGAATCAGCAAGCTTAAAACAAGGACAAACTCTACAGCTTACTTATCAAAACAAAAAGCTCACACTGACTCCTAAAAGTAATGAGCTAGTGCTCAGTTATTACAAACTCACACAAACAGGTGATGAGCTAAAAAAATTGGTCAGCTCCCCCATCAACAAGAAATATAAACAGGCGCTGGAGCAAGCTCTAGAAGCTGAGTTTGAGTGCCAGTGGGGAACATAAAGTAAAAAAGCGGCGCTTGGCCGCTTTTTGGAAACACGCAATCGATGTCTTAATTAGAAATGGATCTCGATTCCAGCAAACGGACCCGAAACATCAATATCCGTTGTGATATCGTCAATATCATCAAGCTCAATCACCATTGAGCGATAACCGGCTTTTAACGATAGGTCCATTGCTAAATTACCCAATACTTCCCACGCCACGCCCACTTGGTAATCTTGAATTTTACTATCATCAACCGCAAGCATGCTACCTTCAGCAAAAACACTAAAACCGGTCATCGGCAAACCAAACTGAGCACGCAAGTAACCTAGGGGGACCAGCCCAGAGAAGTCTTTAACTTCGGTAGTTGCCGTACCATCAACCGTACCCGTCAATTTAATAGAGCCATCAAATTGTTTAAGATTAAGACCAAAGTCAAAAGACACCAAGTCATTATCAAACAACTCATAGTACAAGGTATAATCAATGTGGTTTAAGTCAGTTAGGGTGTTAGCAGCAGTACCAACCGTGAAGTTTTTACCATCAAATTCAAACGTTTCTGATAGCGTTGTTGAACCATCTAACTCAAGTTCAGTATAACGTAACTTAATATTTGGAATGAAAGGCACCGGATGCTCTAGCGCGGCGTAGTAACTAGAGAATGTTTCATCTTTAAAATTAAAAGACTCCGAATTACCTTTTTCGGCGAAGCTACCAGAGTTATCAGCCTGCCACCCTTCTGCTCCCAAATATAACCCGAGCAACGTATCTGCGTGAGCAGCAGGTGCTAAACAAGCCATAGACAACGCGGCTGCAATACAATACTTTTTCATTTTTTATCCTTGCGCTAAAAGTTCACTGAGTTCAATAAGAGCGGCATTAGCTCTTGAAATATAGTTTGCCATTACCAACGAATGATTGGCAACCAAGCCAAACCCACTACCATTTAAAATCATTGGGCTCCATACAGTTTCCTGCGTTGCTTCCAACTCTCGAATTATCTGTTGCAAACTAACAGTCGCATTCTTTTTCGCTAATACATCAGCAAAGTCATATTCGACCGCTTTTAAGAAATGCAATAACGCCCAACTAGCACCTCTAGATTCATAAAACACATCATCTATTTTCCACCAAGAGGTTTTTACCTCGCTGTGACTAGGTGCATAAGTTGCTTGGTTAGCGGCGCTATCTCCAGCAAGATCTGTATTCACCCTATCCTGCCCAACACTTGCACTTAAGCGCTGACTCAAGCTACCAAGACGCTTTTCAGCTTCTTTTAGCCAGCCTCGCAAGTTATCCGCGCGAGCATAAAACTGACTGTCTCGTTCCGCCGGACTGGCAATTAACGAGCGGTATGTTTTTAAGTGCTCAATACCCGTTTGATATTCACCTTCAGCACTTGGCCATGCCCATGCTGTCGAACTAATATTAAATTGTGGTTGCGCTTTTTTTAAAGATGTATGTTCTGTTGACTGAGACTGCGAACGGCTAAAATCTTTGCGCATTGATAAAGCAAGATCTCTGACCATTTCAAGTGCCCCATATTCCCACGCAGGCATGTTATCCATCATCACACTCGGCGGTAAAACATCGTTAGACAAATAGCCACCAGGTTTATTGAGCAGTGTTTCACTTACATGTATGAGTGTATTGGTGGTCACATATCCAGTTACTAGCTTTTCATTACTGCTTTGCGCTTGCTGCTTGGCTTGCTCCACAACGTTAAACTGCTCAGGTTCAATACTCCAATATACTGCAAGCAAATAACCTATCAACAGCAAAGAACCTATCGCGCCAAAAATTTTTCCAAAATGTTGCTGCATAAATGTTCCTACCCTTAATGGTGACTATGTTGTGAATGTTGGTGATGTTTCTTTTCCATTTTATCTTGTAATGACACGACCTTAATTGGTACTTGCAATACCTCTTTATCTGCAAAATACAAAGTGAGTACTCGCTCTTGCCCTTTTTTGAGCGGTTCGCTCGGCTCAAATGCCATAAGGTGGTAACCTCCAGGTTTGAATACAAGTTGCTTATGCGGCCCGACTTCAACAGCTGCTACTTGCTGCATTCGCATCATGCCATTCCTATGTACATGTTCATGAATTTCAACACGCCCAAGCCCTGAAATTGTTGCCTTGATAAGCTGCTTTTGCTCACTCGAATGGTTTATCAACTCAAAATAAGCCGCTGTCGATAATGCTGCTGGCAAAAACTCTCTAATACGCGCATGTTCAACCAGAAGCACCGATTGTTCAGCCCCATGAGATGTGGAATGAGAAAGTACTGGCATCGCAGCTAAAGAAATGACGGAACAAACACCAATAACCAAATGTTTAATGAACATATACTTTCCTTGAGAATAGCAATAACTGCCTAAATCATATCATGATTTAGGCAGTTCCGCGTTATCAATCCCATTACTTTCAGTTAATGCGATGACTCAGGTTCAACAACTAACCAACCAACAGCCACTAACAATAACAACGGAAATGCTATCAAAATTGAATTAAACAGCAGCGCCAATACTAGCCCAATGAGCACCACTAAAAACACACCAATCAAGCCCATCCCTAACAACGCAACCACAGCAACAAATGCGATGATACCAATCAATACTGTGAACAATTCCATACCTACCCAACTTAAGTCTAGGATAAACTCTGGAACGCTTAACCACATGAGAGGTGAGTTTAGCCATGACAATGCTGAGCAAACCATTAACGCTATCAAGACTAAAAATACGGTTTTCATGGTGTGCTCCTTATTAAACTTTACTCGGTAAAACTGCGTAACCAACACCGTATGCAAGTAAAGTAAACATAGGGAATTTTAGGAACAACAACACAGTTAATAGTCGTGTGAGCCAAATTGGCATGTTGAAACGCTCAGCCAGGCCAGCACACACTCCGGCAATTTTTTTGTTTCTCATATCTTTAAAACAGGTTTTTCTATCGCGATAGCAGCTCATGATAAACTCCTTAAGCACTCACCGAGTTACTTTGACCTTGCATTTTTTGTTTAAGTTGCGCCAGTTCAGCGTCTATTTTTTCACCCCGCTCAAATTGCGCAAATTGTTGCTCTGTATTGCTCTGACCGAACTCATAGCTTTCCACCTGTGCTTCGATTCGCTCCACTTTGCTTTCTAGTTGCTCGAAACGCTGCAGCACATTAGTTACTTCATCACTGGACATTGTCGTTCTGACTTTAAGTCTAGAACATGCACTTCGCTGTGCTCGCTCAAATTGTTGTTGCTTACTTTTCAGTGTTGCTATTTTATTCGCTAGCTTATCCGCATCATCTTTAAGCTTTGTTAACGTTCTTTGTAACTCTTCACTTTGCGCCGTCAATAATTCTTGCGCCTCTACAAGCTTTTGCTTTTCAATTAGAGCGGCTTTAGCAAGATCTTCACGTTTTTTTACCAAAGCATGTTCAGCCTTTTGTTGCCATGCTTCAATGCTTTTAGCATCACTCTGCTGACGACGTTCCAATGCTTTTTGCTCACAAATGATCACCGCGGCTGTGCTGCGACATTCACTCAGAGCCTCATTAAGTTCAACTAATAGTTGTGAGGCAAGCTTTTGGGGATCCTCTGCTTTTTCTAAAAATGCATTTACTTCTGATTTAATTAAGTCTTCAATTCGATTCATTAAAGCCATGTTGTGCTCCTTTGCATTTGGCGTTTAGTTAACCTGATAATCCAACCTTTATGCCAAAATTAAAAAAGCCATGTTAAACATAAGATTAAGGAATATTTAGCAAATACAACACGAATTAATCACAGTGAACACTTAGCTAATAACGCTAAAAATTCGCACTTCTGACCAACAAAAAAGCCGCATTAAATGCGGCCTTTTTAATATATCTAACTGGGAATATTATTCTTCAGGTACAAAGCTCAACGCTTTTTCCATCACTTTAAGATCGGCCTCTTTTTTATGACCGTTTTCAGATAGGTGACGTCTAAATCCTCGAGCGCCAGGCTGCCCTTGGAAAATCCCCAACATATGACGAGCAATATGCCAAAAATTTGCCCCTGCGGACATTTGCGCCTCAAAATAGTCATACATGCTACGCACTACTTGATGACGAGTTTGAGTGAATGCTGCATCCCCATAAATTAGTTCATCCACTTGAGAGAGCATAAATGGGTTGCTGTACGCTTCACGCCCCACCATAACACCATCAACATGCTGCAAGTGGTGCAAACTATCTTCCATCGTTTTTACACCGCCGTTAATGCTGATGTGTAAACTAGGGTAATCTTTCTTAAGTTGATAAACTCGCGGGTAATCAAGCGGTGGGATTTCTCTGTTTTCTTTCGGGCTTAAGCCTTGCAACCACGCTTTACGTGCATGAATAATAAAATCATCACAACCTATTTGCGCAGATGCCTCAATCAGCGCTGTTAAAAATTCGTATGAATCTTGCTCATCAATGCCAATACGTGTTTTGACTGTAACGGGAATGTCCACTTGCGCTTTCATCGCAGCGATACAATCAGCTACCAGCTGTGGCTCAGCCATTAAACATGCTCCAAAACGGCCATTTTGAACCCGGTCTGATGGACAACCAACATTAAGATTGATCTCGCTATATCCATGTTCAGCCGCGCGTTTAGCACATTCAGCTAAGGCGGTTGGATCGGAGCCTCCAAGCTGCAAAGCAACGGGCATTTCATGATCACCAAAACTCAGATAGTCACCTTTGCCAAACAAAATAGCCCCTGTGGTGATCATTTCAGTATACAGAACCGCATGTTTGGAAAGCTTACGATGAAAGGTACGACAGTGTTTATCCGTCCAATCTAGCATCGGTGCCACGGAAAAGCGTCTGAAATATGTATGTGCTGAAGTCATAAAACACTGCCTTAAAGAAACTAAAATAGAGTACAAATTGTTCTTGGCCGCGCAGTATACCTGAATATAAAGTATGGGGCTACGCTGAACAAAGTTTACAATAAAATGGCACTTAGGCTTTATTTAAGGCCCGTTAAAAAGATACACTAACCACTTGAAAGCTAAATAGGTATAACATCAAGCATGAAATCGCATTTGGGCCGAAGGGCTTTTTCTGCTATGGAGTTACACACGCTATTTAATGGCTATGTTTATGGTGATGAGAAACAACCTAGGGAACAACCCAAGCATTGGCATTTCTGGCTACCACTTATCGCCTATTACACCGGCGCATACAGCGATGAAATCGGCAGTTTAACATTAGATGATGTTGTCAAAAAAGACTCTGTACACGGTTTTAATTTTACAACTCATGGAAAAATCCAGCACAGGTTTATACCTATTCATACCGCCCTATGGCAAGCAGGATTAGAAAACTATTTAAATTATGTAAAAAGCCGAGGACATACAAGACTTCTATTTGATTTACCCTCTAAATCTGGCAGGTATAGTGAAAAAGTTCGTATTTGGTTTTCAGGTGAAGGCGAACGCTTAGGGTATTTACAAAAAAGTGGCTTACCGAATGTAGATCAGCAGGGCCTTAAAACCGCAATAAGCAGTTTGCGTTTAAATTTTGAGCAACAAATTCGTATTTCCGCACTTCAACAGGCAAACAAGCCAGCTTTTAATTACTTAATGGGCTTAAAGGACGACACGCTACTCTCCCCCCTTCCAGCCAAACTGTTAAAACAAATCGTTGCTCCTGTGAGAGTTATCAATAGTAATGTTCATTGGAGCCGTTTTACTTCACGAACTCATTAGTCTTGCGATAAAGTGATGTAGACAGTGACTAAATGAACATGAATGAAAATTGTCCACTTCCCCGTCAGTGAGACACCTGTAAACTAGAGTTTTCTAACTTTGCCCGGTAAGCTGCTGGCGGCAGATCACCGAGACTTTC
>NZ_JBSVEM010000026.1:0-56487 GCF_056312285.1 Pseudoalteromonas sp. ABE4_541
CAATTTACAGGCGCGGGATGGAGCAGCCTGGTAGCTCGTCGGGCTCATAACCCGAAGGTCGTCGGTTCAAATCCGGCTCCCGCAACCACTTTCCTGTAAATAGCTTTTCAATAAAGCGTCAAATACTTCCGACTTATTTCCTGACTAATTCTGAATTTATTATTTCATTGCTGTACGTGCACAAATGTCTCACACTGTATTTTTGACTTATTTGTATACTTGATGACAGGCAAAGTGAAGCAAATTCCACTTTGCCTAGCTTGATGTTAGAACTTAGCGGCGTATTCTTCGGCTTGACGCCAAACACGCAAAGTGTTGCCACTTAATATCTTTTTAATTTGAACTTCGCTATAACCTCTATCCAAAAGTCCTTGTACTAGATTTGGATAGCTCGACACATCTTTTAAGCCAATGGGTAATGAATCACCAACCCCATCATAGTCTGAGCCAATGCCAACATGATCGATGCCAATTAGCTTTACAACATAATCGATGTGATCAAGCACTTGCTCTAAGGTGGCAAATGGGAATGGGTTTTGCGCGATATAGGCATCACGCTGTTGGGCTTCATCGCGTTTTTTATACCAATTTCTGGCATTTGCCGTAACAAAGCTTGAACCAAAGTTTATTTGAATAACCCCGCCATTTTTCTTCAGTGCTTTGAGCATGTCATCATCCATATTACGCTCAAAACCCGGTGTGTACTTGCGCAGAGAAGAGTGAGAAGCGATCACCGGCGCTTTAGACAGTTCCATCACTTGATAAAAAGCGGCGTCAGAGATATGCGATACATCGATCAACATACCAATCTTATTCATTTCCACAATCAGCTCTTTACCAAATGGGCTTAAACCTTTCCACTTGCGACGAATATCGTACGATGAGTCGGAAATATGATTACTTTGCGAATGGGCAAGCGTGATATACCTGATACCCCTATCAAAAAAGTGATGGAGATTTTTAATGTCTCCTTCAATAGGTGAGCCATTTTCCATTCCCATAGCAATCGAGATCTTACCCTGTTTAAAATGGGTATAAATGTCTTTGCTTGAATAAGCCACGGCAAACTTTTCAGGCGCTCTAAAAGCCAATGCTTCCATGCTGTCGATGAGTTCATTGGCTAATTGATAACTTTTGCCTTTACCTTCAAATTCCAAATTTGCAGGAATATAAATTGACATAAACGGTGCGTTTAGGCCGCCTTTGACTGCTCTAGGGTAATCAAAATCACCGCCTGTGGTGGCTTGACTGACATCCTCCCACTTTGATTGAAGTCGATAGGGGACGTCGATATGGGTATCAATCAAAATACTTTTTTGAGCAATGCTTTGCGCACGATCGGACGCTTTATAATCTGTAGCGTAGGCGCTAGATATCGTTAGGACGCTGGCACAAAGCGCAGTCGTTAACTTCATGGGGTTGCCTTTATTGTTGTTGTGATGTGTTATTGATTGTATCAATTATTACTTCATCTACAATCTTTTACGTTTAGCCGCTAATTTGACCTTTCGTCATTATTTCGATTGAAGAAATGTTGATTTTTAACGTTTATCACCGAAATTGACCGCTCATCATTTAGTTCAACTCAAGGTTGCTGAAATCCTTATTATTTATCTCAAGCAATACGCAAAATTTAAATTTAAGGAAGTAACCATGTATAAAATGAAATCTCTCACTCTGGCATTGGCAGCATCACTATTCGCTTTGGGTTCTGCCACGGCGGCCGCGCATGACAAAAAAGAAAGTAGTGGCTTAGATATCTGGCAAGGGGTATCTATCGATTTACAAAGTTTGGATATAGATAAGCGTTTTTCGGGAGACGGTTCCGGCATCACATTACAAAAGCAGCTATTTACTTTTGAAAACAATTGGAACCTAGATGTATATGGTCGTTTCAATTTGCAAATGCTCAGTGATGATGAAACGGCACAACATATCGAGCAAAAGGGCATTACAATTGGTTTGAATTGGAATGTGACCGACAACCAAAGGTTGTTTGTTGAAGAAAGCTATATGCATCAAGACTTACGCCTAGTCACTGGTGATTCAACGCTGAGTTATGAGCAATGGACGCTTGGTGCAGAAAGCATGCTTGGAGAGCGCTTGGCCGTACGTGGTGCGATTGAATATCGTGACAATACCGATTCAGAGACTGGATTTTCTGTGGCGATAAGAGCGATAGAGTTTTCAATGATGAAGCCTGAAGTGGGCTTTCGCAAAATCGGCGATGATGAGTCGCTGTATGTAAGCCTTGGTTTCAACTTTTAACTTGGTTTAATTAAGTAATGGTTGCGGTTACAATGCGTTCCAAAAATAGGGAGCGCATAACCATGTCAGCATTAATAAAAAAACCAACAAAGGCCTACTGGTTTTGCCAGCTTACTGGGTGGGGCTCGATGCTTATCATGACTTCACTTTTTCTTCTTCCTGTGCTTAAAGATCTCGCCACATTTTTTGAGTACATTGAGCGAGGGTTATATACCGCATCCGGTGGTCTTATCATTTCACATTTTGTGATCCGTGGTACAGCGCATATTATGATGCGCCGTCATGGTTGGCATCAGGTCAAGTTTTGGCTGCTGGCAATATTGGCTGTATTCGCTGCCGTCGCAAGTGTCTTGTGGCTTGAAATAGTAGTACATGGGTTTCTTGCTACGCCTATAGACTCTGTATCATTCGAACAGCAGGCTAACACGGGCAAGCATGGCTCGGGTTTTACATTTGATATGTCCGGGGTAAAAGGTATCTTCTCAACGTACTTATCACACTGTGGCCTGTTTCTGCTTTGGTCTATCTGCTACTACGTTATCACTGGTCGTCGGGAGAAAAAGCGTTTGCAACAAGCATTAAAAGAGCAACAATTAGCGGGGTTACTTAATCAAATCAATCCGCATTTCTTGTTTAATTCGCTGAATACTATTCGGGGTATGATTTATCAAGATAGGGATAAAGCCGCGGAGGTCGTCACACAACTGTCGGAATTATTTCGTTATAACTTATCGACTGACTTGCGAACACATGTGGCACTTAAAGACGAGTGGCATATTTGTTGTCAATATCTGGAAATTGAAAGTGTCCGCTTTGGTAAACGACTTACCTACAGTATGCACTGCCCTAAAGAGCTGGAGAATGTAACGTTGCCCAGCATGTCAATACTGACTTTAGTTGAGAATGCCGTTAAACATGGTATTTCACACTTACCATCAGGTGGCGAGGTGGGTGTAGAAGTGGCATATGGACAACTACATAATTCGGTAGAAGTTATTGTCAAAAATCCTTTTGATGTATCGAGAGTGAGCTCAGGCACCCAATTAGGATTAAAGAACATTCGCTCGCGTTTAGCCATCATGTTTGATGGTCAAGGCAAGCTGCTGGTTGAACCCAGCGACAATGAGTATGTGGTACGTATGGTGATCCCAAATGGCAAATAAAATTCGAGTACTCGTCGTCGATGATGAACCGCTGGCACGAGCGGAGTTAGCAAGATTACTTAAAAATCATAAAGACATTGAGATCTGTGCTGAAGCTGAAAACATCTTTGATGCGCAGCAGAAAATTCAGGTGCATTCACCCCAAGTTATTTTTTTAGATATTGAGATGCCGGGTGGGACGGGCCTTGAACTCGCGGAGCAATTAGGTGGTGATATTCCCATCGTATTTTGTACCGCTTACAATGAGTTTGCCGTTGATGCGTTTTCACTCAACGCAGTTGATTATTTGTTGAAGCCCGTACAACCTGCGCGTCTTGAACATGCTATTTCAAAGTTCGCTCCGCTTATGGCTGAACAGGCCAATACCACTTTGGATGATGACTTCAAGCTGATGGTGAAAATGGCAGAGACCATGCGTATCATTCAATTGAGAGAGATCATTCGCTTTGAAAGTGTAGGAAACCATGCCGCCATTTACACTGCGCATGGCAAAGCCTATTTACACAGCTCATTAACTAAAATTGAAGCGCGATTAAAGTCAGATGTTTATCTGCGTGCTAGTCGCAGTGATATCATTCGCTTGGATGCCATTAGTGAGTTAGAAGAGACAATTAACTATGGGCTGTTGGCTAAATTGCATAATGGCGCAGAAGTTGAGATCTCCCGCCGCCAAGCCGGTAAATTAAAAAAACAGATGAGCTTTGCTTTGTAGCACTACTCATCATACGGATGATACTCATCACTTTGCATTGCGTGAAACTGTGCTTTTGAGACGATATTGACCGACTCATGTAGCTCAGAAAATACAATCAATGCTTCGCCAGATTTGAGCTGGGCTTTCACATGTTCCACCTTGGCAGCAGTGGAAAATTCTTGTTCACCGTAGTCAGTCCCCTCTCTGAGCACATAGTGCTCAATCAGGTTTTCCAGTGTGTTTGGGTCAAGTTGCTGATAAGGAATGATCATCCATTAGCCCTTTGTATGTAACGCGTTAAAGTAATGAGGAATGGCTTGCTCTAACCAAAATTGTGGTTTAAATGGATTCTTGCCCGCAATAAAACCTACATGCCCACCAGTTTGAGATACCGCAAGTGTTACGCTACTACTGACCTGTTCAGGCTGAGGAACAGATTGCGCGGATAGCATGGGGTCATCTTGGGCGTGCACCACCAGTGTAGGCGTTCGGATCTCTTTGAGATAGCTTTGTGCACTCGCTTTGGCATAGTAGTCTTCGGCCCCATTAAAACCATGTAGTTGGGCGGTGATCTCATTATCAAATTGCCACAAATCATTGATGGCGTTGAGTTGCTTTGCATTGATGTTCAACACATCACCTATAGTATCTAACTTTCTTGAGAAGGAATGCTTCATTCTATCGAGCAAATACTTTTGATATAGGCCATAACAACTTTTTCGGATCACTTGGCATGACGATGATAGGTGGTGAGGTGCTGAGATCACGGCGGCACCTTGTAAGTTGCTATGGCTGCCTTGTTCACCTAGGTATTTGGCTAATACATTGCCACCAAGAGAAAAGCCAACGGCATACAGCGGTTTATCCTCAAAGCGTTGTTTTAAGGTATGGATCAAAAAACCAAGGTCGGCGGTTTCACCACTATGATATGCACGTGGCAATCGATTGGCGGCGCGGGAACAGTTTCTAAAATGCATGAGTACTGCATTAAAGCCTTTTTGTGATAGGGCTTTAAGCATGCCCTTGGCGTAAAAGCTATTAATATTACCTTCAAGACCATGTAGCACGATAGCAAGCGGTGCATTGGGATAAGACTGTTTAGCCCAAGCAAGCTCAAGAAAGTCTCCATCAGGTGTAGTGAGCTCTTCAAATTTAACCGCTACTTTTTGCCACGGCCTGAAAAAACGCGGCAATATGGTTTGTACATGTCGGTTGCGCATCCACCATGCGCTTTGAAATGAGTAGTCCATAAGGTGTCTTACAATCAAACGGATTGGCAGTGTAACAAAGTTCATGAGCGCTGTTGAGCGTAAAATAAAAAGCACCCGACTAACATGGTTAGTAAGGTGCTTTGTGCGTCGTGCTTAATTCTTTCGTCTGTGGGAACAGGTGTGCTGATTTAGGTTATTAATCTAAGCTCAGTACGGGCTCATTAGTATCAATTTGGTGCTTCTGCTTCGTTCACTTTTTTAACGAAGTAGTATACGTAGAACAGACACAGCGCAATCACTACTCCTAAGATCCCGAATGAGAGAAATAACACTGGGTCAGTAAAAAAATCTCTGAAGAATACGTTCATGGCGATGCCTCCTAACTTGTCGATGAGGTAATCTTAGCCCCAGGAGCGCAGGCAAGACATGATCAAGATCAAGTTTTAAAACGCGTGCTTTTACAGTGCTCTGGAAGATTGATCTCGATCATGCTTTTTAGCTTATTAGGGCTATTTTAATGTGTTGATCTGCGTTTTCGTGAGGTAGAGGGCAAGATTGTTAGGTGCCGTTTGTGGAGTAGGTTTAAGTTGATTTACTCGTTTAACAAGCTCTGCCTGCTGCAGCTTTTCAAGCTCAAGCTCACTGTGGAGCAATTGTTTTCTCAGTTGCGCATAGGAGGGGTGTTGCTGGTAATTTTGTTTTAGGATGCTGCGGATCTGACGATGCGGTGTCAGTAACTGAGCATCCAATGATTGGCATAGCGTACTTAGCTGTATGACATCATCGCTAGATAGCTGTAAATTGAGGTGATCCAGCTGCATCAGTAACAAGCACAAGTTAATATTTTTATGGTACTCGTTTTGTAAATTAAGCAAGGCACTTTGCATCGTGCCTTGCTGATAGACTCGACAAGCGTATTGCCAAAAAGTGTGCTCACACAGTGGCATCACGCCTCTAAACTCTCTTCAAACGCGGCTTGTTTTTCTTCCAGTTCTTCAAGCGCCATGAGTAACGATTCTTCCACGTCATTAAGCAGTGGCGTGACTTTAGCTTGCTCTGCGAGTAACTCGGTGAGTTTGCTTTTGTTATCGTCACTATACAGGCTGTTATCGGCCAGTTGTGCTTCGATCTCAGCTAATTGCTCGGTGTATTTATCCAGCGATTTTTCGAGCTTTTCAATATTCTTTTTCAGTGGTTGGACTGATTTCCTAAACTCTGCTTCTAAGCGCTTTTGCTCTTTTCGATTGCTGCTTGAGTGTGCCTTGCTGTCACTTTCTGTTTTTTTCGCTGCTTCTTTATTGGCATTTAACAACCATTGGTAGTAGGCATCTAGGTCATAGCCAAACTGGCTAACTTCTCCATTGTCTACCAAGTAATATTCATCGGCGGTATTTTTCAGCATATGGCGATCGTGCGATACGGTCACCATGGCGCCTTCGAAGCCTTGTAATGCCATGACTAATGCATGGCGCATCTCTAAATCAAGGTGGTTGGTAGGTTCATCCAGCAGTAGTAAGTTGGGTTTTTGGTAAACCAACATGGCTAACACTAAACGTGCTTTTTCTCCGCCGGAGAAAGGCGCTACAGGCTCTAATGCGCGGTCGCCATGAAACGCAAAGCCACCGATAAAATCACGAAGTGATTGCTCGCTGGCTTTTGGGTCTAGTCGTTGTAGATGTGTTACTGCACTGGCGTTTAAATCGAGTGACTCCAGTTGATGCTGGGCGAAGTAGCCGATTTTGAGGCCTTGATGCATAAAGACTTCGCCCGCTTGCGGCTCGAGTTCACCCGCTAACAGCTTGATTAAAGTAGACTTACCAGCACCGTTACGACCCAGTAATGCTATACGACTACCTGGTACCAAATTAAGCTTAATTTTATGCAAGATCGTAATGTCACCATAGCCAGCTTGTGCGCCGTCAAGTGTCATCAACGGGTTCGGTAAAGCACTAGGCATTGCAAATTCAAAATCAAACGGTGAATCGGCGTGGGCTGGTGCGAGTTTTTCCATTCGCTCAAGTGCCTTAACACGACTTTGTGCTTGTTTAGCCTTACTGGCTTTTGCTTTAAAGCGTGTAATGAACTTTTCTAAGTGGGCGATTTGTTCTTGCTGTTTTTCAAAAAGCGCTTGCTGTTGTGACATACGCTCGGCTTTTTGGCGCTCAAACTGTGAGTAATGGCCCTTGTAAACATTGATTTTTTGTTGGTCGATGTGCCAGATCTGATCAACCACAGCGTCTAAAAACTCTCTATCGTGAGAGATAAGTACCAGCGTGCCAGTGTAGGCGCGTAAAAAACGCTCTAACCAATAAACAGCGTCTAGGTCTAAGTGGTTGGTTGGTTCATCCAGCAGTAGCAGATCGGCGTCACGGATCAAGGCTTGCGCGAGGTTGAGTCGCATTCGCCAACCACCAGAAAAGGCGCTGACCGGATTATCAATTTGTTCGTTACTGAACCCTAAGCCATGTAATAACTCGCCCGCTTTGGCTTCAATGCTATAGCCTTTGATATGTTCTAATTGTTGATGCACTTGTGCTTGTTTTGCGCCATCTTGCTCTTTTTCTGCTTCTTGCAAAGCTATTCGACAAGCATAATATTCAGGGTGCCCCTGCAATACATAGTCCAGCGCACTGTTTTCCAGTGCGGGCGTTTCTTGTTTTACCGAGGCGATTGACCAGTCTTTTGGAAATAACAACTCACCAGAATCTAGCGTTAGCTCTCCTTTTAGCAGAGCAAATAGTGAAGACTTACCACACCCATTGGCACCAACCAGGCCCACTTTGTGTTCTGGAAATAAGGTGGCACTGGCATGTTTTAACAGGTTTTTTCCACCACGAAGGAGTTCTATATCAGACAGCTGGATCATAATGTATCTATGTTTACCTCAATTGTGCCTATCATAGCACGAACCCAGATGCTTACGTCATCCAAGTTAGTCATATCCTGCACTTCGACTTTGGGTTAAAATAGCAACATTCGCTGTGAGCCTAGTAGTAGGGGAAACCATGAGGCAGAAAAAACGTTTTATTGCAGGGGCATCTTGCCCAGAGTGCCAAGAATTAGATGTGATGATGCTGTACAAAGAGCATGAAGTCGAAAAGGTTGAGTGTGTTAAGTGTGGTCATGTGATGACCCAGCCAGAAGAGGCGGTACAAGCATCAACACGCCAGTTTGAGCAGGTCATAGGGGTGTTTAAGCCAGAGTAAAACTCAGGCTTAATTTTGACATAATAAATCTCTAGTAGTGGGGTGGAGGTGGCTCTTTATGCTGAGGCATCAGGCCTTCTTCTCTGCTTTCTTTTATTTTCTCACCCAGTAATTGGATTTGGCGCTGCATTTTAGCGAGTCGCTGTTGGTGCGTGCGCAACTCGTCGTTGAGTGTTTCAATGGTGTCGTCTTGAAAAGCCACTTTGGCTTCAAGCTCCATTACACGCTCTTCTAATTCGGTCATTGGGACTCCATTTGATTAAAACGCTCTAATAAGCCGCTTGAGCTTTCGCTCATTAGAGCGCGGTCTTGTTCTAAAAATGTGACATCGAACACGACAGCTGATTTTGGGCGGCTACCCTCGCGAGGCTGTACTTTCCATAGTCCTAGTTTTTCTCCATCTTTGACTCGCCATAATGTGAGTTCTCTATTGGGAGAGCCTGTGGCAAGCAAAGTACCAGTATCGTTAAAGCGCACCGCACTGAATATTTTCTGCCGCGCAATATACTGTAATTGTGAGACAAGATCACCTGACGCAAGTTGCCAAATGCTGGCTTTTTTTAGACTATCCGCAGTGAAAGCGTATTGGCCAGATGCATCAAGTGCCACTTTTGTCACTCGACTCGGGTGGTTAAAGCGGTGGATCACTTGTCCCGTTCGGGTATCCCAAAAGTAGGCTGTGTAGTCATTTGCACCGGTGAGTGCGAAGTGCCCGTTGGGTGACATGGCAATTGAATTAATTTTTTCTTGATGTCCAAGGAACTCTAAGCGCCTTCCGCTCTCTAAATCCAGATGTACGACGACGTTGTCGCTGCGGCCGTATAATATGTAACGGCCTTGGTTACTGATAGTAATGTCTCTGATGGTGCCGGTTTGAATTTGATAATAGCCTCGGTTTTGGCCTGAGCTGATATCCCAAACCGCAAAGGTATTATTTTCGGCAGTGACTGCAAAGCTATTGTCATAAGCAATAGCTAGTGAATGGACTAAATTGCCATCAGGCTTTGATTGTTGCCATTGATATTTTAATCCGTGGACTTGATTGTCCCAAAGATTGACACCATGTTCTACGGATGACACTAAACTGTAACGACCATCGTGTGAAATAGCGGCCGCAAACGCGCCGCGAGCAGCATGTTCGACAGTGAGGTCGGCTTTTTTATCTGACGGTGTACAGCTCATTAGCATAACCACCGCTGCAATAAGCAAAGCGCGTTGAAGTTTGGGCATAATGTCGGTTTTCCCTTAACGCAGTGCGTTGTACAAGGTAGACTATGAATATCTATCCAATTGTTGAATAGTATTCTTTGATAGTAGCGTATCGTTACTGCAAAGTCGCTTCAAGTCACAGAAAACGCTAAAAATATGCTGAGAAGGTCATACAATTTGGCATCTGCAGCGATGAATGCTAATGTGGCTAAACAGTTTTAACCATTAATAAAATATTAACAGACAGTCGAAAGGCTTGTCGGAGAGAGAGAATGAAACAGACGATTAAATTGTCTTTGGTAGCGGCTTCAGTTCTTGCACTGACTGCATGTAACCAAAAAGCAGAAGAACAAAAACCAGTAGAACTAAAACTAGAAACTGAAGTACAGCAACAAGCCTACGGTATTGGTGCTTCTGTTGGTAACTTCCTACAAAAAGACTTAGAAGAGAAAAGTGGTTTTGGTGTGCAACTAGACAAAGCCCTACTTATGCGTGGTTTTGAAGATGCATTGGCGGGTAACGCACAACTAGACGAAGCTAAAATTCGTGAAGTATTAACTGCATTAGACGCGAATGTGCGTGAGAAGCAAGCTGAAAAAGTAAAACTAGAAGCAGAGCAGAACAAAGCTGAAGGCGAAAAGTACCTGGCTGAAAACGCGAAAAAAGAAGGCGTTACTGTGACTGAATCTGGTCTTCAGTACGAAGTTATCTCTGAAGGTGAAGGTGAAAAACCGGCAGACACTGACCGTGTGAAAGTACACTACAAAGGTACTTTGCTAGATGGTACTGAGTTTGATAGCTCATACGCGCGCAATCAGCCAGCAAGCTTTGGTTTACGTCAAGTCATTAAAGGTTGGACTGAAGGCCTACAATTAATGCCTGTTGGTTCAAAGTACAAGTTTACAATTCCAGCTGAACTTGGTTATGGCGAGCGCAACCTAGGTAAGATCCCAGCGAACTCAACGCTTGTTTTTGAAGTAGAATTACTTGAAATTGAAAGCGATGAAGGTCACGGCGAAGACGGTCACAAGCACGCGTCGGAATAATCTTTCGAGATAATAAAAAAGGGCCATAAGGCCCTTTTTTATTATATGTTCCGCAACATAGAGTTAATCAGTGTGATTGGCGTATAAGTTGTCGATCAGTTCATCTTCAAGTTCGAAGCGTAACTCTAATACCTCACCAAGGTTGGATAAATCTCTATCAAAATCTTTCAGCACTTGTTCTTGAGAATGCTCTGCATATTTATCATTGAAATCAAGTGCAACATCGGTAGTGTCTGCGATACGAGGATAAAGAGACTTTGCTAATTTAGCACTTTCAGGGCCTTTTTCTTCACAAGCCTCGACTAAATTATCATAGATCTCAAAGTGTCCGGCTGAAAGATAATCCATGAGAATTTGGCAAAATGACTGGATCTGCACTTGATCTGGCAAGGCGTGGTCCTTTTTGTCATATGGAGAAAATCCCGCAATTTTACAAAATTGAAGTAGTAATTCTTGTCTCTCTGCTAACCATGCATCAATAACACTATGGCTGCCTCCCCATTTTTCTTGGGCTTGTTCTAACCTCGAAAGCATAGTGAATTCCTCTTGCGGATTGTTTTCTTCTATAAAAAGGAAATCTGCTGCAAAGGTCAACCTATTTTTATTTTTATTCTAAAGAAACAAGCTAACCACTTGATAAATAAGGTGTATCTTTTTTGGGGTTTTAGGAAAAGAAAAACCACCCTAAAGGTGGTTCGAATGCAGTTTAGCTATTTGATAACTATTTTTATTCTTATTATAAAGGTGTTTTGTTGTTATTTTTGTAACGCGGCATTTTTATAACAAGTTTTCACCCTTGTTGTAAATACTTTGCCACGATGTAATTTGAATATTTTTTATATAAAAAAGCTAACAATCTGAGTTACCGAGGAATTTAATCTAGATCATAAATGGGTAAATTTGCGCTTGGGTTTCGATAGAGCACAAAGCAAGATAGTGATACAATCTGCGCAATTTTTAAAGTATTGGAATAGAGACACGCTATGAGCGAATTGAAAAACGATCGTTATTTACGTGCGTTGATGAAGCAACCCGTGGACGTAACGCCAGTATGGATGATGCGTCAAGCGGGCCGTTATTTGCCGGAGTATCGTGCAACTCGTGCACAAGCTGGCGACTTTATGAGTCTGTGTAAAAACGCTGAGTTGGCCTGTGAAGTAACGTTACAGCCGTTACGCCGTTATCCGTTAGATGCCGCAATTTTGTTCAGCGATATTCTTACTATTCCTGATGCGATGGGCCTTGGTCTTTACTTTGAAACGGGTGAAGGTCCTAAGTTTGAACGCCCAATCAGTTCACTACAAGACGTAAAAAATATTCCAAACATCGACCCAACGGACGAGCTTGGTTATGTGATGAATGCCGTGAGTACGATTCGTCGTGAATTGAAAGGCGAAGTACCATTAATCGGTTTTTCTGGTTCACCATGGACACTAGCAACTTACATGGTTGAAGGTGGCAGCAGCAAAACCTTCGGTAAAATTAAGAAGATGGCATTTGCCGAGCCACAAACACTACACCTATTGCTAGACAAAGTCGCAGACTCAGTCATTGATTATTTGAACGCGCAAGTGAAAGCTGGTGCACAGTCATTGATGATTTTTGACTCATGGGGTGGCGTATTAAGCCCTCGTGACTATAAAGAGTTTTCACTTCAATACATGCACAAAATTGTGGATGGTTTAATTCGTGAATATGATGGCCGCAAGGTTCCTGTAACGCTCTTTACAAAAAATGGTGGTCAATGGATCGAAGCGATTGCAGCCACAGGCTGTGATGCTATTGGCTTGGATTGGACGATTGATATTGCCGATGCGAAACGCCGTGTAGGGGATAAAGTAGCACTACAAGGTAATATGGACCCTGCGATGTTACATGGTACGCCAGAGCGTATTCGTGAAGAAGTGCAGTCTATTTTAGCAGGTTTTGGTGAAGGTTCAGGTCACGTATTCAACCTTGGTCACGGTATTACGCCTGATGTTGACCCTGAAAATGCCGGTATATTCATCAATGCTGTGCATGAATTTAGTGCGCAGTACCACAAGTAAACTCGCACAGTAATGCAATAAAAAACCCAAGCTGAGCTTGGGTTTTTTATATTAAACGCTTGGATTTAATTATTTATTAAATGCACGTTTCATAAAGTTAGGGGTGGCTAATGCGCCTTTGTGAATACCGGTATTGTAGTATTCAGTATCAAATGCTGCGTTATCAGCATCTGCTTCTCTAAAGCCCGCAAATTTTTCATCTTTACGCGCAAGTGTTGCTGACCATAAACCGCTTGGGTAAATAGGCTGTGGGAACGGCAGAGTTTGCAAATCAACGAATCCAACTTCTAGCATCGCTTCACGCATCTCAAGAAGCAGTGGCATATGTGTCAGTGGAGATTCACTTTGCTGCACCATGATGCCGCCAGGGCGTAGTGCTTTCAAACAGCTCGTATAAAATGCATGGTTGAACAAACCTTCACCAGGGCCCACAGGGTCAGTACCATCGACAATCACAACATCAATAGAGCTTGGTGCTGCTTCGCGCATGTATTTGATACCATCATCAAACATCACAGTGGCACGAGGGTCGTTATTTGACTCACATAGCTCAGGGAAGTACTTCAAAGACATTTGTGTAACAACTTCATCGATATCGATTTGTGTCACACTCTCTACGCCTGGGTGTTTTAGAACTTCGCGTAAAGTACCGCAGTCGCCACCACCAATGATCACGACATTTTTTGGTGCTGGGTGTGAAAAGAGCGCAGGGTGGCTCATCATTTCGTGATAGAAAAAGTTCTCACGCGTGCTCACCATCGTACAGCCATCAATGATCATTAGATTTCCGAAATGGGTGGTTTCGTACATTTCTACATTTTGAAACGGTGACTGGACTTCATCTAATTTTTTGTTGATGCGCAGTGAAAAAGCACTGCCATCACGGTCGCTCACCTCTGTAAACCAACGGTTTGCTTCTAAGTTCGACATATCTGTTATTACACTCACAATATTGTAAACGCTAATTTTGCCAGCGCAGATGCGATAGCTCAATGAAAATTTGCGTGGCCCATTTTCTCGTGCCACGAAACCTAACTGTAATAATAGAGCAAGTTCTCAACGAAGGTAAAACTAACCGGGCATTGATGCTGTGATATTTTATGGGACAAGTGAGTGAAAGCCGCATTATGAGTGCGTAACTACAATGACTACTCTGATTTATCAAATTCATTTTATGGTGCTTGAGTGCTTACATTGATTTTTGCCCGAGTACTTACGCTTTAAAATAGTGTCGCTTATCCAAGGCGGGCGTATTAAAATAGGGGTTTTCGAAGATATAAAAGAGAAAGCCATGACTTGGGGTTTAGACACTGCACGCGAGATTTACAACGTCGCTCATTGGAGTGAAGGTTATTTTGATATTAATGCACAAGGTGAGTTAGTTGCGTACCCTGATGGTGATCATAGTAAATCGCCAGTGTCTTTAACTGAGTTAACGGAGCAATTTAAAGCGCAAGGCTTAACTTTGCCGGTACTTGTGCGTTTCACTGATATTTTAAAACATCGTGTAGATACGATGACCGATGCATTTGCCCAAGCTTGCCAGCAGCGCAGCTATCAAGGGCAGTATAACTGTGTTTACCCAATTAAAGTTAACCAGCAACGTTCCGTTGTCACCAAGTTATTGGCTCACCCTAGTGGCCAAGTTGGTCTAGAAGCTGGCTCTAAGCCTGAGCTAATGGCTATTTTGGGTGTGGCCACATCACCTATCACAATCGTGTGCAATGGCTACAAAGACAGCGAGTTTTTACGTTTAGCCTGTATTGGTCAAGCCATGGGCCACAAAGTGAATATTGTGGTTGAGAAGCTTTCTGAACTGACAACTTTAATCAAAGAAATTGATGATTTAAAGATTGAGCCAGCGATAGGTATTCGTATTCGATTAAATTCGGTCGGCAAAGGTAAATGGCAAAATACCGGTGGTGAAAAAGGTAAATTTGGTCTGACTGCGGGCCAAGTACTTGAAGCCGTTGAAATGCTTAAGGCTGCGAATAAGCTGCATCTAATGAACTTAGTACATTTCCATATTGGTTCTCAAATTGCCAATATTCGCGACATTCATCGTGCACTTAAAGAATGTGCGCGTCATTTCGCTGAGTTATCACAGCTCGGTGTCCCTTTGAAAACTGTTGATGTGGGTGGGGGTCTTGGCGTGGATTATGAAGGTTCGGGTTCGCGCAGTGCATGCTCGATGAACTATACCGTGGCGGAGTATGCCCGCAATGTGGTCAATGCGTTTGCCGAAGTATGTGAACAACATGCGTTAGCGCATCCCGCTATCATTACTGAGTCGGGGCGTGCCTTGACTGCACATCATGCCGTCTTGATCACCGATGTGATTGATGTCGAAAAGGCACCGAAACAAAATGCGCCAGAGGCACCGTCTGCAAAAGCGCACGCTATTTTGCAAGAGCTTTGGCAAACTTATAGTCGTATCACGCCGCGTTTGGCCCTTGAAATGTACCATGATGCGATGCACTTATTCAGTGAAGCCCATGCGCAGTACGTGCATGGACTTGTGAGCATGACACAATGGGCGCAAATTGAGCATTTGTATTTTACTATTTTGCATCAAGTGCGAGACTTACTGAATGAAAATGCTAGGGCACATAGAGAAGTGCTGGATGACCTAAACGAGAAACTAGCCGATAAGCTATTTGTGAATTTTTCATTGTTTCAGTCGCTTCCTGATGTATGGGGGATCCAGCAGTTATTCCCAGTTATGCCGATTGAAGCACTTGACCAGCCACTCACTCAAAGGGCTATTTTACAGGATATTACCTGTGATTCGGATGGCCAAATTCGAGACTATGTTGAAGGCTCTGGTATTGAATCAAGTTTACCCATTCCACCTTACACGCCGGGCCAGCAATACCATATTGCCATGTTTATGGTTGGTGCGTATCAGGAGATCTTAGGTGATTTGCATAACCTTTTTGGTGATACTGATTCGGTTCATGTGGAGCTTAACGAGCAAGGTTACACACTCACCAATGCCATCAAAGGTGATAGTGTGCAAGATGTACTGAAGTTTGTGCATTATGACAATGCTCAATTGTCTAAAACGTTTGAAGCGCGAGTCAATGAATCGGTTCAGGATGACGCTTTGAAAAGCCAATATTTAGATGAATTGAACGCAGGTCTTACTGGTTATACCTATTTTGAGGACTAGACAAAAGTAATCAGCTAGGTTTTTTGTCAGTTAAAAACAAGGTATTATCAACGGCCATATTAAAGGCTGAGGGAGCATATACTCTCTTAGCCGATTGGCTTAGTTGTAAAGGAAGCATTGCATGTCATTTTTGCGTCGTATTTTGGGTTTGATATTGTACACAGTGAACACGCTTGTTTGGTTTGTTCCTATCTTTATCTTCGGTTTAATTAAACTCTTGCCCATACCGCCATTACAAAAAGCATGTAGTTGGTTGGCAAAAGAGTGTGCGAGCCTGTGGGTAGGTTGTAATACCTTAAACCAAAATCTGACGGCTCCGTATAAGCTAAATGTTTATGGTCTTGAAGAAGCGAAACGCAAAGACTGGTATCTCGTTATTGCCAATCATCAAAGCTGGGTTGATATTCTGGTTTTACAGCGGGTACTGCATCGCCAAATACCATTTCTAAACTTCTTTTTGAAAAAAGAGCTCTTGTACGTGCCATTTCTTGGCCTTGCTTGGTGGGCGCTCGACTTTCCATTTATGACCCGCAGCAGTAAAAGTCAGTTAAAGAAAAACCCGAAACTTAAAGGCAAAGATGTAGAAACAACAAAGAAAGCCTGTGAAAAATTCAAAACGATGCCAGTGAGTATTGTGAATTTTGTTGAGGGAACGCGCTACACAGAGTCAAAACATCAGCGTCAAAATAGCCCTTTTAAGCATCTCTTAAAACCTAAGGCCGGTGGTATCGCATTTGTGATGCAAGCCATGGGGGAGCAGATCAGTAAGGTGGTGAATGTGACTATTCATTATCCTGACGGGATCCCTTCGTTTATTGATTTTGTAAGCGGTAAGGTTAGGGTTGTTGATGTACATATTGAAGTCATGCCCGTCAGTAATAACCTGATTGGGGACTATAGCAATGACAATGAGTTTCGAGTTCGTTTTCAGAATGAACTAAATCAACTTTGGAGTCAAAAGGACGAGCAATTACAGCAGTTTAGTGGGTCTGAATAATATTTAGTGAGGTTGGCAATGCTCAGAAATGGTGTACCTAAATGGTTTTTTGGATTGCTAGCAACTTGGGTCTTGTTACTTAATACCTTAATTTGCGGCGTAATAGTGTTTATGCTTGGTTTGGTTAAGCTGTGTTTACCTGTGCGGGCTGTGTCGGTGCTGTTACATCAAGCTTACGGGCTGTGGTGTAAGGGTAATAAGCTTGGTCTGCAAATAGGTTGTGGTCAACTTAACATATATGTACCTGAAGACGTGCAATCAAATGGTTGGTACTTATTGGTCTCAAATCACATCAGTTGGTTGGATATTGTGGTACTCAGCGCCATTGATGCATTACCCGCCCCCAAGTTTTTTCTCAAAGATGAATTAAAGTTCGTGCCTTTTATTGGTACCGGTGCATGGGCAATGGGTATGCCGTTTATGAAACGGGCCAGTAAGGCACAAATAGCCAAAAATCCAAAGCTCAAAGGAATGGATGTAGCGAGAACAAAACACAGTTGTCGTAACTTCAAAAACCACCCAACAACAGTGATTAATTTTGCAGAGGGAACGCGCTTCACGTCTGGTAAGCATGCAAAGCAAAATAGCCAGTTTAGGCATTTATTAAAACCCAAAGCGGGTGGTACGGCATTTGCCTTGGAAGTATTATCGGATCAACTCGATGGTTTGCTTAACACCACTATTATCTATGAATCAAAAGGCAGTCATATTTGTCGAAGCTTTATGCTTGGACAACTATACAGTGTCAATGTTGATGTCGAATTTGTGAAGATGAGTGCGCTGCCATTAGGTAACTATCAGCAAGATAAAGCATATCGCGTTTGTTTCCAAAATTACCTAAATACGCTTTGGCAAACGAAAGACCGTCAAATTGATTTGTTTTACTCAACATCCTGTGCCAATACATCGAATATTAACAAGGAAATTGCACCACTATGACTTTGGTTCATGTTACAGATTTATTAGATGCTTGGTTTGCCAACGTACCACAGGGAAATATGCTCAGTGCATTGACTGCCAACGGCATTGGTATGATATCGCTGATCTTTTTGTATTTATTTACACGACGTTTGGTTTTGCCCAGCATTCAAAGGGGGCTGACTAAAGTATCACCGACGCGTATAGGCCACTTAGCGCCTGAGTTAAATAAGCTAACCGGACGCTTAGCGGCAATGTTATGCTGCGTGGCATTTTTGGCATTTTATGAACGGGTACTTGTCGCCCCAACTTGGTTAATGGGCGTGTTTTTGTCACTTGGACAAATTATTTTGGTGATCATTGCAGGCTTTTTGTTTAGTGGGTTTGTAAACCTTGCTCATGCGATATACAACCAATTACGTTTTGCCAAAGATGTGCCAATTCAAGGTATTGTGCAAGTTACCAAATTACTAACCTTTATCGTCAGCAGCATTTTGGTGATTAGCATGCTGCTTGATAAGTCGCCGACTTACATCCTGTCGGGCTTTGGTGCAATTGCTGCTGTTACCTTATTGGTTTTCAAAGATACGATATTAGGCTTAGTTGCAAGCATTCAAATTGCGGCAAATAGACTTGTAAAAACAGGCGACTGGATCCAAGTGGATGCCTTTGGTGCAGATGGTGAGGTGTTAGATTTAGGCTTAAACACAGTGAGAGTCAAGAACTGGGATAATACGGTCACAACCATTCCAACTTACATGCTGATCTCAGATTCATTTAAAAACTGGCGTGCTATGCAAGAATCGGCTGGGCGACGCATAAAACGTTCGTTATTGGTGGATATGCATAGCATTACATGTCTCAGCAGTAATGAAGTTGATGCGCTTAGGAAGAAGTTTGGCATGCTTGAAGAAGAGCAATCTCTACCAAGCAATGTGACCAATTTGGGTTTATTTCGCCGCTATGCTGAGTTGTATTTAAAAACTCATCCTGAAATCAACCAAGAGTGTGTATGTATGGTCAGAGAGTTAGCGCCTGCAAATTATGGTTTGCCCATTGAATTGTATTGCTTTAGTCGCAACAAGCAGTGGGTTGCGTATGAACACATCCAAGCAGACATTTTAGATCATATGTTGGCAACGATGGGCGCTTTTGGATTACGCCCATATCAAAGTATTTCAGGGCAGGTGTTGCAACAGCAAACCAACTCCAGAGAAAGCCAGTAGCATCATCCATATTGGCGGCTTTGCTAGCTTAAGCACAGCAAAGCCGACTAGCACTGCACCTAAATGCCACAGGTTGTAGACAGCCGAGACCAAAATAGGATCATATAAGGCTGCTGCAAGTAATCCTACCACGGCGGCATTTAACGCAGCGGTCATACTGGCAAACTTAGGGTAAGCACTGAGCGTTTGCCAACTATGAATACAGGCCCACATGAGTAATAAGCCGGGCAAAAATATCGCCACTGTCGCTATTGCTGCACCTAGCCAGACATTGTCAGGTTGTGCACTGGCACCCAAAAATGTTGCGATGCTAAACATCGGACCTGGTACTGCTTGTGCAGCCGCATAGGCGGTCAAAAAGCTATCTTGTTCAAGTCCCGAAACGGTACCCTGCAATAGGGGCAAGACGACATGTCCACCACCAAAGACCAAGGCACCTGCTTGGTAAAACTGTGCAAATAAAGCATTTGGCAAACTGATAAAAGTGAGTAAAAACAGCAGAGAAAACAAAGCTAATACTGACCAGTTAAGTGATGCTGAACCGGCTTGTGATGAAGCTGGCAAAGTATTAAAGCGATACAAAAGCCCAAACACAGCAGCGCTGCCAAGCACCCACAGTTGTCCATGTAATGTTGGTAACAGTAAAAGTGCCAGTGTACTGAAAAATGTCACAACCTTTAGTGGTGTTGTCTTACAGAAGCTTTTTGCCATGCTGAGCACCGCATCAAATACCACGACTACGGCAAATAACTTCAGGCCACTGATCACGCCAAACGCCATGTCGTTGAGTTGAGAAGCCGTCAAAGCTAGCAGTAACATAATTAGAAAAGAGGGCAGGGTAAAACCCAAAAATGCGGCAATACCACCGACAATACCTGCGCGTTCTAATCCGATTGCAAAGCCAACTTGGCTCGAGCCTGGGCCGGGCAATATTTGTGATAGGCTGATCATTGCACTATATCGATCATTCGACAGCCAACCTAAATTATCCACAAAGTGTTGTTTGAAGAAGCCTAAGTGTGCCGCTGGACCACCAAAACTTGTGCAGCCAAGTAAAAAAAATTGATAAAAAATATTCAGTGCCATAGCCTACCTTGTGATAAAGTTAACGTTATAAAATCGCATAATAACATGACAATTTTATGATATTTTACTCTGTATGAAAGCAGTTAGTTATGCGGTTATTTCAGTGAAGTTCATCGGAACTATGCTATAGGTGAATGAGAGGTATGACAATTTGCTGCGTTTAGTGATTGCTTTTTCAATTATTTTTGCTGCTTTAGTGAGGCAAGCACACGCTGAACACAAAACGATTCATGTTGCTATCGATCATGCGCCACCTTACAGTACCGTTAACAGCGATGGTGAGTCATCTGGGTTGATCTTAGATATCGTTAGAGCGGCTGCGTCCGAGCACTACCATGTACGTCCAGTGCCATGTCCACTCTCGCGTTGTTTGCGAATGCTTGAACAAGGTGAAGTCGATGTGATGGGGGGGCTAATTAAAACGCCTCAAAGGCAAGATTCTATGGTTTTTATCGACCCTCCTTACATGGCTCTGCCCTCGTCTTACGTATTTTATGCCAAAAAAGGCAGCAAAATAAATGTAATGCGTTTTGAAGACCTGTATGGCAAACGGATTGCTGTCATGCGCGGTGCTGCATTTTTTAAACGTTTTGATGAAGATGCGCGGTTGGACAAAGTTGAAGTGACGTCAGAGCAAATTGCGTTAGATTTGGTGCTAAAGGGACGCGTTGATCTGGCTATTGCGGTTGAGGATACCGCTGAAGTGGCGATGAAAGCACTAAAGCAACCCATTTCTCAGCTCGAAACCATGCATTACCGACACACCAAATTGATCTATGGCTATATGGCCGTTAGTCAGTCTTTTAATCAATCTGATGCAGCTGCGCAGCTTCATAGAGCAATGGAAGAATTAGCGCGTACGCGTCAGTTAGATAAAATCATAGCACCTTATTCGCTCCCCCCTATCCCTGAGCGTCTGTTGCAATAATCGGCATAAGTTAATCTGCGATTCAGGCACCTCCTTTTAGGCTTAGACCTAACTACTTTGGAGGCAATGATGATCTTAAACAAGCAATGCGCATTGGCTGTTGCGCTGAGTGTGACTTTAATCTCTGGCTGTCAAATGACCAATACAGGTAAGGGGGCATCTATCGGTGCTGCGGCCGGTGCGGTATTGGGTAAAGCAACAGGGAATCATAAAGATAAACGTATTTTCATTGGTGCTGCCATTGGCGCACTTGCTGGCGCTGCAATCGGTGATTACATGGATAAACAAGAAGCGGCGTTTCGCAAGGAGCTGGAAGGCTCAGGTGTTGAGGTGATCCGAGAAGGGGATAACATGCGCCTTGTGATGCCAAGCAATATTACTTTTGCCTCTAGCCAAGCCAATATTTCCCCCAGTTTTTACCCCACTTTAGATGCCATTACGAAAGTGATGAATCAATACGAAAAAACCTTACTTAATATCGTGGGCCATACTGATAGTACGGGGAGCAGCGAGTTAAATCAGCGCCTAAGTGAGCAGCGCGCCAACGGAGTTAAAAACTACCTACTCGGTCAAAATGTATTGGCGGCAAGGCTGCAAACACAGGGCATGGGCGCATCTGTGCCCATCGCGAACAATAGTACCGAGCAAGGGCGAGCGCAAAATCGTAGAGTAGAGATTCAAATCGTGCCTAATCGCGCATAACAAAGCGGTGCAAAGCACCGCTTCTTTCATTACTTGGAGTAAGCCAGTTGTAGAGCAAGTTGCTGAATAATAGCCATTGCTTGTGCATGTGCTTCATGATTATCGTCGCCATTACTGAGCAGCACAATGCCATTGTTGTGCCTAACATCACCTATCATTTGAGACATGACACCAGGGTCTGAACCGTCGTGGTGAATCAAATCACCGTCCAGTTCCCAGAAATAACCAATATCCCTACTTGGCACTGGAGTAGCTGTTTGTGGGCTCAACATGGCCGAAACGGCGTTGGCCGATAATGCCTGTTGTTGGTCAATTTTACCCTCGTTCATACTGGCAATTAAAAAGCGAGCCACATCATTCACGGTTGAAATTGCTGCGCCATCTGGGTAAGTCACCGCACCGTAGTCAGGCATTGGCAGTAATTGATTATCGTTAGGTGAAAATACAAAGCGTGTCGCGACAGTATCAGGTGTTGGACCTACTCCCCAGCGGCTATTATCCATCGCCAAAGGCGAGAACAGATAGCTTTGCACTAACTCAACGAATGGCGTTTGCGTTTTTTGTTCTAAGGTATACGCGGCGAGTGCCGTGGCGATGTTAGAGTATACGTAAATGTCGCCCGTATTATGGCCATACTGACTGGTAAAGTTTTTTTCTTGATAACGAGTGCCACTTTCACTTAAGTAGTTTGCTAGATAAATACCAAGATCGGGGTTGATTTTCTCATCACAAATTCTGCTGCCTAACAGCGCATCATTCATGTTTTGCATCGTGTCATGCAAATAGTAAGAGCAGGTATAGGCGATAGTTTCATCTACGATACCACTGGTATGTGTGACTAAGTGCCTGAAGGTGACTGGCTCATCTTGCGCAGGGATTGCATTCAACTCAAACGGGACATGAGCCGAAATAGAATCATCTAAAGAAAGTTGTCCAGCATCCACAGCGTGTGCCAGTGTCGCGCCCACGAGTGTTTTGCTCACTGACGCGAGGTAAAAAGGGGTATCAGCCTGAACAGGCGTACCTTTTGTGTCGGCGATACCAAAGCCTTGACTATATTTTAGTTGTCCATTTTGGATAACCGCAACTGCCAAACCTGGTAACTCGCTTTGTGCCATTACCTCACTGATTTGTTTTTCGAAGTTGGTAATATTTATGGCTGGGTAAGTTTGTTTTCCGAGTTTTTCTAATGCGTAATCGTAGCTAGCAAAGCGGAGTAATTCGCCTGAGAAGCCACTAAATGCAGGGATCTGCACGTCTGGTTGAAGGCCGCGACCTTCAAAGTTCTCACCTTTTAAATTTCGATACTCTTCATTAGATAAGCCTATCTCCCAACCATTTGGTAGGGTTAATCGCAGTACATCAGAAAATGCGCCAGAAGTTTCTTCTCCAATATGAGTGACTTGCGGAAGCTGTTTCATCATCATGGCAAAGACTTCACCAGCGCTCACGGTAATTTGGCTGGTGAGTAAGTACACAGGTTTGAGATAAGGATCTGGTGCCGCATTGAGTATATGATGTGACTGTGGCCCCAAACCAGCCCGGTTGTTTGCCCGCTTGTGAAACGCAATGCCTTCTTTTTCGTTAAACTGCTTAGCGAATAATTTAGCAATTGCATCCTCTCCGCCAAGGTTATTACGAATGTCAATTATCATGCCGTCCGTGTCTTTAAGGTCATTCATGATGTCGTCGACATGCTTTAAGGCTGCTTCCATATGTTCTTTTTCGTTTGCTTTGGGGTCGCTGGAAAAGTCAGCTAGATTATTGATCACAAGGATGCCCACATTGTCAGTTGTTTTGCCCCAAATTACCGTTTTTGATCCGACCTGCGAAGGGATAGTCTTTAGGGTGCTTGCGGTGATGTAGTTGGCTGTCGTTTGCTCATAATCTTCCAAAATAGACCCGATCACATCCATAGTATCAACGTCGAAGCCAAAGCGCAGATAAGATTTGGCCTCACCCTCTGCTGCACGCAAGATGGGGCTTGGTTTCAGCACGTTAAATTCTTGCTCATGGTTATCAAGATACACATGCGCATCTTGCAAAGGTGCAACCATGTCAGCCATCACAGTAAACAATTCATCGTCACTCATCGCATCACTAATACGCGGCGCGTGAGTGTCGTACTGTGCTTGCCAATCTACATGTCGGATATCAAAAAAGGCATAGTAATCATTAAAGGCATGCCAAAAGTACTCAAATACTTGGCTTGGTTTTGCATCGGCTTTGACAACTATTGGAGTATGGCATGTGTTTGGGAGTTTATCGGTTGAGGTATAGGTTGTTACATTCACATCGCTCGTTACAAAAAGCGTACTTTTCTCTTGCGAGACCCTGGCAAAGTCACCATTTTTGGCTCGCAGGTGGGTTTGTTTGTTTACTTCAATACAACCTTGGCTGTTTAACTGATAGTGGGTCACATGTGTCGGGTCTATTTTTATGACTTGGCCGTAGCTGGCTCTTTTCCAAACACCTTGTGCTTTTTGCAACTCGGTTCGGTTATCGTTACTGTCATTACAAGCACTTAAAAAAGTCGTAGTCGCGACGGCAATGGCTAAGGTATGTAATTTGAAGTTCATCGAAAGCAGTCCTTTAACAAGAGTAATTGCAAAAAGAATATGGGGAACTGGTATCAAGAACTGTCAGCAATTGCTCAAAAATTGTTTAAATGGCTCGAACAAAAATTACACATTTATACATTTGGGCATGTGTGAGGAAATAGGTTATCGACTTTTTAGGGAAAGACGATAACCTAAGGGGAAATTCAAAATGAACGGACGAGATCAGAAATCCCACTTCACGCCAAAGCTTGGGATCATTGGCAACCAGTGGCCATATTCCTGATTGACAATGACGTCCCCATCGTTGTCGAGTCGATAGTTGCTCGCTTCAACACAGCACTGATTTTTGCGATTGAGTAGGTTCGATACTTCAAAGAACACTTGTAACTGGCTATCGGGCAGTAAATATTGTTTTGAGACTCGCAAATCAAAGCGCATGTAATTGGCTAAAGATTGTTGGTTTCTTTCTTTGAGATGCCGGATTATTTGCTTCTCGCCATTGGCAGCGGTGCGCACGGTGCCATACTCACCTGTAGTAGGCCACCCCGAATGATAGTGAGCGGTCACATTTAAGTTCCAACCACTGTCAAATAGATAGTTTACTCCACCATTGAAGGTGTGAGTTTGATCCCAACTGCGGTTAACCTTTTTCCCGTCAACGGTTTCTTTTGCATCTGACCATGTGTAATTGGCATGCCAGCGCCATTTTTCGTTGATTTGCTTTTGCACGGATAGCTCTACGCCAGAGATTGTGCCTTCCGTTGCTACAATAAGGTGCCTGTCGGCTTGCCCTTCAGGAAAGAAATTGAGTGGGTCGAGGATGCTTTCATAACGCGTTGGGATATCAGACAATCGCTTGTGGTATGCTTCAATACGGTAATTTAAACTCTGCAATATACCGTCATAACCCAGAATGAGATGCTCTGCTTTTTGTGCTTTTTGGAATGTTGTAACGCCATCGGCCACTTGTAAATCTAAAATATCTTGTGCTTGATAAAAGTGCCCCCAACTAAAGCTGACGCTAGAATCGTTATTTAAACGATAAGAAAGCGCCGCGCGAGGACTAATTTGACTGTCGCTAAACCCTTGATAATCTTGCTTATCATATCTCGCGCCTAGTTCTCCAGCCCATTGAGAAGTAAAGCGGTATTTGGCGCTTGCATAGGCGCCTATATCAGCACCTTTTGCGGTCACTTTGGCGTTACTGTGCTTCGCTTGAGGTTGGTCGGCATAGAGTCGATGATAGTGGGCTTGCATACTGTAGTCATACTTAGCATTTAGTTGCTTGGCATGCATGCCACACTCAAGCATCAAGTTGTCACTGCGAAGCCAGCGCCAATCTTGTTTGAACGCTATGAAAGAGAACGACTTGTCATCTTTGAGTGTTAAATCAATCTCGTAAGGATCGTTTTGCCCGCCACGTCGCTGTTCTTCAACTTCGCCAACAGAGAGCATAATGGTTGAGCTTAAATCATCATGCCAGTCAGAGTGTAAGCGAGTCCATAAATATTGGCTTGCATAAGCACCACTGATCTTCTCTTTGACATAATATTTTTCAAACCCGTTCCACTCGTCAAAGTTATCATCCAGTAACTCATCATCGTAGGCGTAGAGTAAGTTGGCTGATAAGGTATGCGTGTCGTTTAACTCGTAGCTTACTTTGCTGTATAGGTCTGCGTATATAGGCTCGAATTTACTGGTTTCGTCATCCATGGCTTTGAGCACCATATCCAAATAGCCCCGTCGTGCAGAGACCAACCACTGGCCTTTACCTTCATCGAAGCTACCTTGTCCAGCTGCTCGTGCATTGATAAAGCTCACACCAAGGCTGTACTGGGTTTGCTCTGAGGGGGTGAGTGAATCTATATCTAATACGCCGCTGAGTTTGTTACCAAAGCGTGCACTGAATCCTCCGGTGTATAGGTTAATTTGCTCTGCATTGTCGGTGTCTATGATGCTAAAAGCACTGTTAAAACTTTTCATGTGAAAGGGGCGGTAAAGTTGCTGGCCATCTAGTAACACCAACACTTCATTGGCTTGCCCGCCGCGTATATAAAAGTTTGCTGAGTAATCGCCTGCACTTACCCCGGGTAAGCTGGGCATGAGCCGAAATACATCGTCAGCAATGTGTGGTGCTTGTGCGATGCCTTCTCTATCTAATTGCTGAATTGCTGAGCCATTGGTTTTCATTAGCATATAACGACTCGCACCGACTTCAATGTGCTCTATGTCTCTTTGCTCTTGTGCATAGGTTAAACATGGAGCGCTAGATAAAGTCGCGGCAACGCTCAGTGCAATTTTGCGTTTGTTATCATTGATCATTGCGGCAGCTCCAAGTATTCAAGAGGGAGTTTGGAAAATGCATGGGCCATTTCATCAAGCTCTGATTGTGCGAACCAGTGACCGTCAATTACTACGCCAGTGCGGCTTTTTAAGTTTTGAATATCCACTAACGGGTTTTTATCAAATAGCACCAAGTCAGCTAAGTATTCAGGTTTGATAAGTCCTCTGTCTTGTGGTTGCTGTAAGATGCGCGCTATCACCTTGGCTGGCACTTTTGTCGCAGCCGCGAGCGCTTGCTTAGGAGATAAGCCTGCTTCAACCATCAGTTCCATATCTCTTAATAACAACGCTGGTACTGAGCCTGCGTCACTGGTGTCAGAGCCAACCTGTACTTCAATACCCGCCTCAACCATTTGTTTGATAATAGACAGAGCGAGATCATGATACTGAGGGTCTGCATCTCCTAACTGTGGTTCTTGTTGCCAGATAGCCAGCAGGGCATCGGGAATATTACGATAGATATCGTTTTGATAAACATCTTCACCACTTGACCATTTAGCAACCACCTCATCGGTAGACCAATTGAAAACAAGCGAAATTTGATTCTCTAACATGGTATCTATTACCCACTCAAGATAAGCTTCATCATCCATATCTGGATCAACATGGTCTTTACCAACAATGATTTCAGATAAGTGGGCAATTTCATTGTGATGGGCTAGCACGTTTTCCATTGATGTATTTGGAATGTGTCCGGACAGAAATAGTCCCTGTGTTTTTGCGGTTTCGGCTATCTGTAGGTAGTTTTGCTCAGTGACACCTGAATATACTTTCACAAAATCATAATTAAGCGCTTTTTGCTGTTCGACGACTGTTTTGGTTTCAACTTCAGAAGTCGGCCAAGTATAAGCGAGCTTCGCGAGAAACTCAGTGTCTATTGAGTCATGCGGTACGCCTAACATAGGCTCTTCAGGTTCATACAAAGAAATGATGGGTCCGCTGCTGATCATTCGCGTGCCAAGCCAGTCTCCTGCATTTACTTTGTCACGCCATTGAAGCTCACGAAGTGTGCCTGAAAAGTTTCGTACCGTGGTGATCCCTTGTTGTAAAAATAGCGACATTTGTGCGGGCGAGGTGAGTACTTCCGCAACGTTTGCTAGATCCCCCGACTCGTGCCGAAAATGTGCATGAGCGTCAATCAGGCCTGGCGTTAAGAAGCCATTTTGACCATCAATGACTTTGTCTTCAGCGTGTAAAGGGATGCTGATCGCGTCGCCAATTGCGTTGATGCGCTGCCCAATAATAACAACGCGCTGGTTTTGCAAAACATCCGCTTCATCATCCAACATAGTGATCACATTCACATTATCAATGATGAGCCGAAACGGGCGTTTTGGGGGAGTGAGTCCCGTTTGATAAACGGTTTTATCAGTGATGGGAACAGCCGTGGTTTTTTGCTCGCTGCTATACTCGCTGTTACATGCGCTAAGTATAATAAGAGTGAGTACACTTATGGCAAGCATACAATAGGTTTTAAACAGGCGTCGTGACATGTTACCTCCTGAATTTGGGGACGACGCTTCATTGTTGATGATTACGCAGTACTATGTCGTCTTGTTTGATAACATAGGACAATCTTTATCTTTTTGTATTTAAAGCTTATTTTTATTTACACAGCGATTGGCGGGTTTTTTTTGAATTCGCTGGGGGTTTGTTGCGTGTATTTTTTAAAGGCATTGTAAAAAGCCGAACGAGAGTTAAAGCCGGTTTCCAATGCAACATCTAGCACGGTTTTTTGTGTGTTGTTCAGCAAGAGCTGTTTTGCATCGTGGATCCGTAATTCATTCACATAATCAAAAAAATTCTTGCCACTGACTTGGTTAATAGCCTGAGAAAGTTGATGGCGTGACCACCCGGTTGAACTAACTAGCCCATCTAGTGTGAGTTGTGGGTCAAGATATAAGCGCTGTTGTTTGACCTGTTTATCGAGTTCTTCAAATAGCTGTTTAGCGAGTTGCGGCGATAAGGTGGAATTGACATAGCGAGTTGTTTGTTCGGTGTTTATGGACCCTGCTGGTGTTTGTGGCGGTTTACTTTGGCTAAAAACAGCGGGTTGTTTCAAACCGTAGTAAGTCATGGCGTATACGCATAAAATCAGCCCCATTTCCGATGGGTAAAAATAGCGCTCTTCGGTTACCCAAGGCATGTCACAAAATAACGATATGGCAGAGTCGTAGCAAAGTCGGCTATTGAGGTCGATAAGTTCATCGATTAGCCATAGCACCACCAAAGCGGCGATCACGCGACTAAACCAAGTGAGCCAAGACAAATTGACTTTTTCCAAGTAAGAAAATTGCCCTTTTACGTAGAGGGTGTGGGTTTGTAGGAGTTTAAAAACGACGCTTAAATAACACACCAACTGCAATAAAGTGAAGGCGGGAATGGCGCTATCCACTAAGAACTCAAAACGTTCGTTGATAGGCCCAAGCGGGGCATTGAAAACAAAGAATTGCTTTTTTTGTTCGGCTGTTTGTAACAAGAACTCAGCACTTAAGCATACAACGATGATACATGGTAAAAAATGTAGCCAAAGTGGTTTCTTTGCAACTTGTTCAGTCAGTTTTGCAACATAGAGGTAAAAGAGTGGTCCCAGTGCTAATACTAAACTTTCGTGTACACCAATCAAATGGGGGTAATAAAACAACAAAGACGATGTGTCGAGAAAGACGCTAAACAATATCAGTCCAAACAAACAAATGAATACCCCAAGGTAGAGGTTAGCGGGGCTAGTTCTTTGTTGTTTGAGTAAAAAAACACTCAAAACGATGGCGTGAATAAAGCCAAGTAATAATACGGTTTGTTCTAAAAACGCTACCATGATGAGGCCATTGTCGCACGGCTTTATGATAAGCAATGCGTATCTTTTTTAGAAACTTCAAGTCTTTTCTTGGGGGGGATCAAGTATTCGCTTAGGCTAGTGAGCGCTAAGCGAACACTTCAAATCAGAACACTTGGCAAACATCCGCAACTTTGCAGGTGATCACACTGACATTTTGATAGCCTAAACGAGTTAATTGCTCGGCGGCAAAGGTCGCGCGCCCGCCTGCCGCGCAATGCAAATAAATAGGACGCGCAGCATCTTTTTCGATTTCTGGAAGTTTAAATTCCAATAAACCGCGAGGAATATTAATGGCACCCTTGGCCGCGACTGTTTGGTGTTCATTGGGCTCGCGTACATCAATGAGAAGTCCACCGTTTTGCTCAATTTCAGTTTTGGCTTGTTGTGCGCTAATGCAACGCTGGTTTGGGCTGACTGTTTTTAAAACATCTTGAACTGCGGTTAACATGCAATTACTCCTTTACGCCTAATTTTTTAAGTAGGGAGATCATTGGGCACCATCGAGTGAATGCCGACTGGATCAAGTTAACACCGATAAAGACACTAAACCAAACCCAGTGCTCGTTTACAAGGTGACTCAGTGCTAAAGACAGCAATAACATACATCCAGCTATCAATCTAAGCATAGCTTCTAATTTCATAACAACTGTCGATAATATTAGATTTCTCTAATATTAGACATTGCTAATGTGTTTGTCTATACTTTGCCCAACTTTATTATGGTAAGTGGTGATCATGGACTTTGAAGCAATGGCGCATAACGCGCAACAAGCAGAGGCTTTGCTAAAACTCATGGCAAATAAAAATCGATTAATGATTTTATGCAGCTTGTTAGAGCAAGAGATGAGCGTGAGTGCGTTGAATGAAAGCGTGCCTTTGGCGCAATCTGCGTTATCACAGCATTTGGCCAGCTTAAGAAAAGCAAACATCGTAGATACTCGCCGTGATGGGCCGACTATCTATTACCGCGTTGTCGATGAAAAGGTCAAAGCCATTTTACAACAGCTCTACCAACTCTTTTGTGCTGCATAAGGAACGCACATTATGAAAATTATCGACAAAGTGCTTGCGGCAAGTCTTGCTGGTCGACTACCTGTGGTCTTGTTGTTTTTGTCTTTGCTGATGGGGTTGTTTGCTTTGCAGTTTACACCGCGCGAAGAAGAACCACAGATTGTAGTTCCTATGCTGGACATTCGTGTGAATACACCCAACTTAAGTGGCCCAGAAGTAGCGCGTTTAGTGACCGAACCACTGGAAAAGTTACTATCACAGTTGCCCGGCGTCGAGCATATTTACTCCACCACAGATACCGGTGGTACGGTAGTAACATTGCGCTTTCATGTGGGAGAGAATCGTGAGCAAGCCATCTTAAACACCTACACCAAGCTGTATGCAAATCAACACACCATGGCGGCAGTGGTGCAAGGTTGGCAGGTGCAACCTGTTGAGGTAGATGATGTACCAATTTTGATGCTGGGCTTGTACAGCAAAAACTCAGAGCGATATAGTGACTTTGAGTTGACCCGTTTCGCACAAGAGCTCTCCACTCAATTACAAAAGTTACCGAATACCAGCGAAGTTAAAGTGATCTCCGCTCGCAAGCGACAAATTCAGGTTTACCTAGACGCAACGGCGCTTGCGGCACATCAAACAACACCGTTGGATGTGCTGATGGCGCTTGATGTCAGTAATAAGCTGCAACGCGTCGGCAGTCGTGTTGAGGGCGAGCAGCTTATCGCTTTAGAAGCTGGGGATGTGCTGCGAGACGTCGCGCAGGTATCACAATTAACGGTTAATGTGCTCAATGGCCAAGAAATATTACTTAAAGATGTGGCAAGGGTGGTGGATGGACCCAGTGAGCCCAATACTTATCAGTGGTTGGCGTTGGATGAGCAACAGCAGCACTTACCCTTAGTGACACTGTCGATTGCGAAACAAAGAGGCAGTAATGCGGTACTGGTTGCCGAACAAAGCTTGCAGTTGATGGAAGAGTTGAAACAACGTTTATTGCCTCATGACATTGACGTTAAGGTGTTACGTAATTACGGCGATACAGCAAACGAAAAGGTAAATGATTTAACCGCGAGCTTAGCTTTTGCAGTGTTGACTGTGGTGATTTTTATTGGCGTGTTTTTAGGTTGGCGACCTGCCATTGTAGTGGGTTTGGCAGTGCCTATTTGCTACGGTATTACGCTTGGACTTGATTTTGCGTTTGGCTATACCATCAATCGGGTGACGCTATTTGCCTTGATTTTATCACTGGGATTGTTAGTTGATGACCCTATCACTGGGGTGGAAAATATCAGTCGCTTTTTGGCAAAGCGCAAGGTAACGGATAAACAGTACACCAACAAACAGGTGGTTGCCGCAATGTCTGAGATCAAAGTTGCCTTGCTGATGTCGACCTTAACCATCAGTGTGGCATTTCTACCTTTGGCTTATATTACCGGCATGATGGGACCTTACATGGCGCCTATGGCGTTCAATGTGCCGGTGAGTGTGATTGCTTCAACCTTGGTGGCCTTTTTAGTCACGCCTTGGCTGGCAAAAAAACTACTCCATAATCATCCCATTGAAGAGCCTGAGCTTGAGCACAAAACATCCTTGTATAGCCGCGTATTAACGCCGTTATTGGCACAGCCTTGGAAAGCCAAACTGGTGCTATGGAGTATGTTGGTGCTGTTTATGATCAGTGTCAGTTTACCGTTGTTTCGTGCAGTGCCACTTAAGTTGTTGCCTTTTGACAATAAAAGTGAAGTACAAGTACTGATTGACCTGCCTGAGGGGAGTACTTTGGAGCAAACGGCGAAGATCGCCAAACAAATACAGCATGTGGTGTGGCAACAAAATGAAGTGACGGCAATTGCGGCTTATGTCGGTGAGCCATCAAGTATGGATTTTAACGGTATGGTGCGCGGTTACTATCGCCGCCAAGCGTCCCATTTAGCTGATTTACGGGTGTTGCTCGTTGATAAAGCATCGCGTGCACATCAATCTCATGCCGTGGTATTGAGATTACGGGAGGCACTTAAGCCATTTAATCAGCAAGGCATTCAAGTAAAAGTGGTGGAAGTACCGCCTGGCCCACCTGTTTTGAGCACCTTGGTTGCGCAAGTATATGCAGACTCGTTTGTGCCAGCACATACCCATCAGCAAGCGGCCAGCGCTTTGATGGAAAGGTTGCAAGCCGAAGCATACGTGGTGGAAGTGGATAGCTCGATGGCAGAAACGACCCTTATCAAGCGTTTTGTAACGGATAAAGGAAAAGCCGCACTTTCGGGTATTTCAACAGATGACATTAATCAGTCACTACGTATTGCCAGTGGCGGGTTAGATACGGGGTTAGCCTATATCGAGCACGAAGCACAACCCATCCCAATCAATTTACGTTTACCGTACAGTGAGCGAAACCAGCAACCTAACTTGGATGCGCTTCAGTTAAGAGGGCAGCGCGATTTAAGTAAAGTGGGCAGCGAATATGGACTTGATAGTGCAACACGCCCGCTGGTGGCATTATCGGAGTTGGGGCGTTGGCAAGCTGTACAAGCACCGCAACCTATCGTACGCAAAGACTTGCAAAACGTGATTTATGTCACCGCAGAGCTCAATGGGCGAACGCCCGGTGAAGTCATCGCTGATATTGTGGCGGATGAACAGACATCTGATAACACACCAACCGACTGGCAAGCACGCACTTTTTTAAACAGCGGTGCAGGCATCACGTGGCAATTACCAGAAGGGACCTCTTACAGCTTCAGCGGTGAAGGGGAGTGGCGTATTACCGTGGATGTGTTTCGCGATATGGGCATTGCCTTTGCTTTTGCATTGTTGGCTATTTTCTTCATCTTGCGTTGGCAAACCGCGTCCAGCTCAGTCTCACTGATTATTATGTCGGCTATTCCACTGACCATGATTGGCATTATGCCGGGGTTTTGGTTGCTTAATCAGTTTGGTGAGCGTGAAATAGCGGGCGCGCCAGAGCCAGTACTATTCACCGCAACGGCGATGATAGGCATGATAGCACTTGCTGGCATAGTGGTTCGTAACTCACTCATTCTCGTTGAATTTATTAACCAAGCACGCTCGCAGGGCATGGCGTTAAAGGCCTCTCTCATTCAAGCAGGAGAAGTGCGCATGCGACCCGTATTGCTCACTGCTGGTACCACTTTACTGGGCAACCTCGTGATCATACTCGACCCCGTGTTCAGCGGTTTAGCGTTAGCGATTATATTCGGCATTATCGCCTCAACTATTTTCTCACTAGTGGTCGTGCCATTAGTGTATTTTTTAGTGTTTAACAAAACAAAGAGCAGCAATTATGTTATCGACAATCAAGAAAACTAAACAGTGGCTAATCCCTGTGTTTGCCGTGGCGCTATTGCTGTTAGTAGTAGCCTACATGGCAGGCATGTTTAACCGCGTGGTTGAAGCAGGTCACAAGACTGCGCCCGCGCCTTATCAAGGGCAAACGCATATAGTGGAAAAACATCCAGTGATGCACCATGAAGTGGTGAACGCCAATGTATCGGCCAGAGAAAATACGCTGGTTGCGAGCCGTTTACTTGCGCAACTAAAAACCTTGCATGTTCGTGCAGGACAAAGCGTTACAGCAGGGCAGTTATTAGCAACCATTGATGATGCGGATTTAAAAGCTCAGGCTTCTCAAGTGCGTGCGCAGCAAGATGCCATCGACGCGCAATTACAACAAGCCCAAAAACAACTTGCACGTAGTGAAAAGTTGCAACAACAAGGCTTGGTTGCGGTTAATGTGGTTGATGAATGGCAAACAAAAGTGAATGAGCTTCAAGCCCAAAAAGTGGCGTTAGCACAACGGTTGGCAGCGGCAGAAGTGGCCTTGCGTGATACAAAAATTATCGCGCCTATTAATGGCACTGTGGTTGAGCGCTTACAAGAACCGGGGGTGATGCTAACGCCGGGTATGTCGATAGTTTCATTGTATAACCCCGCTCAGTTACAAATAAGTGCGGCAGTGCGAGAGCAGCTAGCGAGCAAGCTGCACTTAGGCGATGATTTAAAAATCCATATACCTGCAAGTGGCGCTACTCAGTATGCAAAAATCAGTGAAATAGTACCCGTTGCTGATAGCAATGCTCGGCGCTTTATGGTGAAGCTGGATGTGGAGCTGGCTGAAAACGTCAAGCCAGGCATGTATGCACAAGTGTTTATACCCTCAAAAAGTAAGCAACAAGTGCTGGTGCCTTCAAGGCTCGTCAAGCGTTATGGGCAATTGACTATGGTGGAAGTGGTAGAACAAGGACATATCCAAAGGCGATATATTCGCTTGGGACAAACTCATGAAAATAAGGTCGAGGTTTTAACTGGCCTCGCAGTAGGGGAAAAATTGGCGGTTCGTTAACCGCCAATACTCGTCAGCGATTTATAGAAAGGTCGTGACTTCTTCAAACGGCTTTTTCACAAGCGCATGATCTGGCACCGTTGCATCTTCGCTTGGGTAACCGGCAATCAGCAACATATACGGGCGCTCGTTATCTCTATCACGGCCACAAATTTCGGTTAAAAAGCTCATTGGTTTAGGTGTATGCGTGAGTGTGGCCAGCCCTGCATTGTGCAGTGCTTGAATTAAGAAACCAGTGGCAATCCCCACGGACTCATGTACGTAGTAGTTGGTGTTCTTATCTTCGCTGTGAATACCGCCTTTTTTCTGGCTAAAAATTGCGATTAACCAAGGTGCGTGCTCAAGGTACGGCTTATCGGCATCTGTACCGAGTGGTTTTAGCGCATCTAACCACTCATCACCAGCACGGCCTTCATAAAACGAGCGTTCTAAGTCTTCTGCCGCTTGGCGAATTTGCTTTTTAACATCGGCACTGTGAATCGCCACAAAGTGCCAAGGCTGATGGTTTGCACCACTGGGGGCTGTTGCTGCCGTCTTTATGCAAGCTTCAATAATGTCTTTTGGAACAGGGCGGTCACTAAAGCTGCGAATTGTATGCCGGCGTTTTGAGTTTTCTAGGAAAGACTCGGCGCGCGCGAGCATTTCATCCTGTGGGTATTCAATAAAATCTGTTAATGGTTGTTGTGCATGATCTTGCATCTCTCATCCCCTTATTATTTTTATTCCAGCACTGAGTGTTTCAGTGTTTCTTCCCCTTTGCAACATTGCTTTGGCATTATAGACGTCTAAATTGTAAAGTAACTCAGACAGTCGTGATGATTTTCAGAAAGATTAGACACAGTTCTTTAAAATTCAATATGTTGCATAAGTATCGCTTGGCGCAGATAATTTACACAGCAATACTAAGAAAACAATAAAACATAGGGAAGAGTTATATGCATCAGCATCAATGGCACGATGGTCAAACAATTGAATTACCAACGGGCAAGATAGTCTGTGTGGGTCGTAATTACGCCGCCCATGCAAAAGAGTTAAACAACCCCATTCCAGATAGCCCCATCCTTTTTATTAAACCTAATACCTGTTTTCAGCCATTATCTAACGGTGTTCATCTTGCCAAGCGCTTTGGTGAACATCATTACGAAGCGGAGTTAGCGTTACTCATTGGTAAGCAAATTGACGCTGATACGCAAGCGCCACTTGAACATATCCAAGGTGTGGGGCTTGCATTAGATACGACCATTCGTTCACTACAAAGTGAACTGAAAAGCAAAGGCTACCCTTGGGAGCGGGCCAAAGCTTACGATGGCAGCTGTCCAATCAGTGCATTCTATCCAGTGACTGATACTGATGAGTTGAACCACGCTGAATATCGCTTTTGGCTCAATGGCACATTAGCACAGCACGGTAAAACAGCCATGATGTTATTTAACATTGAAACGCTGCTTAAAGAAATCGCACAAACATTTACCTTATTACCCGGCGATGTGGTACTGACTGGCACCCCAGAAGGCGTGGGGGTATTAAACCATAACGACCAACTCACATTGCAATATCAAGACTATGCCCCTGTTGATGCAACCGTTACAATTGCGTAGTGATGTATCTCCAAGGAACCTGTATGAAAATAAAAACACTCGGCACACCGTTCTCATCAACGGCGTGTAAAGTTTTACTCTGTGGCGGCGGCGAGCTTGGCAAAGAAGTTGTGATTGAATTTAAACGCCTTGGCTGCGAAGTGGTGGTGTTAGACCGTTATGACCATGCGCCAGCCATGCAAGTGGCGGATCGAAGCTATGTATTGTCGATGCTTGATGGTGCGCGTTTAGCCAGTATCATCGAGCAAGAGCAGCCCGATTACATCGTGCCAGAGATTGAAGCCATCGCCACCGATAAACTGGTTGAGTTGGAAGCGCAGGGCTATACGGTGGTCCCCAGTGCCAAAGCTACGCAACTCACCATGAACCGTGAAGGCATTCGTCGCCTAGCTGCGGAAGAACTTGGCTTAGCAACATCTGCATATCAATTTGTAGATAACTTGGCCGATTTTAAAAACGCCATCGCCGAAATTGGTATGCCGTGTGTGGTCAAACCCATTATGAGTTCATCGGGGAAAGGCCAAAGCGTAGTCAAAACCGAGCAAGATATCGGAGCGGCTTGGCAATACGCACAAGAAGGTGGTCGTGCAGGGCAAGGTCGAGTGATTGTGGAAGGGTTTGTTGATTTTGATTATGAGATCACCTTGCTGACCATCCGTCACGTCAATGGCACCAGCTTCTGTGAGCCAATTGGTCACGTGCAAAAAAATGGTGACTACCAGCAAAGTTGGCAGCCGCAAGCGATGAGTGAATTGGCATTATCTCGCTCCAAAGACATGGCAAGCAAAGTCACCGAAGCACTGGGCGGTCGCGGCTTATTTGGTGTAGAGCTGTTTATTAAAGGGGATGATGTATACTTTAGTGAAGTATCACCACGACCTCATGACACGGGCATGGTGACGCTGATCTCGCAAGACCTCAGTGAGTTTGCGTTGCATGTACGTGCCATCTTAGGTTTGCCAATAGCGAATATTCACTTTCATGGCCCATCGGCATCCAGCGTATTGCTTGTAAGTGGTGAGTCTAAGCAAGTTCAATACGCCAATTTGGCACAAGCGCTCAGTCAGCCCGATACGGATGTACGCCTGTTTGGTAAACCAGCGGTAGTAGGTACACGTCGTATGGGCGTGGCGCTGGCAAGAGATAACTCTGTTGAGCAAGCTGTAGACAAAGCAAAACAGGTTGCAAGTAGTATCAAGGTAACGGTATGAGTCAAACATCAAGCCACCGAGTAATAGACCCATTAGTGGTTGGGTTTTGGCGTTTATTAGATTGGCAATTGACTGATCAACAATGTTTAAGTTACTTGCAGCAGTGCATCGACCTAGGCCTGAGGCATACAGATCACGCTGACATTTACGGCGAATATGAGTGTGAAGCGGCTTTTGGCCGTGCGCTCAAACTTGCCCCCAGTGTGCGTAATCAAATTAAGCTTATTACTAAATGTGGTATTCGCCCAGCCTTGGCTAAAAAAGGTTTGGCTGGCAAAGCCAATCACTACGACTCTAGTAAAACGCATATCATAGAGTCGGTGCAGCAAAGCCTGAAACATTTTCATACCGACAGGCTCGATGTTTTACTCATTCACCGTCCGGATTACTTGATGGATGTGGATGAAATGGCTGAAGCATTTAATAGTTTGAAGCAGCTGGGCGATGTATTGCACTTTGGGGTTTCTAACTTTACCCCATCTCAATTTGAGATGTTGCAATCGCGCTTGACCTTCCCGTTGATAACCAATCAAATAGAGTGTTCAGTGTATGAAATGAAGGCGTTGGACGATGGCTCCTTAGATCAATGCCAGCAACGTCGTATTCACCCAATGATTTGGTCGCCACTGGCGGGTGGCAAGCTGTTTGATAAAAAAGATGCCAAGGCCAAACGCTTACGCGCCGTGCTGGAAGAGGTTGCAAACGAAGCGTCAGCAAGTTCTATTGATCAGATTGCCTATGCTTGGCTCAATCGTATGCCAAGCCAGCCCTCCGTGGTGTTGGGAACGGGCAATATTGAACGTGTGAAAGCCGCTGTTGAATCGCAACATATCAACCTTTCGCGTGAGCAGTGGTATCGCATCTGGCAAGGTTCAACTGGACACAGTGTGCCATAACTCAAATGATAAAAGGGCCTTTCGGCCCTTGATTTGCAGCAAGTATCAAAGATCTTTTTGGTTATAAGGTAAAGTCTAGCCCGTAACTGACATAGACCTGTAAGTCATCGTCACTATCTAAATCTGTAGTTAACAAAGCGAACGTGAAACCAGACTTGCTTAAGCTAATACTGTAATCCATATAAGCATCATCTTGTGAGGTCCATTCATGTATGGTGTCGCCACTAGAGCGCCCAATGTGTAAAGCGAGCTCTGTGTCATTGAGGATGGTAAAGCTGGCATTGAGCTCCAAATACAGCATGTCTTCCTCAGTGCTGGAATCATCCTGAGCGTGAAGTAAGTGGCTGGCTTTAACGCTTAGCCACTGCCAACTCAGCTCTGCGTACAGTTCACCAAAATCGCTGTCGGCGCTGGTACCAGGGTAGGCGTAATAAATATAACCAACATCATAATCAAAATGGTCAGTGGCACCCTTAAAGCCAGTATAAAAATCTAATTCGTGGCTCGCATCATCACCAAAATCGACATTGGATACCCAAGTACCTGCGTAAAAACCGCTTTCGCTGCTGTAGTCTAAGCCGCCCGACACCGCTGCGCTATCGTCGGTTTGTGTGAGTCCTCGCCAATGGTAATTGGAACTTACAGCGACATTGCCAGTGACCTCTGCATAAGCATGAAGAGATGAAAAACTAAGACAAACGAAAGTGAGTAAAGAAAGTGTTTTTTTCATTGTATTTCCTATGAGCACTGAGTCGACTATGAATATAGCAACGGCTGAGCCAACAGTGAGCTAAAAAGGAATTCATTATTCAATGCAATGATATATATGAATTTTTTTAATGTTATCGATGGGCTGGTAGCGTGTGTGAGGAAAAGTTATGCACTGAACTGGTGCGTCTTGAATGAAATTTGCACATGTACCTATCACGACACATGTGCAAAAGGAGACAAAATGTAGGCTTAGCCGAAAATAGTGCGCATAAGTGAAATGGTTTCATCCACACTGCGGCCTTTTTCCACTTCCGCCACAATAGAATCGCGCTTAGCACGAATGTGCTCAGGAATAGACTCATCGCTGAGCGCTCTATCAACTAGAATTTCAGCCGACTCTTTACCGCGACGTACCGTTTTAGTACCGCCACTGCTGGTGGTGCGTTTAGGCTTGTTCAATAACTTTAAGTAGTTTGAGTTTTCAGCGGTATCTTTGTCGGCATAGTAAAACCAACAAGGTAAGAGCGCTTTAATTTCAACTAATTGCTGCTCAAACTCATTCGCTGGGGTGGGCATGGCAAACCAAGGCATGCTTTTTATGCTCATCACCACATCTTGCCAGTAACGCTCAAAATCACGATTGCTCAGCTTGGTCACACCCAGTGCGGAGCATAAGGCATCTAGCTTACTGTTACTAAGCGGTGTAAACACATCGGGGCGGCGCATTGCCAATAAACGAGTTGCAGGCGCGAGCGTTGGCTTTTCATCGCTGCCGTTAAAGGCCATAAAGTAAGCAACCATAAATTGTTGATAATCTTGCTCGCTCACGTCACCTTCGGCTGGAATGTGCGCTAAGGCATCATCAAATGCACCCGGTAGGTCGGCCAAGAGTTGGTGAAAGCCTTTGGCATTTTTTGTAGAGCTAAACCACTCAACGTCAAAGTTGTACACGCTTGGATCAAGTGATGCGGCATGCTTACCACTAAATGCCAAGCGATCTTCAACTATCATCTCTTTCAGTGGTGTTGCGCGCTTGTCAGCAAGATAGCTGATGAGCTTGAGTTGCTCTTCAAGGGCTAATACTTCTTTGTGCTGTTCAACAAAACCGGCTAATACAGGCCAAGGCGTAATACGCAGGGTTTTAAGTTGTAAAAAGCTAATGGCATTGCTGAGTAAATCTTGTAGCTTCTTAACCGTAGGTAGTTGGTGGTCGTCCAGTAAATCAAAGTTAATGCGGTTTTTGGCCACATCTAATAACTCATAACACCACAATAAAAAGTCTTCTGGGTGGTTCTCTACTTTCACCGCCATCAGGTTTAAACTGATCTCTGTCGCTTGTTTCAAAATGTTTTGATAAATTTGGCTTTCTTGTTCGCCTAAAGCCATTTTCGACGGGGAAATGAGCAACTTCTTCATGCCGGTTTGAGTCTCCACACACTTACTTAAAATTCATAACAAAAGTTTAGCCAATGTCAGATAAAACTGACAAGGGCCGGCGATCATACCTAAGTATTGAAAAGTTACAATCTGAACAGCCGTTATTTTGTGTGAAAATATGACAACACACTGGCTACTTGCGCCATAGCGTGTTGCTTAAAGTTTTCTTATCAATAGACATGAATTTAACGCGCAGCAACGCTACTATATGTAGCATTAGCTTTTATTATCAGTCATTAAGGAATTGATATGAAAACCGTCGTGAAGGTTTTGAGTGGATTTATTTTAGTGGTGTTGGCCTTAGTGCTTGCCGTGCCTTTTCTTATTCCCACAGAGCGCGTGATTGCTGAGCTGTCTGAGCAGGTTGAGAGTAATACGGGTCGTCAACTCAAAGTACTGGGTGCCAGTGAGTTGTCGGTTTTACCTAGTTTAAAAATAGAACTCAACGATGTGCATTTTTCAAATATGCCCACGGGTAGTCGCAAAGAGATGATAAGCATGCAGGCTTTGGAGGTGTATATTCCGTGGTTATCCATCCTTGGTGGCGAAGCAAAATTAGAAAAGTTTGTAATTCGTGAACCCAATATCTTGCTCGAGACTGATAAAAACGGCGTGGCCAACTGGCAAATATTACCAACCAGCAAAACCGCGCCAAGCAACCCCACTGAGCCTTCAGCACCGGCAAAGCTGCCTGAAAACTTTGACGTAAAACTCGGTGAGGTAGCCATTTACGGCGGTCAATTTACCTACATTGACGGGCAAACGGGCGCTAAGCAAGCACTGAGTGATGTTGAAGTGAGCGTGCAACTCCCCTCGCTGTATGACACGTTGGCAATCGCAGGCTCAATTACCTATCAGCAACAAGTGTTTGAACTGAACACCACCTTGGCAACCCCCGCCAAACTGGTGAATGGCGACGCATTTAAAGTGATGCAAACGCTCAATTCTAAATTACTCGATATGACCTTTACTGGCACCGTGGCGCAAATGGGCCAAGATATCCAAGGTGAGCTGAGCTTAAAGGGGGATTCCGTTAAAGCCATTACCGCTTGGCAAAACATTGACTTAAAAGCCAAAGACAATGCGTTTAATCAGTTTTCAGTCGAGGGCAGCATGCGTATGCAAGGGCAAACCTTTACCCTTGAAAAACTCACTGCAAAGCTGGATGAGTTGGCCATTGAAGGGCACAGCACCATACAACTGGGCAAACGCCTAAATGTGCAAGCCAATGTGGATTTAGGCATGTTGGACTTAAACCCTTACCTGCCAGAGCCAGTAAAACAAGTTGAAGCTCCCAAAGAGCAAAAAGAAGTACAACAAGAAGAGCAACCCATTGTATGGGATGACACAGCCATTGACCTATCGGCGTTAAATTCACTAGATGCCAACATTGTGGTGCGCTCGACCGGTTTAAAGGCGCGAGAAATCAAACTGGGTAAAAACCAACTGTCTTTGAAGTTAAACAAAGGCGTTGCAACAATCGGTTTGGATGAATTTAATGCTTACGAAGGTACTGGCAAAGGCACCGTTAAGGTGGATGCCAGCCGCACACCGTATAACATCAACACCCAGTTTGCCTTAGACAGCATTAACGCCGAGCCGCTACTCACCGATGCGGTGGGCTTTGACAAGGTACTGGGCAAGGGCAGTATCAACTGGAATTTAACCACGCAAGGGCAAAGCCAAAAGAGTTTTATATCCGCCCTTGGTGGCAAACTGGCGTTTAACCTAAAAGACGGCGGCGTAAAAGGCGCAAACATTGCCGAAATGACCCGCAAAGCCAAAGAAATGTTCAAAGGCGATTTCTCCTCACTCAAAGAGGGCCTCAACGCCGATTATAACCCCGAGCAAAAAACCGACTTTTCATCACTGACAGGCAGCCTTGTATTCACCAATGGTATCGGTCGCAATACCGACTTATACCTTGCCAGCCCGCTTATTCGTATCACAGGCGAAGGCGATGTGGACTTACCGCAAGCCAATGTGAACTACCGCTTGGTCACGGGCATTGTCGACACCATCGAAGGGCAAGCCAGTACTGACAGCAGCACCGGCTTTAAAGTGCCTCTGCGCATTAAAGGCCCCTTCCATAAAGTGGATGTAAATATTGATATCAGCGGCGCGGCGAAAGATAAAGCCAAAGACAAAATTAAGGATAAATTAAAAGATAAACTGAAAGGGCTGTTTGGTGGGTAAGTGTTGAAGGTATTTTATTGAAGAAGGGGAAATATTGCCCTTCTTCAATTTCCTCCCTTTATTCAACCTAAACCGTATTGTTTTTGTTGTGTTAAATGCATTAAAGTGGCTGTAATTCGGTGTAATCGTATTGGAACATCGAATATGGTTAGATAATCACTGTCCTTAAAAAATGAACGAAGGAAACTTACATGAATCAAACTGACACCTATCACTACACAGTGACACCTGACGCGACAGGTGAAGATTGGCAAATTACACAAAATACCAATTCAAATGATGGCTCGTTAAGAATACAGCTTAAAAATGGTGACAAAGCGGTTTTGATTTATACCCTTGCACCAGAGTCGCAAAATGAGTGGAAGTTTACTGAAAATGGGACGCTATTTACCGAAGCACAAAACAACTTAAATTATAATTTGTCGAGTCAGGTGTCTGCAGATGGTGTGGCGGTCACGGTGTCGATTGAAGCGGTGAACCTAGACCACACGTTAACAACAACAGATATTGCTAAACTGATCCAAGAGCCGCAAGCAATGAGTTGTGTACTTGAGCCTCTAGGCGAAGCGACTATTGATTTTCGTTTAGTGGCTGAGCGAGCGATCGATAGCAATAACCCTCTTGAGGCAGTTAAGCGTTATTTTTCTCAAGATCCTAAAGTGGTGATTGGTGGCATTCAGCCAAAATAGTATAGCTCTTTTCTAGGTGAAGGCTGGAGCAGGCTTACAAAGGATATTTACATTATCCAAGCCTATTAATTGGATCAGTGTTGGTTTATGACTACAAAGTTTTTTAAACCAAGGTAGTGCGAAGAAGCTCTTACTCCAACCTTCATTTATACTTGACTCTATTGCCAGAAGAGCTGATTGAGATTCGCCCAAAATAGTCAATACCATAGCTTTTACAAACTTTAGGTCGTAATTACTCGGGTGTTCTAATTCGAGTTCATTTATTAATCTTAAGGCAGCAACCTGTTGTCCTGAATGAAGCAATGCTTGCGCCCTTACCAGTAATATGTCCGAGTTATCAGAGTCGTTGGTTAGAACGATAATTTCTTGATAAAAATGCTTTGCTTGTGTTTCTTCACCTTTATAAATCAAGCTGTCGGCATAGTTGAGGATGTAGCTTACATTGTTAGAGTTCAGAGTATATGCTTTGTAAGCGTTTTTTGAAGATTGTGCATAGTCTCCGATTAAAGCTAGAGCGATAGAAAGGTTTGTTAAGGTTTTCGAATCATTGGGTGTTTTTTTAAGTAACTGTCTATAAGCCTTAATAGCTTTAACTGGGGAATCGTTTAAAAGAGATATATCTGCGTAGGCCTGCAGAGCCCAATAATCATTGGGAGCTGAACTTATAACTAAATCTAAAAACTTTAATGCCGAGGGGTAGTCGCCATTTAAGAGGTGAGTGACTGCAAGATTCCTAGTAGTATAAAGAGTTGGTCGTAGTCTATGAGCTTCAACCATATTCAGAAGAGCTTCCTTGTACTGAGCTCTTTCTCTATGATAGCTGGCTTTTATACTAAAAAACTCGTATGCGTCTATAAAAGAGCTGTTTTCAAGCGATAAAATCAAATTGTCGGCTTCTTTCCAATTATTTAAAGACTGGTATACCAAGATATGGTCGAGAGTATAATTCGGGCTCTCTTTGTAGTTTTTAGGGGCGTTCTCTAAATCACTTAAGAAGTCCCACAAAACATTTTTATCAGAGTGCGCACGATGAGTTTCTATCACTACTCTTCGGTAAAAGCTGTATAGAGGTGTAAACCTAGGAGATTGCCTTAAAAGTATCTGGGCTTGGTCTAAGATAGTTTTCAGCTCTCTACTTCCAGTATTGTATGCATTTACGAGTTCTACATACTCATCATAAAATGCATTACTAACTTCTGCTTGTTGAGGCTGTTTAGAAAATAGTCTGTTGACATGATTTAGAGTGTTTCGATAGGTTTCGCTAAAAATATCTGCATCAACACTATAACGTGTCGACTTAACCATAGTGGCATTACTACCATCTATTGCATTCAATATCACTTCACAAATCGACCCGCGACACGACAGTTTTGGCTCCAACAGAATATTTGCTCCCAGCGCTTTACCTAAACTTGCCAATGAGGTTTCTTCACCCATCAGTTTAATTGCGGTTTCCACCTCGGAATTAGACACTTGTAAGGTGCCGCTATCTTGCAAAACAAAATTACTAATGGAGTCATCTAGGCCGAGCTTTACAATACGTTGCTGAGTATCGGTGAGCGATGAGTTCTCATCATATTTAATTGGCAACGCCGCTATATAAGTTTTCGGTTTATTGACTTGCCAGTACCACACACCTGCGCCAATTAAGCCAATCACTAAAAACGCGAGAGAAAACAGTACAACGAGTTTATTGTGGGCGCTGTTTGGCTTGCTAATGTTCACTTCGCTCAGTTCAACCGTTTCGTCACTGTTGTCGTAGCTGACGCTCATCATGATTTGCTTGAGTTGCATGGCCACTTCATCGGCACTGCTTGGGCGTAAGTCTTTATTAAATTGCAGTAAACGGTCGAGCAGAGTAACTAACGCAGGGTGCAGGTCAATAATCTCACTGGCACTGGCTTTAAGTGGTACATGTTTGATTTGCTCGGCAATGGCTTGCTCGCTCTGGTTGCTTGCTTGCCCTTGATACGGGTGGCTGCCAGAAAGTAGTTGATAAGCCAGTAGGCCGAACGAGAACAAGTCGCTGCGTTGGTCTAGCGGCTCTTCGCGTAATTGTTCTGGCGACATGGATGTAAGGCTGCCAAAGCTCGACATGTTGGCCACTTCTTGCTCACCTTTGAGCTGTGAAATACCAAAGTCGGCAATTTTGGCTTGGCCTTGCTCATTAATAAGCACATTGGCGGCTTTTAAGTCGAGGTGCAAAATATGTTGTTTATGGGCGGCACTTAACCCTTGGGCAAGGTCAATAAGAATAGACAATTTCTGTTCTAATTCTAAATGAGCTTCTTTCACATAGTTTGCAAGTGTGGTGCCCTGTACGTATTCCATCTCAAGCACTAAGCTGTTTTCGATTTCCTGCACATTATAAATTTGCACAATATTGGGGTGATTCAACTTTGCCAGTAGCCGCGCCTCTTCCATTAAGGTTTGTGAGTGCGTTTTGCCATTGTTTAAAACCTTAAGCGCGACCTTACGACCCAACTTGGCGTCGGTTGCTAAAAAAACGGTGCTCATGCCCCCTTGTCCAATGGGCATCACGTTTTGATAATGGCGGCTTAAGTCTATCACTACTGAGCAAGTTCCAATATTTAATAACAACTTATGAGTTTATAGCGACGAGCGGGCAATGAGAACCTCTAATTACACAAAACCTGTTATTTAATTTTATTCAATTGAAGCGCTTATAGCCCCGTGGTTAACTGAGTGTTCCTAATTTAGTCAGTTGAACAAGGAGGAAGCGAATGAAAAAAGTGCTCTCAAGTGTGATTGCGACCTTGTTTGCCATAAGTTGTGCAGGCTGTAGCAATGTTGAAGCAGAACCCAGTGGTAAAACTAACGGCAAAACATCTATAGATAAAACATCGACGGATAAGACGCAGTGGCAGTATCCAAGCGGTGCGCGCAATGCCATTAGCATTACCTTTGACGATGCACGAGAAAGCCAAGTTGATGTGGGCGTGGCTATTTTAGACAAACATAATGTAAAAGGCACTTTTTATGTGATGCCAGAGCGTGTACAAACACGCATGGCACAATGGCAAGCTGTTGCGGACAATGGTCATGAAATTGGCAATCATACCCACAGTCATTTATGTACCGGCAACTTCCAATGGCTGCGCGCAATGGATAAAGGGCTAGAGCAGGTTGATTTAACTTGGATGCGCGACGACATTGAAAAAACCAACCAGTTTATTGAAAGCAACTTGGGTGTCACACCGCGCTCGTTTGCTTATCCGTGTGGCAACACCTTTGTAGGGCGAGGCGCTGAAGTACAAAGCTATGTGCCCCTCATCGTGGATATGTTCACAACGGGCCGCACTTGGTTAGATGAAACAGCGAACGATGCTAACTATACCGACTTTGCCCAACTGACGGGCATTCGCATCGACGGCATGACCTTTGAGCAAATTAAAGCGACATTGGATACGCTGCGTTTTACCAAAAGCTGGATTATTTTGGCAGGCCACGATGTAGGTGAAAAGGGGATGTATACCATCGACAGCCAAGCGCTAGAGTCGCTGATTATTTACCTTAAGGACCCTGCGAACGGTTATTGGCTCGATACGGTGGATAATGTGGCAAATTATTTAAAACAACATCGAGACCCACTAAAATAACTTGTTTGTTTTTTAATCTATTGATGCAAAAAGGGACTTTTGCATTGAAAAAGCTAACTCGTGCCCCCACCTAGTAAAACTGTACCCGCTCTAATGGCTGTGTTTGCTAAATTAATTAAAAATTGAACTATCCATACGCATACTTTGCTGGTACAATTGCCCGCCCTTGAAAGACAAATACTTGGTTTTTTGAGCGGAAAATAATCTAAATGCTTTGATTTCAAACAAAATTAAAGCGAGTTGTAACTACACCGGAGCTCATTAATATGATCCAAATGCAAACTCAGCTGGACGTTGCTGATAACAGCGGCGCTCGCAAAGTGCAGTGTATTAAAGTCCTTGGTGGTTCGCACCGTCGCTATGCGGCAGTTGGTGACATCATTAAAGTTTCTGTTAAAGAAGCAATTCCTCGCGGTAAAGTGAAGAAAGGTGATGTTAAAAACGCGGTAGTTGTGCGTACTAAAAAAGGCGTTCGTCGTCCAGACGGTTCATTGATCCGTTTCGATAGCAATGCGGCAGTTATCCTTAACGATAACTTACAGCCAATTGGTACTCGTATCTTCGGCCCTGTGACTCGTGAACTTCGTACTGAAAAGTTCATGAAAATCGTTTCACTAGCACCAGAAGTACTATAAGGAGTCGATCATGGCAGCAAAAATCCGTCGTGATGACGAAGTAATCGTACTAGCCGGTAAAGACAAAGGTAAGCGCGGTAAAGTGCTTTCAGTTGTAACTGAATCTGGCCGAGTATTTGTCGAAGGCATTAACTTAATCAAGAAGCACCAGAAGCCTGTACCTCAGTTACAGCAAGCTGGCGGCATTGTTGAGAAAGAAGCGTCAATCGACGTATCAAACGTTGCGATCTTCAACCAGGAAACTGGTAAAGCAGATCGTGTAGGTTTCAAGATTGAAGACGGTAAGAAATTACGTATCTTCAAATCTACCGGTAAAACTATTTAATAGTTGGAGTAGACGATGGCGAAACTGCATGAAGTATATAAAGACAAAGTAGTCGCTGAACTTCAAGAGAAGTTTGGTTTCAGCTCTGTCATGCAAGTCCCTCAGATCGAAAAGATCACATTAAATATGGGTGTGGGCGAAGCCCTAGCTGACAAGAAAATTCTAGAAAACGCTGTTGCGGACCTAGAAGCAATCTCTGGTCAGAAAGCTCTAATCACGAAAGCACGTAAATCAGTTGCTGGTTTCAAAATTCGTGAAGGCTACCCTATTGGCTGTAAAGTAACCCTACGCGGCGAGCGTATGTGGGATTTCCTTGAGCGTTTAGTCTCAATTGCGATGCCACGTATTCGTGACTTCCGCGGTGTTAGCGCTAAGTCTTTCGACGGTCGCGGTAACTACTCTATGGGCGTACGTGAGCAAATCATCTTCCCAGAAATCGATTATGATAAAGTAGACCGCGTTCGCGGTATGGATATCACAATCACTACTTCTGCGAAAACTGATGAGGAAGGCCGTGCGTTGTTAGAAGCATTTAACTTCCCATTCAAGAAATAAGGGTAGGGTTATGGCAAAGAATTCTATGAAAGCGCGCGAAGCAAAGCGCACTAAATTAGTTGCTCAGTACGCTGAAAAGCGCGCAGCACTAAAAGCTATCATCAGCGATGTTAACGCATCTGAAGATGATCGTTGGGATGCGGTATTAAAGCTTCAAAGCTTACCGCGTGATTCAAGCCCTGCACGTCAACGTAACCGTTGTAACATCACGGGCCGCCCACATGGTTTCCTTCGCAAGTTCGGCATGAGCCGTATCAAAGTTCGCGAAGCAGCTATGCGCGGTGAAATTCCTGGCCTTAAAAAGGCTTCTTGGTAATAGAGTCACGGGAGTAAGACATGAGCTTGCAAGATCCTATTGCGGATTTGTTCACACGTATCCGTAACGGTCAGACTGCGAAGAAGGTATCAGTTTCAATGCCAACTTCAAAGCTGAAAGTAGCAGTTGCTAAAGTACTAAAAGACGAAGGTTATATCACTGACTTCGCAGTATCTAGCGACGTAAAAGCAGAATTGACTATCGAATTAAAGTACTTCGAAGGCAAAGCTGTAATCGAAAACATCCAGCGTGTTAGCCGCCCTGGTCTACGTATCTATAAGAAACGTGACGCATTACCTAAGGTAATGGGTGGTCTAGGTATCGCTATCGTATCAACTTCTCAAGGCTTGATGACAGACCGCGCAGCACGCAGTGCAGGCGTTGGTGGTGAAATCATTGGCTTTGTAGCTTAATCGGAGGGGAACAATGTCTCGTATAGCGAAGGCTCCAATTACAGTTCCTGCCGGTGTAGAAGTTACAATTAAAGGCCAGGACATCACAGTTAAAGGCAAAAATGGTGAGTTGTCTCGTACTATCAACGACGCTGTTGAAGTAACTCTAGCTGACAACGTGATCACAACGACTCCTCGTGACGTTGCGAACGCGTGGGCACAAGCAGGTACTGCTCGTGCACTTATCAACAACATGATTGTTGGTACTAACGAAGGTTATGAGAAAAAACTTCAACTAGTTGGTGTTGGTTACCGTGCGGCAGTTAAGGGTAAAGTATTAGACTTAACTCTTGGCTTCTCTCACCCAGTGAACTTTGATATCCCTGAGGGCATCACTATCGAAGCTCCAAGCCAAACTGAACTTGTAGTTAAAGGCGCTGACAAACAATTAGTTGGTCAAACTGCTGCTAACATCCGTTCATACCGTGAGCCAGAGCCTTATAAAGGTAAAGGTGTACGTTATGCAGATGAGCACGTGCGTCGTAAAGAAGCTAAGAAGAAGTAAGGTAAGACGATGGATAAGAAAACAGCTCGTCTACGTCGTGCTAAACGCACCCGTAGAAATTTTATTGAACAAGGCACAACGCGTCTTGTTATCCACCGCACGCCACGTCACATTTACGCTCAGCTAGTAAACGCTGAAGGTACTGTGCTGGCTGCTGCTTCTACTGTTGAAAAAGCAATTGCTGAATCAGTATCAGGCACAAGCAACATCGCTGCAGCACAAGCTGTAGGTAAAGCGATCGCAGAACGTGCAGCTGACAAAGGTGTTGAAAAACTAGCCTTTGATCGCAGTGGCTTTAAATATCACGGCCGTGTGAAGGCGCTTGCTGATGCAGCGCGTGAAGCCGGTCTGCAATTCTAGGAGTAGACAATGGCTAACGTAGAAGCAAAAGCACAACAGCCTGAATTGGCTGAAAAGCTAATCGCGGTAAACCGTGTGTCTAAAGTGGTTAAAGGTGGTCGTATCTTTAGCTTCACTGCACTAACAGTAGTTGGTGACGGCGCAGGTAAAGTAGGTTTTGGTTATGGTAAAGCACGTGAAGTTCCAGCTGCTATTCAAAAAGCAATGGAAAAAGCACGTCGCAACATGATCAACGTTGAACTAAACGGTAACACGTTACAGCACCCAATCAAGGGTCGTCACGCGGGTTCTAAAGTATACATGCAACCAGCATCTGAAGGTACTGGTATCATCGCCGGTGGTGCGATGCGTGCAGTACTAGAAGTAACTGGCGTACAAAACGTACTATCAAAAGCATACGGTTCAACAAACCCAATCAACATCGTTCGTGCAACAATTTCTGCTCTAGAGAACATGAATTCTCCAGAAGGTATTGCTGCAAAACGTGGTTTAACTGTTGAACAGATTCAGGGGTAATTAACCATGGCTAATAAAACTGTAAAAGTTACTCAAGTAAAGAGCTCTATCGGTCGTTTACCGAAGCATAAAGCAACTTTACGTGGCCTTGGTTTACGTCGTATCAACCACACTGTTGAGTTAGAAGACACAGCATGTGTACGTGGTATGATCAACCAAGTTTCTTACATGGTTAAGGTTGAGGGGTAATTCGAATGCATTTGAATACACTTTCACCTGCTGCTGGTGCAAAAACTGAAAAGAAACGTCTAGGTCGTGGTATTGGTTCTGGTCTTGGTAAGACTGGTGGCCGTGGTCATAAAGGCCAAAAATCACGTTCTGGCGGTAAAGTTCGCGTTGGTTTTGAAGGCGGTCAAATGCCTATGCAACGTCGTCTACCTAAGTTCGGTTTCACTTCACGTAAATCTCTAGTATCTACTGAAGTTAACCTTTACGAAATCGCTAAAGTTGAAGGCGATGTGGTAGACTTGAACGCATTACAAGCAGCTGGTCTAGTTAAAAAGAACATCCAGTTCGTTAAAGTTGTTAAATCTGGCGAAGTTTCACGCGCAGTAACTGTAAAAGGCATGAAAGTGTCTAAAGGTGCTCGCGAAGCTATCGAAGCTGCCGGAGGCAAGGTAGAAGAATAAGGAAGTACACTATGGCTAAACCAGGTCAAGATATGCAAAGTGCACAAAGTGGGCTTGCGGAACTGAAGCGCCGATTACTATTTGTATTGGGTGCTATCATTATTTACCGTCTAGGTTCATTCGTGCCGATCCCTGGGATTGATGCCGCTGTACTTGCCGATTTCTTCGAGCAACAAAAGGGCACCATTGTTGAAATGTTCAACATGTTCAGCGGTGGTGCGCTTGAGCGTGCTTCGGTACTGGCACTCGGTATTATGCCGTATATCTCGGCTTCAATTATTATGCAGCTATTAACGCACATACATCCTGCGATGATAGAGCTTAAGAAAGAAGGTGAGCAAGGGCGTAAGAAAATTAGTCAGTACACGCGTTATGGTACGCTTGTGCTTGCTACATTCCAGTCAATTGGTATTGCCACAGGCTTACCAAGCATGATGGACGGGTTAGTTGTTAACCCTGGTTTTGGTTTCTACTTCACCGCTGTGGTGAGCTTAGTAACTGGTACCATGTTCCTAATGTGGCTGGGCGAGCAAATTACAGAACGAGGTATTGGTAACGGTATCTCAGTACTGATTTTTGTTGGTATTGTAGCTAACCTGCCGTCTGCAATTGGTTCGACAGCTGAAATGGCGCGCCAAGGTGATCTGAATGTTCTTGTACTGTTATTGATTGCGGTAATCGTATTCGCAGTTACTTATCTTGTTGTTTTCTTTGAACGTGGTCAACGTCGTATCGTTGTAAACTACGCGAAGCGCCAGCAAGGTCGTCAAGTATTTGCTGCTCAAAGCACGCATTTACCACTAAAAGTTAACATGGCGGGTGTTATTCCACCAATCTTTGCTAGCAGTATAATTTTGTTCCCTGGTACAATTGCAAGCTGGTTCGGCCAAGGTGAAGGTCCGGTCGCTGATGTGCTACAAGCTATCTCTGCAGTGTTGACTCCTGGTCAGCCTCTGTATGCGATGGTATTAGCTGCGGCTATTATCTTCTTCTGCTTCTTCTACACTGCGTTGGTATTTAACCCGCGTGAGACAGCAGATAACCTGAAAAAATCTGGCGCTTTTATTCCAGGCATTCGTCCAGGTGAGCAGACATCCAAATACATTGATAAAGTGATGACACGCCTGACATTGGCAGGTGCTTTGTATATAACCTTTATCTGTCTGGTGCCCGAGTTTATGACCATGGCGTGGCAAACGCCGTTCTACTTCGGCGGTACATCAATCTTGATTATCGTTGTTGTAATCATGGACTTTATGGCACAAGTACAGACTCATATGATGTCACATCAGTATGATTCTGTGCTGAAAAAAGCAAACCTTAAAGGCTACGGCCGCTAAGGTTATTTTCACGGAGTTGAGCAATGAAAGTACGTGCTTCCGTTAAGAAAATCTGCCGTAACTGTAAAGTAATCAAGCGTGCTGGTGTAGTACGTGTGATCTGCAGTGAGCCTAAGCACAAGCAAAGGCAAGGCTAATAAAAGTCATGCAGGCTAAGTAAATACTACTTAGCCTGTGTTTTTGAATATGATCTGATCTTCGTTTGAGTATCCTTGCGGGCTTTTCAAACAGATGGGTGTCGGATCTAAATATAGGAGATGTGTTAGTGGCCCGTATCGCTGGCATTAACGTCCCTGATCATAAGCATGCTGTTATTGGTTTAACAAGCATCTATGGTGTAGGTAAAACTCGCGCTAAGGCGATCTTAGCAGCGACTGGTATCGCCGAAACTACTAAAATCGGTGAGCTTTCAGACGAAACACTTGACGTACTTCGTGAAGAAGTTGGCAAGTACACTGTCGAAGGTGATCTTCGTCGTGAAGTGACTTTAAACATCAAGCGTCTTATGGACCTTGGTTGTTTCCGTGGCTTACGTCATCGTCGTTCGTTACCACTTCGTGGTCAACGTACTAAGACTAACGCGCGTACTCGTAAGGGTCCACGCAAGCCTATCAAGAAATAAGGTGGGGTAAGTTATGGCTAAAGCACCAATTCGTCGTAAAAAGGTCAAAAAGCAAGTTGTTGATGGTATGGCACACGTTCATGCTTCATTCAACAACACAATCGTAACCATTACTGACCGTCAAGGTAATGCTCTTTCTTGGGCGACTGCAGGTGGTTCTGGTTTCCGTGGTTCACGTAAGTCTACTCCGTTCGCTGCACAGGTTGCTGCTGAGCGCGCAGGTACTGCTGCACAAGAGTACGGTCTTAAGAACCTTGAAGTATTCATTAAAGGTCCAGGTCCAGGCCGTGAGTCTGCTGTACGTGCATTGAATGCTGCGGGTTACCGTATCACAAACATCACTGACGTGACGCCAATCCCTCATAATGGTTGTCGTCCACCGAAGAAACGTCGCGTTTAACAATAGGTTAGGAGAAAGAACATGGCAAGATATTTGGGCCCTAAGCTCAAGCTGAGTCGTCGTGAAGGTACTGACCTGTTCCTTAAGAGCGGCGTGAGAGCTATCGACTCAAAGTGTAAGCTTGAGACAGCACCTGGTCAGCACGGCGCTCGTAAAGGTCGTCTATCTGATTACGGTTTACAATTACGTGAAAAGCAAAAAGTACGTCGTATCTACGGTGTATTAGAAAAGCAATTCCGTAACTATTACAAAGAAGCTGCTCGCCTTAAAGGTAACACAGGTGAAAACCTACTACAGCTTCTAGAGCAACGTTTAGACAATGTTGTATATCGCATGGGTTTTGCAAGCACACGTGCTGAAGCACGTCAGCTAGTTAGCCACAAAGCGGTTATGGTTAATGGTCGTGTTGTGAATATCCCTTCTTTCGTAGTTACTCCTGAAGATGTAGTAGTAATTCGCGAGAAGTCTAAAAAGCAAGCGCGTATCATCGCTGCTCTAGAGTTGGCTGAGCAACGTGAAAAGCCAACTTGGATTGAAGTTGACGGTAAGAAAATGGAAGGTAGCTTCAAGCGCCTACCAGAGCGTTCTGATCTGTCTGCGGACATTAACGAACAACTAATCGTCGAACTTTACTCGAAGTAAAGTTAAGAGTTAAGAGAGGATAAAATGCAGGGTTCTGTAACCGAATTCCTAAAGCCAAGGTTAGTCGATATCGACGCTATCAACCCAACTCGTTCTAAAGTAGTTTTAGAGCCATTAGAGCGTGGTTTTGGCCACACTTTGGGTAACGCTTTACGCCGTATACTGTTGTCATCTATGCCAGGTTGCGCAGTAACTGAAGTTGAAATCGACGGTGTATTGCATGAGTACAGCGCGAAAGAAGGCGTTCAAGAAGACATCATTGAAATTTTGTTGAATCTTAAAGGTTTAGCGGTATCTCTAGAAGGTAAAGATGAAGTTTTTCTGACCCTGACTAAGTCTGGTGTAGGCCCTGTGACTGCGGCAGATATCCAGCACGATGGAGATGTAACAATCGCCAACCCAGATCACGTTATTTGTCACTTAACAGCTGACAATAGCGAAATCAGCATGCGTATTCGTGTTGAGCGTGGTCGTGGTTATGTGCCTGCGTCTAGCCGTTTATCCTCTGATGACGATGAGCGTCCAATTGGTCGTCTGTTGCTTGATGCATCATTCAGTCCAGTTGAGCGTATTGCGTACTCGGTTGAATCAGCCCGTGTTGAGCAACGTACAGATTTAGACAAGCTAATCATTGATATGGAAACAAACGGCACTTTAGATCCTGAAGAAGCGATCCGTCGTGCGTCTACTATCTTAGCTGAGCAATTAGAAGCGTTCGTAGATTTACGTGATGTTTCTGAGCCAGAAGAGAAAGAAGAGAAGCCAGAATTCGATCCTATTCTGCTTCGTCCAGTTGATGATCTTGAGCTAACAGTACGTTCAGCAAACTGTTTGAAAGCCGAGCAAATTCAATATATCGGTGACTTAGTACAGCGTACTGAAGTTGAGCTTCTGAAAACACCAAACCTTGGTAAGAAGTCTCTAACTGAAATCAAAGATGTACTAGCTTCACGTGGTCTTTCACTAGGCATGCGCCTAGAGAACTGGCCACCGGCAAGCTTAGCTGAATAAGCTAAGTTACTATATTTTAGTTAGAAGGATAGGGTCATGCGCCATCGTAAGAGTGGTCGTCAATTAAACCGTAACAGCAGCCATCGCAAAGCGATGTTCAGCAACATGGCTGGTTCTTTGGTGAAGCACGAAATCATCAAAACAACTTTGCCTAAAGCGAAAGAGTTGCGCCGTGTAATTGAACCTTTAATCACACTGGCTAAGACTGACAGCGTAGCAAACCGTCGTTTAGCGTTTGCTCGCACGCGTGATAAAGAAGTAGTTGGTAAATTATTCAGCGAACTAGGTCCTCGTTTTGAAGGCCGTCCAGGTGGTTACACTCGTATTCTTAAGTGTGGCTTCCGTGCTGGTGATAATGCACCAATGGCTTACGTTGAACTTCTAGACCGCCCAGTAGCGGAAGAAGCTCAAGAAGACGCGCAGTCTGCAGAGTAAGTCTTATAGAAGACATAAAAAGCCGAGCATAGCTCGGCTTTTTTCTTTTCTAACCGAAATTAACTATTCTTCAATATAGAATTTATTTCCTCATATATTTTCAATTCTTTTTTCATCTCTTATTTAGAAACTAGTCAATTTTGATTGTATTGCATAAATGATTCGAGATTTACCGCGTTGAAAGCGGGTTTTTATGCTGCATTGATATAAAAATCATATTTAAGTATAGAGTTAAGGGCACATTTAGGCACTTAAACGTATTATTATTGAGCTTAAAGCTTGAAATTTGCTCGAAAGATCTATTTTTATCACTTTTCTTCAGAAATTTTCTAAAAAACGCTTGCGCTTTTAATTCGCCGCCCTATAATGCGACCCCACTGACACGGAGCGCT
>NZ_JBSVEM010000027.1:0-56327 GCF_056312285.1 Pseudoalteromonas sp. ABE4_541
ATCGGCCTTAAATCGATTTATGATAGAATTCGAAGACCGATTAAAAGATGTTATTTAAAACTGGCAGTTACACAGAATCTGTTACAGGGTCGCAAATCGTGACGTGGCAGCATTACAAGAGGTTCGACATAAAGTTTACACAAGAGACTTATTCAACAAAGATTGACGAAATGGCTTTTTCTAATACATCGAAGCGAATGGGCTTGGTAAGTCCATGCCCACCGAAAGGCATTTATCCCTGTCTTCTTGTCCTTCATTAGCGGTAAGCGCGAAGATTGGGATTGTTAATGCCATTTTTTTGCGCATATATTGAGTTGCAGTAAGCCCATCCATTACTGGCATCATCATGTCTATCAAGACTAGGTCATAATGGTTTGACTTGGCCTTATTTAATGCGTCAGAACCTGTCCCGGCTAACGTTACCTTGTGACCAAGCTTTTCTAACAACGCTTTTATTAACACCTGATTAGCTTGGTTGTCTTCTGCGACCAATACGTTTAAGGGTTGTAAGTGACATATCTGAGTAGGGCTATGAGTTGACTCTTTTGCTACTTGATAAGGTAAAGTCACGGAAAACGTTGTGCCTTCATTCAATTTACTTTCGCAATGGATCTCACCTTTCATTGCTTCAACAATCCGCTTGGTGATACTCAAACCTAATCCAACCCCCTCTTGTTTGCGCTTAACACTCTCACCGACCTGCGTAAATGGCTCAAATATTTGTTTCAAACCTTGTTCACTAATTCCAACGCCTGTGTCTTGAACGCATAAATACAGCAAACCAGCGTGTGCTGATGCGTTAAATGTAATTTTTCCATAACTGGTATATTTAAACGCATTCCCTAATAAGTTAAATAATATTTGTCCCATCCTAGTGGGATCCGTATCGATTACTTCAGGCAAGTTTTTATCTAAGTGAACTTCAAAACTTAGCAAATCCGATTGTCTTACGCTGAACTGAGCGGTAATAGAGTTGAGTAATGTTTTAAGATCAACGTGCGCGCTTTCTAACTCTAATGTTCCAGACTCGATTTTTGAAAAGTCCAATACATCAGAAATAAGTCCTTGCAACAAATTCGCGCTACTTTTTGCATATGATAGCCACTCTCTTTGTTGGTCATTAAGTTCTGTATCATTTAGTAATTCAACCATGCCCAAAATGGCATTCATGGGTGTGCGTATTTCATGAGACATAACTGCTAAAAACTGGGACTTTGCTAAATTGGCACTTTCCGCCTTTTCCTTAGCATTTTTATAAGCTAACTCTCTCTGTTTGGCGTAGGTGATATCTTTCGCTATGCCCAAATAGCCAATGTAGCCTTTACGTTCATCATACTGGGGTCGGCCGCTGAGAGATATCCAAGTAGACTGATCCGTTTGCATTTGAAATTCAAAGTCATAAAAGTCGTTTCGCTGGTTTACTATGCGTAGAAAATGCTGCCATTTTCGATGTTGCTGGTGTTCGTGATGATCACCGACGGATGTTAAGCTTTCTCCGATAAAGTATCGCGAATAAAACGCATTATCCTCGGTAAATGTGCTGACTTGTGTAAAAGTCATTTTGTCATCCGTACGCCAAAACCACTCTGATGCAAGCTCGCTAAATAGCTCTGACTGCAGTGCTGTTTGTTTTAACAAGTCTTGGAAATGGTCGGTTTGCTGTGAGAATTTTTTTGATGATATCAGCTTGGCACAAAGCTGTTTTAACACCAGCCGAAAACTTGCATCAGTAACAAGGTGTTCTGGACAAATATCGCTTTCGATTTGTGTGAGTAAAAATACTGCGTTTTCTGATGAGTCTTCTAAAAAGATAACCAATGTGTTTTCTAGTCTACTGACTAATGATTGCTTTTGCACAGAAAATGACAGCTCGCTATGTGGATCTTTTACATAAACCCCGCCTAATTATTTAGCCTGCGAAAGTACCCCAGTGATTGGCCAAACTGTGTGGTTAAATGCTTGTTCGCTTTGACTGTGAGCTATATAGGCCTCTTCATTATCTGGTATGAGTAACACACAGTCTTCATAGGTCATAAACGGAGATACTGCAGCGGCAAGCATTGAAAAGAGTCCTAATTGATTATTTGAATGGCAGATCATGCCAAGCACTGGTTCTAGCCGTTCTATTGGAAATAACTCATAGCGTGACATTTAAGTTCTCTTCAATTTGCTTTGCACAATGCAAATATAGTGGGCGTATGATTTTTGTTCCAGCAAATAGCATGAATATTTGCAACGTTTCAATAAGTTACAAACATGATAAATGTGGAATGAGCTATGCTTACATAATTACATTATCAACTCTTTGGTAGCGCACAAAATGAAAATAGTTTGCCTAGGCGGTGGTCATGGCCTCGCCCAAGTATTAAAAGCAATAAAACCCCTGACAAGTGAACTCACTGCGATCATAGCCACAACAGACAACGGGGGAAGTACTGGTAAAATCCGAACCGCTCAACACTGTGTTGCTGTCGGTGACATTAGACGTTGTTGTGTGGGGCTTGTAGAAGATAACTCACTTATTCAAACCTTATTTGAACATAGATTTAATGGTGGTGACGTTGATGGTCATAGCCTCGGAAACTTGGCTTTGCTTGGTTTATTGCAACTTACAGGTAGTGCGACTGAAGCGGTTTCAAAGTTCAATACCTTACTTGGAAATTCAGAAACAATATTACCTATGTCGGATGACCCAGTGGATTTAGTTGCTACGATGCAAAATGGTGAAACCATTATTGGCGAGTGCGAAATTGACGCGCTTGAACAATTACCTGAACACATTGGGCTCACTAAACGAGTGCTTGCTCATGAGAGAGCTATCAGTGCTATACATAACGCAGATGTCATTTTGATAGGGCCTGGTAGCACAATATCCAGTGTTATGCCGCCATTACTGGTTGATAACATAGCAGAAGCTTTAACAAAGACGACTGCATGTAAAATTTTTGTAGAAAACGTCTCTCGTGAAAATAGTGTTATGGCGAAACTAGACGATGACAATGTATTTGAGTGGATGCAGAAAATGCTGGGCTACAAGTTTTGTGATATGAGCTTATCACCTCAAGCTATTGCTCAAATATCTAAAAGTGATGAATGTATTAATTGCACTAAGCAATTACACAATATTGAACAATTAAATGAAGTATTTTCAAAGCTATTGCACTGTAAAACTGATTAAGCGGATTGTTGAGCAATGATCATTTTTGCATCAGAAAAAGCCTCAGCGCTTTGCTTACAAGCTTGCTTAATTAGTGGCTTTAATGCGCTTAACGTGATGCCTGAATGCTTAGTGGTCATTTCCAAAAGTTCGCATGTTTGCGCCAAAACTAAAGCACCATAACTACGACTACTACTTTTTAAGCTATGTGCAATATGGGCAATATCACTAATGTTTTCGGCGTTGTTGAGTTCTTCAATTTGCTTTAGAGACTCAGATACATAAACACTTAAAAGCTGTCGTGCTAATTGATCACCAACATCATTGCATAATTGAGAAAAAACCTGTTTATCTATCATTTTTGTGCCTTTGGGGGTCGTAATGAGTTATCAAGTTATTTTTATGGTTGATTCTGCCGGCTATGGCGGCATCGAATCTCATATTATTGAGTTAGCAAAACTTTTAAAACGTCATCATGTTGAGTGTAGCGTGCTTTTTTATAAAGACCATAATAATCAGAATTATTACAATAAGCTTGGCAAACATAACATTGCTTTTAGGTACCACGACAGATAAAGTGCCATCAAACGATGAACCGTAAATGTCACTGCTTGTACTGCCTGTAATTCTGGATGAGCCACTATCTCCTATAACCGTATAACGCAAACTGTGGGTGTGAAAAATTCGCTATATTGACGAGTGACACCATTAGATACAACAGTTAAATACACATTTTTTATGGTAACGCCCTGTGATTGCGACTTCTCTGTTCCATTTGCAGGTTCATTTACATCAATCGCAAATACTAAGTGCCCTTCATTGTCTTGACGATACCACTCCAATGCATCTGCTGTTGGTTTTTTGTCTGAAAGGTGGGCTAAAAACAAATCAATTTCACCGTAACCTTGGCGTATGGTGTCTTTGAGCTTTACTGATTCAAAAGCTGCATTTACTAGCGGGCAAAATACCAGAATAAATAGACTTAAATATTTCATAATGAAAACTCCTTGGTAATTTGCGGATCACCAGATACAGTGGAAAACATATCAACAAACACAGATCCCATCACGTTTTCGACGTACAAGCTTAAGTTAAGCTGGTCTTTAACCTTGCCGAGAAACAAGATGTTGCCTTGGGCGGTGTACACTTTCATGAAAACTAGGTCAGCACTAAAACCGTAAGATTTAGGATCAATAATGAGTGTATGTTGACTGAACTGAGAGAATTCAAACTGCTCACCCGCAGGATTATCAGCTAACAAGTTAGATTAGCTAGTTGACTCGGTTTGAACTTCAACTTGGGGCGTAGGGCTATTTGCTTGAGGTTCACTTTGAGGTGCACTACTTTGTTCGCTTCCACCTCCCCCACAGCCACACAATATTAAAGTTGCGATAGCCACCAATGTTTTATTCATAGTCTCAACTCCAAAAGTAATATTAGAGTTGAACGTTCAAAAAACACGCCAATTCATAATATACTGATTACTTGCATATTTCTTTTATCGCTTGTGCAATATGCAACGCATTATGGCTTAGGCGCCCTATTTGATTATTGCCCTTATATAAAAGGCTCAATTGATGAGTTAGGTAAAAGACACCCAGTATGATGTGTTCCAAACTATTGTGGAAGTAGGCCACATAAAGTGGCCCATTTTTTAAATCGAATTACTTGACATTACTTGAATCCAGAGAGCATTTTCTCGCAAACCACAGGTGTCGGCCTATGGTTATCATCTACAGCAACGAATGTAAAACTGCCAGAAATAGCCAAGTGTTTATCATCTTTATGCATTCGCTCTAAGTAGATCTCTACTTCTACTTTAAGGCTGGTATTACCCACGTGTACAACTCGAGATACAAGCTCAGCGAACGTTCCCGCTGGGATCGCTTCCTTAAAATCAACTCTATCTGACGAAATTGTCACAAGAGGTTTACGACAAAATCTAGTTGCAGCAATAAACGCTACCTCATCCATCCATGCCAAAGCATCGCCACCAAATAAGGTGTTATGGTGGTTTGTTCGTCCAGGGAAAACCGTTTTAGTTACTGAAGTTACTGAATCTTCGATGCGTTTTGCAATAATTGCGTCTTTATCTATGTGTGTCATTTGTTACTACTTTTTGCTCGCCAAAGTGTCTTGCATTAATAATTGTGGATCAAGTCGCTCATTATACCAATTAAAGCGCCAATCTAGATGTGGACCGGTAACTCTGCCAGTCGCGCCAATATCTGCAAAGTGGTCGCCTGTATCTAGCTTATCGCCAACCTTCACGTGAAGTTTGCTAAGATGAATATAGGTAGAGCTTATTCCATATCCGTGATCGACAATGACGGTACCGCCACTGTAATACAAATCAGGATCTGCAAATGTCACGACACCGGGTAATGGCGCAAGCACTGGGGTGCCTGTTTTATTAGCAATATCTAATCCATAGTGAGGGTTACGCGGTTTGCCATTAAAGTACCGTTGGCTACCATAAACGCCTGAAATACGGCCCTCAGCAGGTCTTAGCACGGGTAATTTAAAGTACTCAAGATCAGATTCTGTAGCCCTTGCTTCTCGAACAGCTTTAGCCTCTTCTCTAATACGCTTTAGAACTGTTTTAGGTGGGGAAACATATTTCTTTTCAACACCTTCTATTCGATCAATTTTAAAATCGCGGCTCGCTATCGACAACACCTTTTCATGTTGCTTACCATTGTTATCAACCCATGATAATGTCTGCGCGGCTTCGGCATCTCGGCCAAAACCAAATACAAACTCTCCATTAGGTGTCAGCCTTAAAGGTTTGTCGTTCAGAAAAACAGATTTTGCGCTTTCTAACTTACCAATAACCATACCGCCTTGGGTTAGATCTCCCTTTAGCTCTAACGCATTCACATCAATAGATGCGCAGAAAAGACCGGCTAACAGCAAACCAATTTTAAGCATATGCAATGGCTCCTTTACCCACACCTTCATACGCCTTCACCATGATGGTTTTGTCAGGGTTATCTTTTTTGATTTGTTCGGCTAGGTAGTCAGCAATACATTCAACGGTGGTATCACAAGGTAAAATATCACAACGTGCTTCACTGATTGCAAGTTCAAAGTAACCCTGAGTTGACTCATAAGCAAAGCATATGTCACCTTCTTTTGCTGTCACATGCTTAAGTGCATTCGCATCAATAATATCCTCTTGTGTACCTAAGTAAATATCTTGCCACTTTGTAGCCCACTGTTTTTGCATACGCGGATGTTTCATGCCATCTACAAACACACCTAATTGTGAGCGATGACCATGGATAATACGCTGACAATTTCCGTCATGTTTTTTCAAACCGTGACTGTAGTGATAATAAAAGCTTTCTGTAGGTTCAGCTCTGAGCTCTATACCTACATCTTTCACATTACTAGGCATTTGCGGCATTATCACTGATTTCAAAAATGCGACAACAGCGTCTTCATTAACAATTTCGGATTCAAGCATACATACGGCTTGTGTAGGCGCGTTCATTGCCAAATGGTGGCCTTCGCCAAATTCACAGTCAACGGAGACCGAATCATTTTCAAATGACACGTTGCCGTTTAGACCTTGTGCAACGGCAAGTTTATGGTCGATTGTATCGTCGATGATTCGTTTAATTTGTTTCTTTACCAACGCAAAATCAAGAACCATTGATTCGTCATTCAATTGACCGTGGAGAGTCAAATCAACAATCCAACTTTCGCCAACGGCGCCACGTTTGTTACAAAGGTAAGAAAAATCAATGACAGTCAGTGCATCTACAAAAAGGATCATAAACTTCCGATAAACTAGTTAAATACTGGGGGTATTATATGGTTTTTTAACTCAAAAAGCGCCCCATACAGTACGAGAAATCATTATTAATGAGAATTATTCTTAGATAATGGTGTTTTTTAACTGTTCAGAGTTGTTTAGCGTACAAGTGTACGCTAGAGTAGCTGCGAATTTTTAAGCAAAGATTGTGAACTATGGAACCAAAAAATAGCTATACAAAAGAAGAATTAATCCTATGCGGTCGTGGAGAAATGTTTGGTGAGGGCAATTGTCGTCTTCCTAGCGACAACATGCTTATGATGGATCGCATTATTGAGATCAACGATGACGGTGGTGAATTTGGCAAAGGTCACATCATTGCCGAGCTTGATATCGACCCAAGCCTATGGTTCTTCGATTGTCACTTTAAAGGTGATCCTGTAATGCCAGGATGTCTTGGCCTTGACGCAATGTGGCAACTTGTTGGCTTTTTCTTAGGTTGGTCTGGTGGTCCGGGACTTGGCCGCGCATTGGGTGTTGGCGAAGTAAAATTCACAGGTCAAATATTGCCTACAGCTAAAAAAGTAACTTACCGAATTGATATGAAGCGCGTAATAAAACGCAAATTATTCATGGGCATGGCTGATGGTACAGTCGAAGTCGATGGCCGCGTAATTTACGAAGCGAAAGACCTTAAAGTTGGCCTGTTCCAAGACACAAGTGCTTTCTAAAATTTTCGTTTTAAACAACAAAGCCCCTATCTTAGGGGCTTTGTTGCTTCTTAATTCTGTATAACAATCACGTTTTATATTCATTGCGATTGTCAATCGCTTCACGCCATCCACCTAGCCACTGCGATCTAGGCTCTATTTGTTGATATGGGCATAACTCTTTCGATCTACCTGCTAAACCAGCTTTATATCCTTGTGAATGTGCTCTTTCTAAGCGATCTCTTTTCTGTCTCTTCATAGGTAAAATCCTCACCTTTTTGTTCAATGATGTCGATGAAAAAATATCATCAACATTTAATGATTAGTTAATAAAACCGTCGTTTTCAACTCTATCGAACGAATACATTTATTCATTCACTGCAAAATTAATTGAGTTGCAGCTGATACGACTTTTACTCTTAACTGATGTGTATTCCCGCGCACATCTCGCATTATTGAATTATTGAGAACAAACAATTACCCGAGCAAGTACCTTTGCATCAATGTACTCGGTCTTACTTGACATAATTGTTACAGAGCAGGGTTGGCCAAACCTTCAACGTCAATTAATCATATTAGATGAAAGCATGCAATAGCATTTTTAAAACGCCAATAGTAGATGAATTAACAACCAAATAATTCATACGCAATATAATAAGATTTGAAATTTAAATTCCAACATTTGTTAACTTTAGATCTTACCCATGCGCTTCTCACTTTAAAAAAACATTCATATTTCTGACATAAAAACTTTTCTTTTTAATTCAAGATAAAACAATCAATGAGACGGTGCTTGACTGTAATATTGGAAACAGGCGAAGAAATTACTAACGAATAACGCGACTTTCTCGGTTGGCTTATAGGGACATTATTACTAAATTCATAACAGAGAATGGTGCAACCAATTTGGTCACACCAAAAACGATGATTAGAGGCTTCTGTGTGAAAAACTGAAGCTGTCTTGAGGAACTAGTTTACCTGATTGATCATTAGGAGTGGTGTAAAAACTAACTTTTAGTTTATCGTCCATATTGTCCAGACTGACATGCGCAAAACCCCATACAAAGCTTTTCGACCAAACTAAGTCATATTCTTTAAACTGTGCTTCTTGATATTTTGCTAACCTAGAATGCATGCCACGCATTTTTGATGCAGCCCCACTTATGATTAAAGGAAGCTTGGATTTTCCATGTCCAGGTGGTAACACGCGGGAACAATCATCGGTTAATAGCTCAAGATCATGCTCGTGCCCTGCTATATATGCATCTGCATGTTCACACAACTCTGGCAAAATGAGTCTACGTAACACGTGAGCTTCATCGTATTTTGTTCCGCCAATTGACCATAAAACGTGATGCCCATAAACTATCTTCCACTTTGCGGTTGAGTTTTTTAGACCATTGGCCAGCCAAACAAGTTGTTTATGGTCCTCACCGTTGAGCGGCACTTCGTGTTTTTCGATGTCTTCGATTTCGGCTTGGCCACTTGCAAGTGCGGTTGCTAATCCTTGCTCTGAACCGTCCGGACGTAATGGAATTTCATAATAATGCTGTCCCGATAAAAGCATATTAGTATCCAAAACGAAAAACTCAACATCATGGCCTGGTTGCCCTTTCTTAAAGCTGTAATATCCTGAATCCTGCATATGGAAATTGGGTTGTTTAGCCATCCACTTAGTTTGTAGTGCAACGCCTTTTCGAGATGTTTTCCAATCATGGTTACCCAATGCAGAGTAGACCACCAGCGATTTATCTTGATCAAATAGTGGTTTTAGAGGCGATAGAATCAAATCATCCATGCGTTTTTGATCATCTTTACCATCTTTAGCATCTGCGCCATCAGGGTAAATATTATCCCCTAGCTGTATACCAAACTCGCAAGGTTTAGTTGCACAAAGCATAGCCATTGCTTTACCTACCGCATGGGCTCCGCTCTTTTCGGTCACAACGTCAGTGCCAGGATAGACATAAAGCGGTGCATGACCAAACTCTTCAATTGGCCTATGCTCTTCTAGCCAGTCGGCTTTTTCTGCCGCGATGAACTGAGCTTTGTTTTTTGGCTTTTTAAACACTTCTTCTTTGGGATATTCGACACTGTAACCGCCGTCACCAAATGCCAAGAAGTCTATAGAGTCTATGTCGTTTGCAAGCGCACTGGTTGATAGAAGTGAACTAAATAATAGTGATAGTTTTACATGTTTCATAGTGTTGCAGCCAACATGAGTTGGCCGCCTCCTAAATCAATTAATATGAATTAAAGCTAACGCCTAGCTCAAAGGTTCTGCCATAAGTCTCATACTGATAGCTATATTGCGAAGTGCCGTGATATAAATGGAACGGTTCATCCGTTAGGTTGACCGCATTGAAGTACACTTGAGTTTGGTCGGTAACATTGTATTTTGCGCTAAAATCCAATTGCATGTGGTCGTCTTGATATACTTGGGCTTCGCCATCTTGTTGTTGGTAATTTTTGCTCTTGTAACTTGCACTTAGGCGCGTACTTAAGTAACTGTTTTCATATCCCAACATCAAGTTTGCAACCGTATCAGACTGATTCGGTAACTTGTCATCCGCATTGATAAACGTACCGTTTAACCCTACCATAATGCCGTTTTTGAAGTTTTTGCTATAAGCAAGCTCAATACCCGTCAAGCTGGCTGAATTACCATTGCGAGATTGTTCGACTTTCTTATAACCTTGCCATGGCGCTGTGCCTTGAACCTGCTCTAGGGTGATGAAATTTTCAATATCTTTGTAGAAAATACCAGCCGAGATCACTCCGATCCCGTCAGGGTAATACTCTACTGACACATCAATGTTATTCGACTCAAGCGGTTTTAGATCTGGGTTGCCAACTTCTGCTTTTCGCTCCGTGACAGCTCCGTTATCTTCCATCGTGACTTCTGTTTCTATTACTTGAAATGCCGCAGAGTCAGAAAATTTAGGACGTGCAATCGTGCTCGTATACGCAAAACGCGTTACTAAATCTTCTTCTACATCATAACGAACCGTTAAGTTTGGCAGTAAGTGGTTATATTCCTTTTTTGTATTCCAAGCAGATATATCAACACGTTCACTGTCATTTACTTCATCGTTAATAAGCTCAACACGATTACCTTGCGTTTTAAATGCAGTGGACTCATAACGCAGTCCAGAAATCACCTGCCATTGGCCCATATCTAGGGTGATCATGGCATATGCTGCGTTGATTTGTTCTTCTGATAGATAGCTTTTCCCTTTGTTATTTATGTCCGTATCTATTTGGTTTATTTCAAATGCAGAACGATTTTTTAACACATAACCTTTTAATCCACTTCGACTTAACCCAGGCCCAAAGTCACCAAGGGAATAGTCAGGTGCGTTAGTTGCAAATTGGCTTGCAAGGATGTCATCAAAGCCACCATCATAAACAATGGCGTTAACGCCTGAGGTTTTTTCTCTTTTATTGATCTTGGCACCAAACTTAAGCTGGGCGTTGTAGTTATTCAAAACAAAGTCTTTACTTAAATCTACTTTGAAGCTCGCCGATTCATCTTCGCTCAAGTTATTCTCAAAAGTAATTTCATCTAATTCAAAATTGCTCAGATCGTGCGCGTCAGCACTATGTGTTAATGCAGGATAGTCACCCAAATTTGCATATCCCAAGGTCAAATCTTTGCCTTTAAAACTTGCGTCCAAACGGTTGGGTTCCTCTTCATCCGACTTTGAATAGCTCGCGCTGTATTCGACTAACCAAGGACCAAATTGCTGCTCTGCGCCTGCAACAATTGATAAAATTTCCTGACTTTCGTACCTATCTTTTGTATCTCTATCCATTGCAGCGCCTTCAAACTGCGCATAGTTATGAGATGCTGAGCCAGCAATAAGATCACCTTTATCAAGCTTATATTCATTGCGTAATCTAAACTCATCATCGCTGAATTCACTGTATAGTGTGCGTAAATAATATGCGTTGGCGTTTTTATCGCGTAAATCGAGATTTAACGCGGCCCCTAAGCGCTCTCTTTTTATCGAATAGTGACGTTGCTCGATTTCTTCAGCCGTTCTTAAACTCACTTCATTGGCTTGTGTATCTTCTAGGGTCAGTGTTTGCCAACCGCCGTCTGTTTCCATGTTGTAAGAGCCGAACTTGCGCTCAGACCATGAAAGTGCAGTGGCCACACCTAAATCATAATCTTTGCTAATGGAAAAAATATCAGAGAAGCTACCCGAAAGTTTTGGGCTGTTATCACTCGTTTGTTTGTTATAGGTCGCCTGTGCATTTGCGCTATAGCTCATGCCATCACGGTCAAAAGCGCTCAAACTTTGCACTTCGATGCTACCACCAATTGCAGAGGCATCCATATCAGGTGTAACGGTTTTGCTCACTTCTAAACTTTGGATTAGCTCACTTGGGATCACATCCATCGCAACGCTACGTACGCCTGCTTCGGGAGAAGGCACATTAGCGCCATTAATAGTGACATTATTTAAGTTTGGATCGATACCACGAATACCAACAAAACGGCCTTCACCTTGGTCTCGCTGGATAAACATACCAGGTAAACGCTGGAGCGCTTCGGCAGCATTTTGATCAGGAAGCTGGCCAATTGAATCACTGCTAACAATCGCTTTTATACCGTAAGCATTTTTTTGCCTGTTAAGCGCCCCTGCTTGTCCCGCTCTTTGACCTACCACTATCACATCTTCAATGACTTTATCTTCGGATTCGAGTGTTAGTTTAGTGTCTATGACTCTGCCATCCACAACCTCGATGACTTGTTCAACGCGTTTCGCTCCTAAGTAGTCAACAAGTAGCGTGTATCTACCCTCAGCTAGGTTTGAGAGTTTAAATGACCCATCTCGTTTAGTAACCGTGCTACGCTTTAACTCTTTGATGGTCACTTTTGCGCCCTCAAAAAAGACGTCGTGATTTTGATTACTGACCTTCCCTTGAATAGTGTTCGCCATTGAAAGAGTGCTAAAAAGCGCACCACTCAACGCGAGCGCAATTTTAGATTTGATAAATTTTGACGGATTGTGTGTTTTCATTTTAATTCTCTAGTTGCACAGGATAAAGAGCGCGAGTACCCCACTCGGCTCAGTGAAGGCACAATAGAGAAATCACATGAAAGAAATATTTCAGGTATTTTGAAGGATTATAAATTTGCAGCAGATCAGGTTGATTTACACGCAAATTGAGCTATTTTGACCCCCATTAGGCCATTTATATATCTATATTTTGCCCATTTAGCCAAAAAAGTGCGGTGCTTGTCATAATTTTAGTCACTCGTGTGAGCTATTCTAACCCTGTCTATCAATAAGCATACTAAGACATACTTACAGCACCGAAATAAACTATGCGCCAACTCATGCAAAATAATTTTATAAAGTTACACAAAGCTTTGTTTTCTACTCTACTCATCACGTTACTAGCAACCTATTTGCTTATTATACAGGTGAGTACTCCAAGGTTTGAAGGTGAAATTAAACTCATCGATTGTATTGGCGAAGGTGGTATGGCACTGGTCACTTTACTGTGGATCATCGCGACGTTATTAGCCCGACCGAAAGGAAAAGTAACGTCATTGTTATTTTTTGGATTACTCGCGATGCACCTTACCATGCTATTAGACTTTTTAGATGAGTTTTACATATTTAACACGCAAGGCGACTGGTATTTGAATTTCGAGGCATTTCCCGCCGTCATAGGCATGTGTTTAATGAGTCTTGCGATACATTATTGGTATCAAGAACAACAACTACTTAATCAAATGCTGGTAAAAAAAGAACGTTTCTATCGGGAAAACGGTTCGACTGATTTCATCACTGGTTTATATCGCGCGGATTACATGAAACAGCAAATATGTGATGAATTAAAGGCCCATGGTGAAACCGGTTTGGAGTTTTGTGTCGCGCTCATCGATATTAAACATTTTTCTAAATTCAACGCAAAGTATGGCTCTGTTAAAGCAAATAGTTTGCTTGCAGATGTTGGACAAATAATCCTACTGAATCTTCGCGACTTCGATTTGGCCTGCCGATATGCTGGTGATCGTTTCATTATTCTGCTCCCTCAAACCAATTTATGCGATGCAAAAACGGTGATCCAACGAGTCGCTAACATGGTGTCGCAGCATACCCCCTATAACAACAAGCATGCTATAAACGGGTTTACTGACATCCATTGGCACTGCGCACAAGCTAAGCAAACGGATACGTTGACTAGTTTACTAGAGCGCCTGAATAATGAACTTCTTACCTGTAAAGCTGCTTAATCAATGAAGCCTTATTTTGAAGCTAACCTGCGACGCTTCAAAGCTTATGAGCTAGTATTGCCTCTGGTTGAACTAGCCCAGCAGCGAGGGTTAGTGCCAGACAAGGCGTTAAAAGGTTCAAAGCTTTTTTATACTGATCTCAACAACTCTGAATGCAAAGTGAGCTTTGAGCAAATTTGTATTGTCATCAGTAATGTTTCAAAACATCTACCATGCGATGGCCTTAGCTTTTTACTTGGTCAGCATTTATTGAATTCTTTGGAAGGCCCTGCGTTCAAATCGCTTTTACATGCCAAAAATCTAAGAAACATGTTTAGGGTCTGTCAGCTTTGTCACGACTCTCTATTTCCTTATATGTATACTGATATTTATCGCAGTAGCGGCAAAACCCATTTTATTTGCAACTTTTCAATTGCAAAACCAAGTAGACAGGTACAAATATTTTTCTTTGAATTGCTCGCAAGCTTGGTAATTTATTTATGCAAATGGCGCTTTAGTGGTGTTAGACAACTTGAAATTAAATTTCCTTACGACCAACCAAAATATATAGAGCAATTTCACGCGCATATGCCGTGTAATTACCAGTTTTCTCACCCATGTTTTATGTTCACAGTACAAGATGAATTATTGAGCTCGCCTCAGTCTCATCCAGTGCTCAGCATGTCCAAATTTTACTTAAGACAGCTAGGCGATAAAAAAACAAAAAGTGGCTTTGTTGAGTACATTTCAGCACATTTAAAATGTGTGCCCAAGGCCACCAGCGAGCAAATTGCACTGCGTCTTGAAATGAGTACAGCCACATTTAAGCGTAAGCTAAAACAACACAATGTATGTTTTAAAGAGCTTAAAGATGAATATCAAAAGCAACATGCACTTATCAATATTCTTGAACGTGGCTACTCTAACGAACAAGCTGCAGTCGCTCTTGCATTTAACGATCTAACCAATTTTCGACGTGCTTTTAAACGCTGGACGGGTAAAACGCCTAGTGAAATAAGAATGATTAACCTTGATTGAGCTTTTGAATCAACTGCAAACGAATTTTTCAAGCGAGCACTTCATCTATCTCACCAAGCATGCCTTGCGCGTCAATTTCGATATAATCATGATTTTGTTCAGAAAATACATAATGATCAAATATATTGCGCCACGCTTGTTTTTGGGCATTTGGTAATTTGCTAATACTTAGTACAGCATGTGCTAAAGCATCAGTGGCTAATCCCAAATGCTTATTAATAGTCCTCCACCAGTAATTGACCAACGCATTTATTTCACAGGTACTTTTGACATGATGCCACACATACTTGGAATATATATCGCGTCCCCTGATTCTAGCTCTACGTAATACGCATTTTCAAGCGCATGTCGGTATTTTGGAAAGCGCTTGTGGTCAGGGTTGCTAACATCAACCATGCTGACAATCTGGCCCGCAGGCGTAAAATCAACAGGCCCAGGGTAGAGGTTGGTGATTTGCTCAGGGGCGAAAAGGGTAAATGCTCTTTTACCAGCCACGACACAGGCAATATTGTGTGGAACATCGTAATGCGCAGCTACTTCACTCTCGCTACCAAGCCAAAGACTCACAAGCGGCTGCAGGTCAACGATAGGAAGGTCATTGTCACCTCGAAAGTTTGGTAAACAATAGTCCAGCGTCGTTGACCCCATATACACGGTGTTTTTTTGCGCGATGTTTGTACGTAATAAGTGATTGATGATGTCATAAATGTACGTTTTCTTTTGTTGAAAATTTTTTCCAGTGTGTGTCGCATCATAAAAAAGCCTGCCTTTGTGCCTAGCATCACATTCGTACGCATAAACAGGTACTTTGGCATCAAACTCCAGAATATAATCGCAAAAGCGCTGAGCACTATACTTTGCGCGCTTGACCGCAGGCCAATCTTTTATTGCTCCTTTAAAAACGACAGGTTCTGGGTTTTCGAGCTGACTGCATTCATGCACTGCAGCGACCATTTGTTGTTGAGAATACGATTGGCAGATTGTTAGATGTTTCGCCATCGAACACTCCTATTTACGCTGTTTATCGATCAGTGTTTTCAGCTGTCCCAGCGAGGCGAGTATCATGTATATATGCTGCAGATATCCTTGTTGATGCAACAAAGATAATGTATGGCTATCTAACCTTGCTAACATATCTTCATTGATTGTGTATAAACCACTTAACTTATGCTCCCCGACATTGAGCAGCGCACTCTCTAAGAGATCAAGCTTCAACAAATAGTTTAGAAATTGCTGACTCTGCTCATGACCTTCATGAATGCGCATGAGAGTTTGGTTTATGTTGTCTAAAAAAGGGGTTGTACCACCTACCTCGTTAAATAGCGACTTCCCCCCAGTTTCACTCACTTTTGGGTGCGACATGTCAATATACACGGCGGGCTCTTGTATAGGTATGCCATTATGCTGTTTTTCAACAAAGCCTATTAAAAACGGCTGCCGTTGCATGCTCAGCGGTATGTGATTGGCATTCCAACCTTGCGCATCGAGATAAAGGTTTTTATCTGCCTCAACCCCTAAAAGTACAACACTTTGAAACTGACCCGTTTTTGTATCTTTTTTGAAAAATATCGCATATTCACTTTGTAATGCAGCGAACTCACTGGGGAATACGTTTGCTAAACTTACATTATCACCAAGCTCCGCACTATACCGATTGATAATACGCGTGTTTTTATGCGTGACATTGTCTAATAATTGTTCTTTGTTCATATATGCCACCTTTATAATTTAGCTATTCCAAACTCTTTAATATTCTCTATCAACGTGCGATTTGTGGGTAACATCGATAGCCCGTGCTGTGCGAACTGCGTGACGCTTTTAAACATGTCGTTTTGCCCCATATTCAAAGAAGCTTCTATAAACTTCGTATCGTACCCCATGCCATAAAGCACATATTGATAGCTCGCCGCTGAAAACACTTCGTCTACTTGTTCAAAGTCGCTGAATTTAGGAGTTTGATAGCGCCACATCAGCAATAAATCTTGGAGTGACTCAGGGATGGATTGAATTCGCATTGTACGCCAATAATCGGTATCGTTTCGTTGGCTCAATACGTAGTGAAGTTTTAAAAAGTCGATTATCCGTCGCCATCGATATGTGAACTTTCTATTAAATCGTGTTTGAACGATACTCATCATCTCACGGTTAACAGGCATGTAATCACATAAAAACTGTGCAGAAAGTTCGATCATGACTAAAGCCGAAGCTTCCAAAGGTTCAATAAAACCAGCAGACATGCCAATCGCAACACAGTTTTTATGCCAAAACTTCTCTCTGTAGCCGGGGTTGAATTTTATTTCTTTGAAATTTGCACAATCGACATCGTTTAACCCTTGTGCTTTTATGTATCGCTCAAGCTGCTGTTTTGCTTCTTCCCATCCAATGTATTCACTGGAAAAAGTATAACCAATACCACGCCGGCTAGGTAAAGCAATGTCCCAAATCCACCCATAAGGTTGTGCCGTTGATTTTGTACACGAAGCAAGTTCACTACTGGGCATTTGATGGATAACCTGTGTAGCCACAGCACTGTCATTTTTTAAAATATCTTTTTTTGACAGCCACTTCACATTGTAATGACCATTGATAAGGAGCGCCTTTGAACCCGTACAGTCAATAACAAGGTCTGCTTGGATATATCGCCCATCACCTGTAGTAAGTGAATGAATATAGCCATCATCATCAGCATTAACCTCTTTGATGTCACCAATCATATGTTCAACACCAAGTTTTGATGTGCAATGCGCCTTTAAAAGGTTGGCAAACTTTTCGGCATTAAGGTGGTAACCATAATTCCCTTTACCCTCGAAAGCGATATCACTTGGCATTTTTGGCGCTCTAGAGTGGTCACACCAATAGCTTTGAGGACATACGGCATGAGCGAAATCAACCTTATCTTTTACTTTATGCCAAGCACCGACCATATCAGTCCCTTGCTCAAAACCGATGGGTAATGAAAACGGGTGATAATAACCTTGTTGCTCTGCGTTTACCCAACCAATAAACTCAGATCCTTGTTTAAACGATGCGTCACATGCTTGCATAAATGTCCCTTCATCTATGCCAATTTTTTTTAATGTGTCTCTCATCGTTGGCCAAGTTCCCTCCCCAACGCCTATCGTTTGGATATTCACTGACTCTACCAGTTTAATACGAACCCTATTTTTAAGTTGCGCTGCAATCAATCCCGCTGTAAGCCAGCCTGCACTTCCGCCACCCACTATGAGTACTGTATTTATCGTTTTATGTTGGCTCATCACTCTTCGCTCAAATATGTCGACATAATATAAAGCCGCTGGAAAGCGGCTTTATGTCAATATTAGTACATTGAAATCAGCCGAGGCTGTTAGAAAGTATAGCGAGCACCCAAGTTATAGCGCGCACCATACTGCGCACCATTCAGGAATTGCTCTGGATAACGCACATAAACGCGTTGCGTTTCTTCGGTTACATTTAAACCTTCAAAAAATACAGTCAATTGTTCAGTGACTTGGTAATTTACGTTAACGTCAATTTGTGAGTAAGCCTCGGTAAATACAGGCGATGCATGCTGATCAAAGTCTGATAAGAACTCGTCACGCCAATTGTATGAAATACGGACTGATAATCCGTCTTTGTCATAAATTGCGGATAAGTTTGCAGAGTCACTCATACCAACTAATGCAAACTGAGCTGTAGTTACATCGCGATTTACGCTTACGTCACCGTCAACAAATGTGGCGTTTGCTTGTACACCAAAACCACTGTCCCAAAACATATGCTGTAAAGCCACTTCCCAACCATATAATCGTGAAGCTCGGAGGTTAACATCACGAGATACTGCAAACGTTGCAAGTGGATCAGTGCCATTCGCGCCAATACGAGTTCCCGTTTCTACACCCATGTTTTCATTGATCCGATCGTGGATAGCTTGATCTGATGGTTGAATACCCTCAGCTATCAATTGCTCTCTTGCTTCCTGAGCCCGGGGACCTGTGAACACATCACGTAGATCATCTATCGTTTCATTACTGGTCATGTTTACTAAAAAATTGTCAACCTTTTTATTAAAGTAACCAATCGAAGCATAACTTCCTTCTTGGTAATAGTACTCGAATGACACATCGTAATTATCTGCGACATAAGGCTGTAATGACGGATTACCTAACGAGACTTTTCGCTGCCCAACTTTTGGGTTACCCAAGAAGTCTTTCGTTGAACCTAGCGCGTCTATGGGTGGCCTCGTCAGAGAGCGTGAGTAAGATGCTCTGGCAATAACGTCATCAAGCAACTCGATATCTAAATCAACGCTAGGTAAAAACTCTTCCGTTTCACCCGAACCATTTGAAAAACTTTGCTCTGTCGCATACACGTATTCCCACTCGTTGCCATTAACCCATTCCATAGCAACCGCTGGACGCTCTAATCCAGCCGACTCAACGTCGGTTTTTTCATATCGTAATCCTACCGACACATTGAGTGGGCGCTCTGCGACTTCAAATGTCATGCTAGCCTGTGTGTATAACGCAGTTGTGGTTTCTTTTACTCGACTATCATTATCGATTGGACCAGCCTGAAACTTACCATTGACCTCTTGGGGCCATCCATCGTTGTAAATATCCGGTGCAATCGTATCTTCTATCGTTTCAAACAAACGCAGCACCTGATCGAAGTCAGCCGTTAGATAATAATTTACTGGCTTATCTCCTGCATTGCCAAAGCCATCTAGCAAACCATCAAGTGCTACTCGATTAAACATGTCATCCGGGAAATGAACAGCGGACCAGGTCCACCATCCAGCAGGGAGGTTTTGAGAATATGCCTTAGTTTGCTTGAACTCCATTTGCGTGCGTGCACCACCAAATGACACCTTATTCAAAAATCCATTTTCTGGATTGACCCATTCACCTTTGAGCTGAAACTGAGTCATGTCGTTTTCTTTTACTTCCTGCGTCACAGCACCAAATAATGACCCCATGTCAGCACCGGTTAGCTCCGCTTGAGGATTACCTTGGCCATCAACAAGATCAAAACCCCATAACGGGATCCCCCCTCCCGAAACCGCATTGGTTTTGACATTAATGTTTGCTGTGTTGGGACCAAATGCTTCCCCCGAGTCATTACAAAAGCCACAAGAAGTATTGCCGATAATTAGGAATGCATCATTGCCTAGCCCTGCACCTTCATATACTGCACTTGAGTCATGTGCGTCTAACTCAAAACTCAAAGAGTCTGAAGCTTGCCATGTTAAGTTAAAGCCTAAAGACTTATTTTCATTTATATACTCTGCGCGACTGAGGTTTGTGGCATAGTCACCACCAATTTCTGCAACATCCGTATACGTGCCATTTTCGTTAATTGTCGCACTTTTAACGTTACCACCGTTGTTAAACCACACGCCAAATGCATTGCGATTTGATTCAAATTCCAGCTTTGAATATGTGTAATCCAGCGTGGCTCTTACATCGTTATTAATATCGTACTGCAATACGAGTTGACCATTAACTCGGGTGCGTTCGTTGTCGTTTATAGAGTATCCCGAGTTTTGCGGATACCAAGTGGCTCCATCAGCGCGTTGATTATTATCTGTTAACTCTAGTTCTGGGGATGAACTAATATCTACATTTGGGATCCAGTTATCAATTGCCGCCTTTTCTTCTCTGTTATTGCGGTCTTGATAAGATCCGGAAAGTAAAATACCAAACCGATCGTCACTAAAGGTATTACTATAAATACCTGAAATTTCTGGTGTAATATCGTCCCCCGCTTCATTTGACGTTTCTAATACGCCTTTTAAGCCCAAAGAGGCTTTCAATCCGGGTGAATTAAGTGGTTTCGCTGTAAGCATATTAACTGTTGCGCCAATGCCACCACTTGGTAACGATGCTTTGGTTGTTTTATATATTTCAACCGCACTTACACCTTCCGTTGCGATATTTGCAAAGTCGAATGAACGACCACCAACGGTGGGTAGTTGACGACCATTGAGTGTGACTAAGTTAAACTCGGGACCCATGCCACGAACTGTTACTTTGCTACCCTCATTGTTACTTCTGTCAATCGAAACCCCTGTAATACGTTGCAACGACTCAGCCAAGTTCGCATCTGGGAACTTACCAATATCTTCAGATGTAATTGCATCTACAACCCCCGTTGCACTGCGCTTTACGTCCATTGACTTAATGAGGCTGCCTTTAATACCTGTAATCTCTATTACTTCTATTTTTTGTTCTTCTTGTGCTACTGCATAAGGCACTATGCTACCGCCTAAAATGAGCGATAAACTGCTTGCCAGCAAAGACTTATTAAATTGTTTTGTTGTCATAATATTGAGTCCCCGGACGTCACGATTGTTTATTGCTACGCAAAAACATAGAAGGAATTTGAGTAGCGAACAATGTAAGCGCTTACATAACGCAAGTGCAAAAATGAAAGCGCTTACATAAAATTAGAGTATTATTTAATTTGAGTCAAATAAAAACTCTGATTAAAAATTAGTATATTTATAGAGACAGATTTATCTCTTAAGTTATGCCCATATAGCTTAGTTTATCTTCTTGAGGCAGGAGTCACGAACAATAAGCTGTGGCACAAACACATCTTGCACATCTAGGCCCTTAATACCATAAACCTGCTTAAGTATTTGTTTTGCTGCCATATGCCCCATTTCATAAATGGGGTAATCGACTGTTGTCAGGGTTGGATACAAATAGCTGGCGTAAATAATATTATCAAATCCGACGACTGAAAGTTGACTCGGAATATCAATACCTAGCTCCCTTGCTCGGGTCATAACACCTGATGCCATCTCGTCATTCGCACATACAACAGCTGAAAACTCGTCAGCGTGCTCCATTAACCAGTCTAGCCCTTCTCGCCCTGAGTTTTGCTGATAATCCCCTTCGTATAAACTATTTTCATCGAACACACCATGAGCCTGTTCAATGGCTTGTTTATGTCCCGCAAGTCGTTGTTGTGCATCTTGCTTCCATAAAGGCCCTGAAATGTAGGCAAGTTTATAATGACCATGTTCTAGCAAGTACTGTGTCGCTAATAAACCGCCTTCTTTGTTGTCTAAGCTTATACATCGCTTGGCAATTTTTTCGATAAAACGATTTATTAAGACAAATTCAATACCGTTATTGTCAAGTTCTAATAAGTATTCATCGGAAACCGCTTCCACGTGCAATATAAGCGCGTCACATTTTCGGCCAATCAAAAAATCAATGCTTTCTCTCTCCCTGACTTCATCTGCATGGCCTGACGTGATTATAGTGTGCTTTCCTTCCATTCTAAGTGTGTCTTCAATAGCACTCATCATATCTCCGAAAAACGGACCATGTAGCTCAGACACAAGCACACCAACACTGTTTGAACGGTTAGATGCTAAAGATTGGGCAATTGAGTTGGGTTGATAGCCAAGTTGCTGCATTGCATCGAGTACTTTTTGCCTTGTTTTGTCACTGACTTTGGCATTATTGTTCATTACTCGTGATACGGTTGCCAATGACACACCCGCTAATTCAGAAACTTGGTAAATTGTGGCCATAACCTTCTCTTACTTTTAATTTTGGCTTTGCATTTGTTCTATCTTGACTTGAATGCTTTTCATCTTGTATGAATCAAGTGTGTAGTTACGCATAACAAGCGCCACAATCAATGAGCCGAATGCAGGAAAAACGCTAAAACTCAATGCAATACCGTATTGTGTATGTGCAGATTGTGCCATATCTGCTTGATAACCAAAATAGCCAAGTAACCAGCCCGCAATTGCACCTCCTAATGCAATTCCCATTTTGATAAAAAATACCACCGATGAGTATAGCATTCCGGTCACACGACGGTTAGATTGTATGTAACCATAATCAATGGTATCGGCCATCATTGCCCACAGTAACGGTGTCGCCATTTGCAAAAAGAAACTCCAAAATGCAAACAATACATATGCAACAACCCACTGCTGTTGGCTCACAAAAAATGCACTCGCACAAAGCAAAGCTGAAATAAGCTGCAACCAAATATACGCTTTTACCTTGCATACGCGTTTTGCTAACCAGCTAGAGCATGCGCATCCAGCAATGCTTGCGATCATACCAATGGTGACAAACTCGGTTATATTCTCGGGCAGCCTTAAGTAGTACTTTACATAATAAACAGCCAAAGACGCTTTTAGTACTTGTCCTGTCAACAAACAAACGCCCACTATCGCCAATATTCGCCACTGCTCATTTTTAAATAGCAGCTTAAAATCATCGAACATACTGAACTTATTAGCAGCCACTGGTATGCTGATTCGCTCCTTTGTGCCTAAGAAGCATAGCAAGAATAGGACTAGGCCAAGTGTGCCCATTATGCCCATAGTCTGCTGATAGCCCTTCTGTACGTTGCCTTGACCTAGCAACTCAACCAAAGGCATAGTACCCGCAGCAATGATCAAACCACCCAACATACCAAACACAAACCTAAAAGATTGTAAGGAAACACGTTGTAGCGGGTTAGCAGTCATAACACCACCTAGGGCAGAGTATGGAATATTGATTGCGGTATAAATCAACATAAGTAGCGCGTATGTCACAAATGCATAAACTACTTTTAGATCATAAGGCCAATCTGGAGTGGTAAATGCCAGAACACTTATCAGTGCAAATGGAACACACAGCCACAGCAAATAAGGTCGATATTGTCCATATTTCGTTTTAGTACGGTCGGCAAGCGCCCCCATGAGTGGGTCCGTGATAGCATCAAAAATACGTACAACCAAAAACAACGTGCCAACAAGTGTTGGGTCCAACCCCATTACATCCGTATAAAACAGTAATAAGAACATCATCACTGTTTGAAAAATAAGGTTACTCGCAGTATCCCCTAGCCCATATGCTATTTTTTCTTTTATTGTCAGCATCTACATTCTCTGGTTATTAAGGTCGTTCGTTAAGCATATCTCGGTACGCCTTCGCGCTTTGCTTTAACGTGCGTTGTTGTGTCTTGTAGTCCACATACACAATACCGAAGCGTTTTGAATAGCCCTCAGCCCATTCAAAATTATCCATAAGGCTCCATGCAAAATACCCTTTAATCGCAATACCTTGTTCAACCAAACGTTCAACGGCATCGAGATGAGACTGAAAATAGGCAACTCGGTCGAAATCTAATACTTCACTATTGACCAAAACATCATCCATCGCCGCCCCGTTTTCTGTGATGTAAATGTCGGGAAGTGAATATTTGCTAGAAAGCTCATCAAGCAACTGCACTAAGCCTTCAGGGTATATTTCCCACCCCATATCAGTCAGGTCGCTGGCAGCCGGTGGTTCACATAACTTAAAGCCATTTATATCACAGTGCTGGTATATTGCACGGCTGTAATAATTGATGCCCAAATAATCGATAGATTGACCTATGATTTCCATATCGCCCGCTTCAATTATAGGTTTGTGCTCTTGTTGCATTTCGTCTATTACGTCCGGATACTTACCTTCGATAATGGGTCTTAGGTACCACTGGTTGAAGTGCTCATCTGCGAGCTTTGCCGCCGCTATATCTTTTAGGTTGTCTGTTGCTGCAAAACAAGGACTAAAGTTAAGTACTATACCGTTTTTAGCGCTAGGGCAATTTTTATTAAGCGCTTTCAAAGCTAAGCCATGTGCAAGCAATAAATTATGTGCAACTTGTTTAGATTGCTGTTTATTTTTAAAACCTGGTGCATGAATGCCAATTTCATATCCCAAGTAAGCGCTACACCATGGCTCATTCAACGTTGCGTATGAATAAACCCTATCGCCAAATACTTGCGAAATTAAATCAGCATAACGTTCAAATGCAAAAACGGTGTCGCGATTGAGCCAACCGCCTTTATCTTGCAAATACTGTGGCAGATCCCAATGATAAAGCGTCACAAACGCCTTAATATTGCGCACTTTTAAGCCATCTAACAATCGTTCGTAGAACTGTATCCCTTGCTCATTGACGCTACCATCTTGACTAATCACCCTTGCCCAAGAAACAGAAAAGCGATAAGCGTCAACACCTAAACCGTCAATCAATGCCAAATCTTCGTGCCACCGATTAATATGGTCACAGGCTTCATCACCGTTAGAGTCATCAGCTATATTTTTTGGCTCATCGCAAAAACGGTCCCATATTGTTTCCAGCCTTGAACTTCTGCTGCCTTCAATTTGAAATGACGATGTCGCGACGCCGAACATGAAGTTTCGGTCATTTAGCGGAGAATTATTAGCCAACTGCAAAGTTTTTGTGTGATTTTTCATGCATTCTCATTAATTTTGAGCGCGTTTTATAGCCTAGATGCAACATTAAAAACTTCTTGATTGTTGCACCAGCTCATGATTATGCTATAAATGAAAGCGCTTACATTTTTATGTAACGTTAATAGTTAATACGTAATTGGTCAAGAATTTTCCAATTAATAAATAATAACCCACTAATATATAAGAATTAATTTATAGAGGAATTTATATGGCAGGTTCTCCTACATCTATCCCAACACAAGGTCAAGCAGATCATAGCCGTGATGGGAACACCTTTGCGTTGGGCGCGCTCACTACCTTATTCTTTATGTGGGGATTTATCACCTGTCTAAACGACATCTTAATTCCATATTTAAAAGCACTGTTTTCATTAAGCTACACGCAAGCCATGCTGATACAGTTTTGTTTTTTCGGTGCGTACTTTGTTATCTCACTGCCGGCAGGGAAACTGGTTACTAAACTGGGTTATCAAAGAGGCATCATTGTTGGGCTAATGGTTGCATCCTTGGGGTGTGCATTATTCTACCCTGCCGCAAACGCTAAGAGTTACTATATGTTTCTTGGCGCGTTGTTTGTGCTAGCAAGTGGTATCACTATTTTGCAAGTGGCAGCAAATCCATTTGTAAGCGCTTTAGGTGCACCTCAAACTGCATCATCCCGACTGACTATGACACAGGCGTTTAATTCACTTGGCACAACCGTGGCACCGGCCTTCGGTAGCATCCTAATCTTGTCCGCAGGGATTAAGTCTCAAGATGTCAGTGGTGTTCAATTTTCCTATTTGTTACTCGCAGGCATGTTATTAGCGCTCGCAGCGATTTTTTCACAGCTAAAACTACCAAAGTTGAGTCACAATAATGAAGATACAATAGATAGCCAAACTTCAAGATTTGATATTCTATATCATAAGCATCTATCACTAGGCGCGATTGCACTGTTCCTCTATGTTGGTGCTGAGGTTGCCATAGGCAGTTTTCTTATTAATTACATTGGCCTTGAACATATTGCTGCTCTTGAAGAGTCTGAGGCCGCGCACCTCATCACCTATTATTGGGGAGGCGCAATGGTAGGCCGTTTTATTGGCGCTGTTGTTATGCAAAGAGTGAAAGCCACGCATGTTCTTATGTTTAACGCATTTGCAGGCGCTTCTTTAGTGCTCATCGCGATGCTCGCATCGGGTCAAATTGCGATGTGGTCGCTTTTATTAGTCGGTCTTTGTAACTCCATCATGTTCCCAACTATATTTAGCCTGTCAATTAACTCTCTGAAGTCTCAGACAGCACAAGGTTCTGGCTTACTGTGTCTTGCCATTGTGGGCGGGGCAATTATTCCTTTGTTACAAGGAATGCTCGCCGATAAGATTGGCCTGCAGCTATCTTTTATCTTACCTGCACTGTGCTTTCTATTTATCGCTTACTACGGGCTTGCCGGCAGTACCCCTAAAAAATTTGCTCGCTATGAAACTAAACCGGAATAATCATGACTATGTATAAATACACTTTGGCAGCGCTTTCACTCGCCATACTTCAAGGCTGTACACAGCAAACCAATATACAAAATGAAGTACGCCATCAAAATATTTGGCCCAAATTGCCAGTAGCCATTCAACAAGACTCTGATATTGAGAATAAAATACAAAACTTACTTAAAAGTATGAGTTTAGAACAAAAAGTGGCGCAAATGATCCAGCCTGAGATCCGAGATGTAAGCGTTGAAGATATGAGGCGCTATGGATTTGGTTCATATTTAAACGGAGGCGGTGCGTTTCCCAATAATGATAAACACGCAACCCCTGCTGATTGGATAGCCTTGGCTGAAAAAATGTACCAAGCTTCCATCGATGACAGCCTCGATGGCATTGCCATTCCAACCATGTGGGGGACAGATGCGGTACATGGCCATAACAATGTCATTGGCGCGACCTTGTTTCCTCACAACATTGGACTAGGCGCGGCAAATAACCCAGAACTCATTGAGCAGATAGCCGCTATCACAGCAAAGGAAGTGATGGTTACGGGGATCGATTGGGTGTTCGCTCCTACAGTGGCCGTTGCCCGAGATGATCGTTGGGGACGAACTTATGAAAGCTATTCAGAAGACCCTCAAATCGTTGGCAATTATGCCAAGGCGATTGTTTCAGGGTTACAAGGCCGAGCTCATGATGACTTTTTATCTGATACCCGAGTGATAAGCACTGTCAAACACTTTTTGGGAGATGGCGGCACTGTGGGCGGCGACGATCAGGGTAACAACATTGACGATGAGCAAAAACTTTTCCGCATCCATGCTCAAGGTTATGTACAAGGCTTAAGCGCAGGCGCCCAATCAGTTATGGCGTCTTTTAATAGTTGGAATGGCAGCAAGATCCACGGCAACGAATATTTACTTACACAAGTACTAAAAAATAAAATGGGCTTCGACGGTTTTGTGGTAGGCGATTGGAATGGGCACGGACAAGTTGATGGATGCACGAATGAAAGCTGCCCTCAAAGTATCAACGCAGGGTTAGACATTTTTATGGTACCCACCCAAGCTTGGAAGCCGCTGTTTGAAAACACCATCGCGCAAGTAAAAAGCGGACAAATCCCAATGCAGCGTATTGACGACGCCGTAACGCGTATTCTGCGTGTTAAATTCCGTGCTGGACTATTTGATAAACCAAGCCCTGCTAACCGCCCTTTATCGGGTAAAACCGAGTTAATTGGGCATCCAGATCACAGAGCCGTTGCCCGAAAAGCAGTGCGTGAATCGTTAGTTTTACTAAAAAATAATAAGCAACTTTTGCCTTTATCTCCCAACGCTCACGTATTGGTGGCTGGTGATGGCGCACATAACATAGGCAAACAGTCTGGGGGCTGGACAATCACATGGCAAGGCACTGGTAACAATAATGCAGACTTTCCAGGTGGAAGCTCAATTTATGACGGTATAAAGTCCATCGTTGAGCAAAACGGCGGAAAAGCAATCTTAAGCGAAGACGGTAGCTATACACAAAAGCCTGATATCGCAATTGTTGTATTTGGCGAAGAGCCTTATGCAGAAGGCAATGGCGATCTACCAACACTCGACTTCCAACCGAACGCCAGCAAAGACCTGAGATTACTCCAAAACCTTAAAAATAAGGGGATCCCTGTTGTATCAATATTCATCACTGGCAGGCCGTTATGGACCAACCCTGAAATTAATGCGTCTGATGCATTTGTTGTTGCTTGGTTACCCGGCTCAGAAGGTAACGGTGTCGCTGATGTTTTGTTTAAACGTGCCAATGGCAATGTTAATTATGATTTTAAAGGCAAGCTGTCCTTCTCATGGCCCGCTTCGCCTAGTGGCCACCCGCTTAATGTAAATAATCACAACTATAAGCCCCAATTTCCTTACGGCTATGGTTTAACCTATCAAGATCAGAGCATATTGCCCTTGCTTGACGAATCAGTCAGCCATAACAACGTCGCTGAACAATTACGAGATATTCTTAATGGCACAATTAAGCAGCCATGGAAATTAACGTTGCACTCAAATGAACAATCCCAAGACATGCTGAGCAATACTTTAAACCTTGGCAGTATTCAAGCTCGTACATCTGATAAAGTAGTACAAGAGGACGCAAGAACTATCAGTTTTGATGGCAGCAGTAGCGCTAAAGTACAAATTGCCAGTCCATTTACGGAAGATTTACGAAACTACGCTGGTAATAACAGCGCAATTAGTTTTGATCTAAAAATGACATCAGGTTCCTTGGACAATGTTCGATTTGGCATGAACTGCGACACAGCCTGCTCTAACGGCTTACCCTTAAATAAGCTACTCGACACATCCCAGCGTCGCTCGTGGCAAAAGGTGTACGTGCCAACATCTTGTTTTTTCAAGCAAACAGATAACATGGCAAAAGTCTCGAGCCCATTTGCCATCGCGACAAGTGAGCAAATCACTTTAAGTATTGCCAATATAAAACTGGAGAAATCCATCGCTAATACGGCGCATTTCCAGTTTAAATGTGAATGACCAAACTTTTAAAGGGGCTGAAAGCCCCTTTTTTAATATTATCACCACGCTCATTGGTATTACGACCTATTAAACTCACACGATATAAGACAGCCATTAATAGCGCTTACACCTGCACATTTTACAATCAAATAAGTTAACAAATGGAATTTAAAGTAAATAGACAACCACCACATTTAATTTATTGAGCGAGATTTTGTTCTAATGAAAACCAATACGTTATTACATTGTAAGCAGGCTAAATTAACCCGCACGGCGTGATTTGAATCAATAATCTAATGTGCAAATTATATTTTTTTGTTATTACATATAGAAAATAGAATAAACAAAAGTCAAAAGTTGCAACAAAGTAGTTACCACTTAAACAAGCGACATTTTTGCTTTGTACTTAACCCATAGTTTGCAACTGTATATTGTCCTACCTTCTTTTCTCTAACTGGATCAAAGGTAAAGGTTTCCATAGACACATCTAACGTACCATTGCTATCGAGTGTATAAGTAGACTGAATTTTCACATTACTTATTTCAAACAAGCTCATAAACTCACTGCCTACTAGATATTGGTCAATAACAATACCGTTGTTTTCATCTATAGCAAAATGACCAATGTTTGCGTCAATATCGAGCAATGTGTAGTTCCTAATTTGCTGTGTTTGACCTTCACCATAAGTAATTATCCAATTAGCTTTCTTATCGTTAACTGCACTTACTTCCAAAGCCATTGGGAAATTATAAAAACTACCCCTTTTAGGAGATATAAGTTCACACTGTCCTTTAAAATACCCGCCCCACCCTTCAGGAACTGCAGCAACACTCTGACCACTTACAAAAATCACCGCCAAAGTTAACAAAAACCATCTTTTATTCATAACACCATCCTTTTATATTTTGAATTTAACATTGAATATTCAATTTCAAAACAATTGAAATGATTTATAAATATACCAGCATTACCCCATTTGCAAACATTATTTTTGCGTATTAAGATGCGCGCCCCAATAAAATCAGACTTATAAAATAAGCCTGTTTCTAATTCACAAATTAGATTCATTTAGGAAAGTAAAATTGAATAAATTAAATCCATTAAGCATGTCAGTGAAGTTGTTGTGCTTGGGCTCAGTTGTAACGGCCCCAGCGCAAATAGCATATGCCAGTGAAGACGGTGTTGAAAAAATCCAAATTACGGGTTCACGCATCTCACGTGAAGGTGATATCGCACCAAGCCCAGTATCTGCGATTTCAGGTGAGGAGCTAGTTAATACCGGAGCCCTGAATATTGGTGAAGCATTAAATAAGATGCCAAGCCTAAAGCCTACTTATGGCATGCAAAACTCAGGTCGCTATATTGGGACATCTGGCCTGAACCTTCTAGATTTGCGTGGTATGGGGACTGCTCGAACTTTGGTTTTGGTTAATGGTAAACGCCATGTCTCAAGTAGCGGTGGTACAGCAGCTGTTGACACGAACTCTATTCCAACCGCTTGGATTGAGCGTGTAGATATTATCACAGGTGGTGCATCAGCGGTTTATGGAGCAGACGCAGTAACAGGTGTTGTAAACTTTATCCTAAAAGATAATATTGAAGGCTTTTCAGCATCTGTAACACATGGTGAAGCGCAGCATTCGGATTACAGCAACGATAAATTATCGCTTTCGTATGGCCAATACTTTCTTGATGGCGATGCAAACTTCGGTATTTCGTACGAATATGCGACACAAGATAAGCTTAATGCGCTTGATAATAAGTTCACTAACTACGCGGTGCGCACACTTAAAAACTTTGATCAAGACCCTACCCGCCCTGATGATATAAACAACCCAGACCGTAAGGTGTATGACAACGCGGGTATTTTTGCATTAAACGAAGCTGGTGCATACAAAGCCGGTGATACTTGGTACACATTTAATGAAGATGGTTCTACGCGCCCAATCGCGCTTGGCGATAAAGTAGATGGTATTTCATGTGTAGATTGTGAAATCATCAATCTAAGAAAATACACAGCAGTTCAGCCAACGTTTGATAGACACGTCGTTAACCTAAAAACGACCTATTACCTAAACGACGATGCTAAAGTTTACTTTGAAGGTAAATATGCAAAGGTAGAATCAGAAGATTGGGGCCAACCTAGTTATTTCTACTTTAGCAAAGGCGTAAATATTGCGCGTGATAACGCATACTTAGACTCGAGCACTGCCAAAGTAATGGACGAAAATGGTCTAGATTCAATCACGGTTAATCGCTTTAATGGCGATATTGGTCGCCGTTTTGAAATCAATGACCGTGAAACGACCCGTTTTGTTCTTGGCATTGATGGTGTTATTGCCGACGATTGGGACTATGAAGCATTTGTTAACTCAGGCAAAACAGAATTAAAGCGTGCGAACTATAACAACCTAATCAAGCCGAATTTCCGTGCCGCAACAGATGCAATTGTTGATGCCAACGGTGATATCGTATGTCGTGATGAGCAAGCGCGTCAAAACGGCTGTGTCGCGATGGATATCATGGGCTACGGCCGTCCAAGCCAAGCTTCTATCGACTATGTGAACACGACATCGTTCGGTTCAACTACCATAGAGCAACTAAACGCCGGGGCTACATTCTCAAATGGTGGATTATATGATTTACCAGCTGGTCCTATGGGCGTAGCATTTGGTGTTGAATACCGTAAAGAGAAAAGCCGTCAAGTTGAAGACGATAATGCAAAATCAGGCGATACTTTCTTCAATGCACTAGGTGAAGATGCGGGTGAGTTTGACGTATCTGAAGTATTCTTTGAAACATCTATGCCATTAATTGGCGATCTTCCACTCATCGACACGTTAACACTTGACGTCGCAGCTCGTTATGCTGATTACAGCACAACTGGCGATGTAACAAGCTGGAAACTAGGTGTTGATTGGGTTGTATATGACGACTTAAGATTCCGTTCGACTTTATCAGAAGCAATCAGAGCGCCTAACATTGGCGAACTATTTGGGGCTGCAAGCGAAACTTTCTACGACATCGAAGATCCATGTCGCGCTAAGTATCTAGACGAAGTTTCAGGTCAAGCTAAATTGACTCGCCAAAAAAACTGTAGCTCTCTTGGTGTACCGACCGGGTTTGATACACCATACGACGATGCGTCAGTTCAAGGCACAACAAGCGGTAATAAAGACCTAAAACCTGAAGAATCGACAAGTTACACAATTGGTGCCGTCTATACACCTAGCTATGTCGACGGTCTGAGTCTAACTGTTGATTACTGGAACATTGAACTTAACGAGTCAATTAGCTCTATTTCTGCACAGCAAATTATTGAGCGCTGTGTTGATGCAGACAATATTAACAACAAATATTGTGCTTTAGTTAGCCGCAGCAACGACGGTAGAATTGTCAATATTCAAAATCAAGTGTTGAATATTTCAAAGCAAACAGCCGCAGGTGTTGACTTTGAAGTTAACTACGACATCAGCACGACAATTGGTGACTTCAAAACTCGTTTGATTGCAACACGACTTATTGAAAACCGTGTTTACCCTTTCCAAGACGAGCTTGAAAGTTTTGAAGAATATGCAGGTGTTGATGATGAGCCAAGTTGGAAAGGCTCAATTGACGTAGACTACGAGTATCAAGACTTCTTTGCTAGTTGGCAAACTCGTTACTTGAAGCGTTCTGCAAGATACCGTGGTGATGAGTTGGCAACAAACCCTAATCCATCGAACTTCATGGAATTTGCATCTTACGTAATCAGTGACGTAAAAGTTGGTTACCACTTCGATAGTGGTGCAACAGTGCAATTAGGTATTGATAACTTGTTTGACAAAGCCCCGTCTCGTTTTACAACCGGTACAGGTGACGAAGGTGCGTCATACGACCTATTGGGCCGTTTTGCTTACCTAAAACTTTCTTACAAGTTTTAATCGCTTGAAAAGGCCATATTTAGGCACGCTGTAACAGCGTGCCTTTTTCATATCTTAAACTGAGCCAGTTATTTCCGGCCAACAAACTTCACCGCCATCGCCACGTAAAAACCTTCACCTCAAGTATTCTATTTCCAAAGCGCCTTTCCCTATGTAACGCATTACGTTTGACGGACCAACCCCTTTGTTAGGAAAACTAAAAACGTATGTTTGGGTACGACCAGCTATTTATAAATATCATCACTGAGTTTTATTCCTCATTTTTAACTTTTTGTCTTCAACGAATTATGCGTTACACAGTATGTAAGATATTGCCAAGTTTTATATTCACAAGAGCTTAACTTTAACCACATGAAATAACGTATAAAAAATTACACCAACCTAATTTACAAACACATAACTTACATATTAGTATAAAACCGGGTACAAATTGAGTTAATGCTCAAAAGTTAACTATAGGGAAAAGACTAAATATGAATATTAGGAATATCTACAACATCAAGCCTCTTAGCATGTCCATTAAACTTTTATGCCTAGGTGCGGTAGCAAGCACACCAGCACAAGTTGCATTGGCTAACGATGATGGCGTAGAAAAAATTGAAGTTACTGGCTCTCGTATCTTACGAGAGGGCACCATTGCTCCAAGCCCGGTATCCGTTGTTTCAGGGGAAGAACTTGTCAATACGGGCGCATTAAACATTGGTGAAGCCTTAAATAAAATGCCGAGTTTGAAGCCAACATTCGGTATGCAAAACTCAGGTAGGTATATCGGAACTTCAGGCCTTAACATTTTAGATTTAAGAGGTATGGGTACAGACCGTACACTTGTTCTTGTAAATGGTAAACGTCATGTTTCCAGTAGTGCAGGTACAGCTTCTGTTGACACAAACACGATCCCAACTTCATGGGTTGACCGTGTAGAGGTTATTACAGGTGGTGCATCTGCTGTATATGGTGCCGATGCAGTTACAGGTGTCGTAAACTTCATCTTAAAAGACGATATTGACGGATTTTCAGTGTCAGCTACCCACGGTGAAGCCGAAGGTTCGGATTATACAAATGATAAATTAAGCATATCATTTGGTCAGGACTTTATGGATGGACGAGGTAATTTCGGTATCTCTTATGAATTTGCAACACAAGACCGATTGAATGCGCTTGATAATAAATTTACCAACCATGCAATCCGTGAAATGACTAACTTTGCGCAAGATCCATCAAGACCAGACGACGTAAATAACCCAGATGAAGTTTTATATGACAATGCCGGTCTTTTTGCGCTTAATGAAGCAGGCGCATTTAACGCTGGCGGTACTTGGTACACATTCAACCCTGATGGCTCATCGAGACCGATACAATTAGATCCTAATAAAGTAGATGGTATTTCGTGCTCCGACTGTGAATTTATGAACCTGAGAAAATTTACAGACATTCAACCTACCTTCGACAGACACATCGTAAACTTTAAAACCAACTTCGATATTAATGATGAAACCAATGTGTACTTTGAAGGTAAATACGCAAGAATTGAATCTGAAAATTGGGGTCAGCCAAGCTTCTTCTATTTTGGTTCTGGGATCAATATTGCACGGGATAACGCGTATTTACACCCATCAACTGCACAATTGATGGATCAAACAGTGATTGATGATGAAGGCAACACGATGCAATCGATCACTGTCAACCGCTTTAATGACGATATTGGTCGTCGATTCGAGAACAGTACAAGAGAAACAACTCGATTTGTATTGGGCATCGAAGGTGTGGTTGCCGATGACTGGGATTACGAAGTATACGTTAACTCAGGGACTACGGAGTTAGAACGTGCTAATCACAATAACTTGGTAGTACCTAACTTCAGATTTGCTGTAGACGCAGTGTCTGACGCTCAAGGAAATATCGTTTGTCGTGACGAAACTGCGCGTGCAAATGGCTGTATACCTATGGATATCATGGGTTATGCGCGTCCTAGCCAAGAGTCAATAGATTACGTTAATACAGTGTCAGTTGGTACGAGTAAAATTGAGCAATTAAACGCTGGCGCTACACTCTCAAACCCTGCCCTATTTGAATTACCAGCGGGTCCAATGGGTGCCGCATTCGGGGTTGAATATAGAGAGGAAAAGAGTCGTTCAACTGAAGACGATAACGCTAAAACTGGCGACACTTTCTTCAATGCATTAGGTGAAGATTATGGTAAATATGATGTATCTGAAGCATTTGTTGAAACATCAATACCATTACTAGGCGATCTACCATTAATCGACACCTTAACACTCGAATTAGCGGCCCGCTATGCAGATTACAGTACGGTTGGTGACGTTACGAGCTGGAAGGTAGGGCTCGACTGGCAAGTCTACGACGATTTAAGGTTCCGCTCGACGGTATCAGAAGCAATCCGTGCGCCTAATATCAGCGAGCTATTTGGTGCGGCAAGTGAAACCTTCTATGACATCGATGATCCTTGCCGCGTTAAATATTTAAATAACGTTGCAAGTCAGGCTCGTGCTAACAGAGAAGCTAACTGTGCGGCTTTAGGTGTACCGGCAGGATTTGACGAGCCATATGATGAGTCAAGGATCAAAGGTCTTCAAAGTGGTAACAAGAATGTCAAAGAAGAACAGTCATCTAGTTACACGGTGGGCATGGTTTTCACCCCAGGTTTTATTGAAGGCTTAAGCCTAACGGTTGACTATTGGAATATCGAACTAGATGATGCAATAGACCTGATATCTGCACAACAAATTGTTGACCGCTGTGTCGATGCGAATAATATTGATAACCAATACTGCGCGCTAATCACAAGAAATAGCGAAGGCAAGATGACACAAATTCAAAATAGTGTTTTGAATATCTCTAAGCAAGAGGCTGAGGGCGTTGACTTTGAAGTTAACTATGACTTTAAAACGCAAGTAGGTAACTTCAAAACCCGACTATTAGCAACGCGTCTTTTAGAGAGCAAAACATACCCGTTCCAAGATGAGCTTGATAGCTTTGAACAGTACGCTGGTGTTGACTCTGAACCCGAGTGGGCTGCATCATTCGATGTAGACTATGAATACCAAGATTTCTTCGCTTCTTGGAAAACACGTTACATTGAACGCACAAGTCGTTTCCGTGATGATGAATTGGAGAGAAACCCTAATCCATCTAACTTCATGCAGTGGCCTAGCTATGTGATCACTGATATCACAGCGGGTTATCATTTCTCTAATGGTGTTTCAGCTAAGTTAGGTATCGATAACCTGTTTGACAAAGCGCCTGTTAAGTTTACCACAGGTACATCTGGGGAAGATGGCTCTTACGACTATTTAGGTCGCTTTGCCTACGTGCAGCTATCGTACAAATTCTAATTTTTACTAACCCGCTTAACTAAGAGGTCTATTTTGAGGCAAAAAACTAGTCGATCGCTAGGCAAGAATTTCATTATTTAGTTGTTTTAAGTGAGAAATTTTTAACACCGCAATCGTCAGGGTTAGTCCCTCAAAATGATTAACTGATATTGTGGATTGGTACTAATATAAATATTCACAACAAGGCACGCTTCACAGCGTGCCTTTTATATTTGCTAGTCTCGTTTGTACAATGCTTCTAGCGTCGTTGAAGAAATACTATTGGCATTGATCATATAGCCAACCAACGCTGATGATGGCGCTTCAGGGAGTGACAATGTTTCTACAGATAAGGCGTGAATAGTAAATTGATAACGGTGCACGCCATGCCCTTTTGGCGGACATGCGCCACCAAAGTTTTCGAGCCCGTAGTCGTTGTTTATCTGTTTAGACCCGCTAGGCAATTGATTCGCTGTACCAACCCCAACACCGGTTTTTAGTTCGTACACAGATGCAGGAATATCAACAACTTGCCAATGCCACCAGCCACTACCGGTAGGTGCATCTGGATCATAGGCGGTAAGCGCAAAGCTTTTAGTTCCTTTTGGCACATCGCTCCAGCGTAAATGCGGAGACAAATTATCACCGGTACAACCAAAACCTTTAAACTCATGTTTACTACTCATAAACTCACCTTGAGTAATGTCATCACTTGTTAAAGTCAGCGCTTGGCCAAACAATGGGCTCAGTAAAGTAACGAACAGTAAGTGCTTGGTTATTAATTTCATTTTTTGTTACCTTTGTTATTAATTCTGTGCGTTGATATTGCCAGTCTCAACGGGTCTTGTGTTATACCAAATCAGCCAGTTTTTCGCCTTGTTCCTTCATTTTTGTACTTCTTAGCTGCGAAGGCGTGAGTCCAAAATGGCGTTTAAACTTCTCAGTAAAACGTGATTGAGAGCCATAACCACACTGGCTGGCAATTTTACCAATAGGGCTACATGTCGATTGTAGAAGGTGTAAGCCCTGCCCAAGCCTTGCGCTATCTTTTATCTGTTGTAACGTCACCCCTTCTGCTTGCAGCCTTCTGCGAAGTGTTGATTCGCTCATCGCAAGTGTTTGGCATAACTGTGATTGCTTTAAATCTGCATAGCTATTTCGTTGAAGTATTCTATGTATGCGGCTGCTAACACTTGCTGTTTTTGCCATAAATCGAATATGTTTGAAACCGAGAGCATACAGCAACAAGAGTATTTCCGCTTTTCGATGCGTTAGTAAATCTTTCGATGCCCAAGTTATGCATTCAATAAATTGCGTGATACAAGCTTTCAAAGCATGCGATACTTGTCCACCAAAGTGCGACTGTGACATATCTACTGGTTCTTGAACTCGATCTAAATGTTTGAACACGGCAAAGTCGTCATTATCGAATTCTATTAATAACGCATGATAGGCCTCATCATTAGGTATGTTTCGCATATCCAATTTAGGGCTGTCTGACAAAAAGACAAACTCACCTGCATTGCACTTTATATGACCTTTTTCGCCCAAATGCTTACTGCCCTGTAACACAACCACCAGCAAAGGTTTTGCCACAGGTACACCTAATAGTCTTTGTTCATAAAACGAATGGTATACTGAAAAAGGTAAATCGGACTGTGTTTGCGTTACAACTTCAATTGTGTGTATGAGTTCTTGCATTAAATTCTCTACTTAACTTGATGCAAAATTTCTAGCACAACAGGTAAAACAGATGCAACGAGTAAAGTAGCCATGGTGTAATTAAACAATTTTCGATATGTCGGTTTTGATAAATACTGTTTCAAAAGCGAACCAAACAGCAGCCATATTCCTACGCAAGGAAATGACACCATCAGAAAAATAAGCGCTATTGTGATGCTTTGCTCAAAGTTACTTGCACCTACAGTGCTAAATGCAGCCACCGCACCAGATGCCACAATCCAAGCCTTACCATTAACCCATTGAAACAGAGCACCATTTATGAATGTCAATGGTTGCGCTTGAACTTTAGCATTAACTTCAGACGATGACTTTGCAATCAGCCATGCTAGATAAAGCAAATAGCTAACACCCATAACTTTTATAACCATGTGTAAACTTGGAAACATCGAAAAAAGCTGCATAAACCCTATGCCGACAGCAAATAGCATAAAACCAAAACCTATGCAGATCCCGCATAACAACGGTAAGCTTTTACGCACACCAAAGTTAACACCGGAAGTCATAACAAGCACATTGTTAGGGCCTGGGGTAACCGAAGATGAAATGGCAAATAATAGAACGGCGAGTAAGTATTCCATAAAACGCTCCTTAATCCTTGACGGTGAGTGTTTAATCTAAACACCATAAAACCACATTATTGTATCAAAGATGTTGATACTTTATCCGTCAATAGTTTCACTTTATCATGGTTTGTTTTTTCACTGTAACCAATAAAGAGTGGAACAGTATAAAAAGCCTGTTCCAACAATATGATATCCAAATTGTGTTGTTCAATTACGTGCTTAGCCCAAACTTCATCAACTAGCATGACATCAATGTCGTCATTTTTTAAAATATCAAAGATCGCTTCACTGTCTTCATCGCTTCTTTCGTAGTAAGAAACTCGATGAATAATTGCGTTAAGCGTTTGGAGTTTGCTATACAGGGCCTTCGGATAATCATACTCTTGCGCAAAAACAACCCTAAGGTTTTGCTTTGCCGTAATGCGCTCCAAGTTTTTGAGGTCAGGTTTGGCTGATGCAAATGTTAAATGCCATTGAAAAATTGATATTGGTATCATGGGCAAATTATCAGACTCATCAACATCGAGTATAAAGTCAAAATTACCTTGTAAAAGTTGATTTTTACAACGCCTAAATGGCAACTCAGTAAAAGTGATTGTAGTGTTTGAGCTATCTAACAATTGATGCAACAAATCAATTTCTTTACCCTTAGCTTGCCCCTCATCTTCATAGGCATAAGGCCACCACCTCGAAAAACAAAATTTAAGCGAGAGCAACTCTTCATCTAAAGCATAAAGCGAGTTAGAAAGCAGTAAACACAAGATCAGCAAGTACTTAAACATGATGACTCAGGTAACAATAATTTATGCATTAATACTCATAGCCTAACCCAACGCACCTGTTCTGCAAGGAACTGCTGACATATATTCAAAGAATTTTGACGATACCACACACGATAATTAGGGATACGCTAACGACCCACAAGCGCTTTAAATTAGCTTTGTGCTCTATAGTCGCTTTGCAGCAAGTCGGCTCTAATGGGTCTATATCAATGTAGGTCGGTTGGCTGGCCCCCAAGTTGTGTGGAATACCGACCAATTGTTGTGTTATTTTTTGTCCGTTAAATGTGTATTCAATAATAATCGCACTCGAACACATGATCTCGGCGCGGCCTAACGCAGGCATTTCTATAATCTCAACACGCTCGACCCGCACTTTCCTCCAAGCTCTTACTTGGGGCTTGGCAGAACAAGCCTGCCAGCTTGCCTTGCATGCGCTAAGAAAAGTGCGAGCGATTGAGCGCATTAGTTGAGTCGCCTAAACACGAGCGAAGACGCTAATAAGTCGCCAAGTGCCATACCGACCGACTTGAACACGGTTATGTCCGTGTCATTACGCTGCCAACTCATTTCATGCATTTCGCTCATTTGTGCAATGACACTTTGCTCGTTAAATACACCTTCTGAAATTGGGATCAGTAATTCACCTGCCTCTTTTAATACATTCTCTTTACTGTCGACAAACACATTTGACCGTGAGATTGTAACTGAGTCGCACTCGCGACAATCAGCGTGATGGTTTCCGATCAAATCAATATGGGTACCAGCAGTTAACCAATTCCCATCAAACAACGGAGATTTTGAACCTGTTGCGCAGCTGACAATATCGGCGCTGGCGATGGTTGCTTCGTTTGAGTATCCCCTAACAAACTCAATAGTTGGATGCTCAATGCGTAGCTTGTCGATTAATTCATTTGCTTTTTGTGCGTTTCTTGCGACGAGCGTTACCTTGTTGATGCGCCTAACAGATAAATGTGCTTTTATCATATAGGGTGCCAAATTACCCGAGCCAAAAAACACCAGATGTTTGGCATTCTCGTTTGACAAATAATGACTAGCCAAAGCTGATACACAGGCCGTACGCCATAGCGTCACACTCGTGCCATCAACTAATGCTAAAGGCTCTCCATGCGCCCTATCAAACAACATCACTTTAGAATAAAGACTTTTAAATCCATGTTGGCCATTACTTGGAAAGTAAGTAAATGCCTTAACGCCGATAAACTCTTCATTCCAAGCAGGTAAAACGGCAAACGCGTCGTGACAGTCACTTCGATTACTTAATGAGTATACGTTTCTAGGTGGTGTGCCCGACGGTACGGCAAATCCTTTTTTGAGCGCTTTAATTAAACATTCAAAAGTAAGTTGTTCATGTACCTGCTGCTGCGTGATTATTTGCATCAGAAATCTCCCTTAACTTGCTAATACGAATGATTTTGGTGCGTGAGTGAGGCATTCATGTCCATTTTCAGTGACAAGTACATCATCTTCAATACGCACACCGCCAAACTGTGGCAAATACACACCAGGTTCAATTGTAATGACGTTACCCGCACGAAGCGCATAATCATTTTTCGCGTTGATAAAAGGTGTTTCATGCAAGAATAACCCAAGCCCGTGGCCAAGCCCCTTACCCGCCCACTCGCCAAATCCAGCATCGTTCAATATTATTTCGCTTACTTGATTGAGCTCTCGACTAGATAAACCCGCTTTGACTGACTCTAAGCATGCATGTTGTGCATTGAAAACTGCATCATAAATTTGCTGTTGTTTTTTGCTTGGTTCGCCGAAAACGTAAGTTCTCGTCATATCTGAGCGATAGCCATTAACGACGGCACCAAAGTCAATGAGGATTAAATCACCCAGATTTAAAGGCACATTGGATGGTTTTCCATGTGGCAGTGCACTACGTTCGCCAAATAACAAAATGGTATCAAAACTCACTCCATCTGAGCCCAACGTTTTCATTTTGTAGTCCAGCTCAGTAGCCAGCTCTTTTTCTGTGATTCCCGCCTTAACCAGTTTGAGCGTATCAGCCAAAGCAATGTCGGCTATTGCTGCCGCTTTTTTAATGCTCTCAACTTCCCACTTATCTTTTACCGCTCGTTCAGTCTCAACAAGGCCCATGACAGGTATCAGGTCGAAGCCATGAAGCTGAGTGCTTATTTCACTCCAAATAGAAACGTTTATGTATGCAGAATCAAACCCGGTGCGCCCTTTAGGTAAAATACGCTTGATACACTCACCTAACGATTCGCTATCTCTATCTCTGCAAATCACTTCGCAATTAACCGCCTCTGCTTTAGCGCGCTCAAAATAACGATAATCTGTAGTTAAACATAATTGTGAAGCTGATACGATGAGGTATGAGGCATTGCCGCTATAACCGCAAAGGTAGCGGATGTTTTCGAAACCAAAAACTAACATTTGGTCTAAGTTATGGTGAAGCAAACTGCTTCTAATCGCTTGCTGTCTTGAAGTAAAAATAGAATTCATTGCGTTATGTTATTACTCATTGATGGTCATAACATAACGCAATAGATTATTGTATACAATATTAAATATACTAAAATTTAATGAGCGCTCTAATTATTATTCTGTTCCATTTTTATCAGCAACTGCTTAATATCGTTTTTCGCACCGGTAATATGCTGTTTCAGGAATTCACAGGCCTTTTTAGCATCTTTACTTTTGCAGTGTTCTAATAACGTGCGGTGTTCTTCTGGTGCCGTGTTAATACCACCCGCAAGTAGAATGTGCATGCGTACATATCGCTCAGAATTTTTACTGTACATCTCAACCAGCTCAGCAGTCTGAGGGCGGTTTGCCTTACTATATAACTTTGCGTGGAATTCAGCATTGAGCTTACCCGTTGCCGACTCCGCGTCACCAGCTTCTGTCGCTTCTTCCAGATCATACAAAATGGCTTCAGCTTCAAGTAAATCTCGTGGTGTTAGATTTTTTATTGAGTGACTAAGTAACTCTGCTTCTAACAAGGCTCTTAAATCAAATATTTCGTCAATTTGTTCCGCGCTAAGTTGCGTGGCTGTTGCCCCTTTGTGGGCCTCGAAATTGACCAACCCTTCTGATTCAAGCTGTAACAGAGCTTCTCGAACAGGAATACGACTTACATTAAGTTCTTCTGCTAATGCCGCTTGGCGCAACGGTTCCCCGGCCTTTATCTCACCAGATAGAATTTTTTCTCTGATCGCTTCTGCAACAAGCTGCGTCCGCGTTTTATGCTCGATTGCCATATTATTCTCTTAATTTTGCATTTAGCATACATTATACATAAACATCTGATTTCTGCTATTTTAATTACTAAATAACAACAACCACTTTGCCTAAGTTCTCATTATTTTGCAAAATTGCATGTGCTTGCTCGACTTGTTCAAACTTGAGTATACGATATATTGGAACACACATACTGGCATCGAACACACGCTCTCCTATCATTTCCCAGAATCGCTTAACAAGTTGTCGTTTATAATTTAGGCTTCGATTGCGCAATGTTGAACCATGCATAGAGACTCTTTTTGCCAACAGTTTCGCCATATCTATGTCAGCATGCCGACCACCCAATAATGCTAAATAGATACAATGGCAATCCATTGCGGCAACTTGAAGATTTTTATTCACATAACTTCCGGCAACTGGATCAACAATGACATTAGCCGTCAAGCCTTGTTCACGCATAACATTGGTGAAACATGCGTTGTTGTAATTAACCGCAACATCGGCTCCAAGTTCAAGCGCATATTGACACTTTTCTTCACTACTTTGTGTCGATATAACTTGTGCGCCAAGTAATTTCCCCAATCGTATAGCCGCACTACCAACCCCAGAAGCACCACCATGTATCAACAACGTGTGCCCTTTTTCTAGCGACCCTTTGTTCACAATTGCGTCATAAGCAGTTAGATATACCTCTGCAATACTTGCAGCCGACGTAAAACTTGCGTTATCGGGTATATGCATAAGTTGCTCAGCGTCAATACACACATATTCTGCATAAGCACCACCAGCGGTTAAAGCAAATACACGTTTTCCCAACCATTGCGCCTTTAAGCCTTCGGAGCAATCCACTACCGTACCTGCCGCTTCTAAGCCGAGAATATCGCTATCACCTTTGGGTGGCGGGTACTTGCCCTGCTTTTGCAACAGATCGGCACGATTGACGCCGAATGCTGCGACTTTTACAAGTACCTCATGTTCTTGAGGTACAGGGATCGAGCGAGATACAATTTGTAGCCGGTCATCAACACACGCGATGTGCTTCATTTTTGTCGCTTGTTCATTCTTTTCCATATTTCAGATTCAACCAGTTTGCCGTTCTCATACAAAGTATGGTGCCATAAGTTACCTTCGATCTTATAACTAAACGCCATTGTTTTACCAAGCAAAGACTCAACGTTTCCGTATGCGACAGTTTCCATAAAGTAATTATTTTCAAGTTTGTAGGGCCCGCCACCCGCGTATAAGAATTTACCTTGTTTTTGGGTAATATAGCTAAAATGGCTATCCGATATGATTTTCACCGATGTTAACTCCGGTGCTTTTGCACTGACGTAACCTGCCTCTGTTGCATATTTACCTTCAACATATTCCCATGTGCCTAATAAAGGGTTTGCAACAGTGCCAGTTGAAATAAGCAAAGCGGTAGTTATTGTTATTTGCGTTAATCTACTCATATTAGGTCCTTGTTATTATTGATAAATAACCTAGTACACCACAAACCAAGAAATTACTCACTTGATATAATTTCACATCCTTAGCCGCTTTTAAGTGAAATTGTTCCATGTTAATCCGGTCTACGTATAAAAAGAAAAATACACAAAGTTATGACGATGAGAGATTTATTGTGGTTTTTTATCCTGATGTTTGCGCCGCAAATAGCTGTACAAGCAAATGAGATACAGTATAAAAATTTAGAAAGCCTAAGCGCTTCACAGCAGGTAAAAATAAAAAACTGGGTTGAACATGGCGTCAGCGTGACTCGTAAAACACTAGGGCCACTCAAACAAGCAATTATTCCTATAAACTTAGCACCCAGATATTTTGCAACAGAACCGGTGCCTTGGGCGAGCGTTGAAAGGGGTAAGTATGACGGCATTTCCCTCCACTTTTATCGCTATGCGTCTCAAAAATCGTTAATTAAAGATTGGAGCTTGTATCATGAGCTTTCGCACCTATACCACCCATTATTTGACCACCAAGACTTTTGGCTGAGTGAGGGGCTAGCCACTTATTTGCAAAACATTATTATGCTTGAGAACGGTATAATTGATCATAATGACTTTAAACAAAGACTTATGTCAGGCTTAAATAGAGGAAAGCGCCAAACCGAACAAATACCAGGAAAATTGAGAAATGTCGCAGAACGAATGTGGTCGTTGGGCGCTCAACAACGCATTTACTGGAGTGGCGTTGCTTTTTTTATTGAAGCCGACCTTTTACTCAAAAAACAAAACAAAGCATATTCAGTCACCCGCTTAATTCGTGAATATCAGTCATGCTGTAAACATAAATCAGATACAGCTAAAAACTTTATTACAAAACTAGACAAGCTATCAAAAAGCGCCTTGTTTAGTACTCTTTATAATAAATATGCCAATCGTAAAGATTTTCCACACATAAGCACAGAAGCAATAAATAGCATACGCTTTTAACACCATTATACGAACGTAATACTAACGCTACGCCCGTTGCTCAAGGTCCTAATGTCATAACCCCATCCGTACAAATTGGTTAAACGCTGGGTCAATTCCAATCCCAGTCCAAAACCAAGCTGGTTGGCTTCAAGCATTGGGCCACGGTCGATATTGGTGATTGTCACTTGGCTGCCCGCTTGACGTATTTGTACTTGTCCTACATTGGTATGAACATAAGCATTGCGAATAATATTGCTCAATACAATGCGAGAAGCCATGTGTGGCAAATGAACAATGCTGTCATCACTTTCAATCTGCACTTCAATTTCCCTATCTTGTATAAGATAAAGTAGCTCTAACATGATTTCATTCAGCAATTCAGACAAGTTAAGCGCAGTGGCAGGTTCCCGTTTGTTCTCGTCTCGATTTAACCACAACAATGTTTGTGTCAAAGCGCTCATTGTCAATACCGAACGTTCAATTCGAGCAATTCCTGGCTTAAACTTAGACTTCGGAAAGTCACCTTCAAGCAGCTTTTTTAAAAGCTCAGCATTGCTTTGAATAACGGCTATTGGTGTGCGGAGCTCGTGACTGGCATAAGCCAAAAAACGCTGCTCTCTTTCTACGCTTTTGTGTAAATTGCTCGCGCTTTCATTGATCATATGCGCTAATGTATTTAACTCGTTAAAGCTGAAATCTGGTACTGGCTGTGAAAGGTTTGTGCTATCTACTCGCCCTGCCCATTGCTGCAACTGCTCAACAGGTTTGGTGACCTTTCTGAGCACCAAAACCAGTACGAGAACAAACACCACAATCGCAGCAACTGCGGTTGCTGTGATCACCACAAAGTGTGGCACCTCGGGCGATAGCATCAACATGCGCTCATCGGCCTTAAAAATACTCGCGACGTAGACTGTTTGTCGGCTATTGCGTACCTTCATCGCAAAGTAACCAGCCGATGGTGGCGTAAACCATGTCCCCCCAATCATATGCTTGTTTAGCGTGTTATAACGCATATTGTCGTCAGCTAAATATTCCGTTACTTCCTTGGGTAAATCTTGCCAACGCGAAGCCACAATATATAGCTGACTTTTTATCGGTTTTCCGTCACGAACAACGTGTTCCTGTGCATAAGCATACATCGCCCCGCGCATTGCGACATCCATCCCAGTGATAAAATACTGCATACTGAGCGCAGACAAAATCAATATACTGCTGATCCCCGTCACTAGCATTGCAAGCAACACGTAATACCTTAAACTGAGCCGTATCTTCATTCGTCGTTTAACTTCTTAATTGCAAAACCTTTCCCACCAACGGTATGCACAAGCTTCTCTTCATGCTGAGCGTCAATTTGTTTTCTAATGTGGAACATATGTACCTTTAAGCTGTTACTATCGGGTGGTTCATCAGCCCATACCGATTGCAGTATCTTCTTACGTGAAACAACTTGCGGACTGTTGCGCATAAGCAGCTCAACGATTTTTAAACCAATGGGTGATAAGCCGAGAAGCTCCTCTCCTCGATAGGCCTCTCGCTGTTTAACATCAAGGTGCAAATCATGAACGGTAAGGCGGGAAACTTGCCCACTTTTACGTTTTGCTAGGACCTGTGTTCTAACTATCAGCTCTTCCATTGCGAAAGGTTTAATTAAATAATCGTCCGCCCCTTTAGCAAATCCATTCAACTTGTCGTCTAGGGTATCCTTAGCTGTAAGCATCAGTACAGGCGTATCTACGCCCTTGTGCCTTATTCGCTCACACACTTGCAATCCGTCTAAGCTAGGTAAATTAATGTCAAGAATGATCACATCATATCGGTGACGTTCGATTAAGTGCACCGCAAGCTCGCCATCACTGGCATGATCACAAAAAATATTCTCTAACTCTAAATAATCAAACACGGTAGCGGCGAGATCTCTATCATCTTCAACGAGTAAAACACTCAGCTGCGTATTATTCATGATTTACCCCATTTGATTGCTTTAGTTGCCCTGACACTATTTTATGTTTTGCACCAAACACACCATATCTACTCTGGTTTTTAATCGCTATTTTTGCGTTTTCCAATATTAATAATAGAGTTGGCGTTAGGAATAACGTAATTACTGAGGCAAATAAAATGCCATACCCTAATGCGGCAGCAGCTGGTATCAAGAACTGAGCCTGCAATGAGGTTTCACTTAATAGTGGCAATAATCCAGCAAACGTTGTGACAGATGTCAGTAATATTGCTCTGAGTCGCGAATGCGCTGCTACACTCACAGCTTCTTTTACTGACAAATTGCCTTCCTGTCGTAGTTGGTTATAGCGATTAACGAGTAACAAACTGTCATTCACTACAACCCCACTTAGTGCCAAAATGCCGTTTAGCGACAAGATACTAAGCGTGAGGCCATTGATCCAATGCCCTAATATTGCGCCAACTATGCCAAATGGTATCGCGCTCATAATCACTAGCGGTTGTAAGTAAGACTTTAAAGGGATCGCCAATAAAGCAAATATTGCAACAAGCGCTAACACAAACATATGAACCATTGAGCTACCAGTCTCTTGTTGCTGCTGAGCCTCACCAGCAAACTCAAAGTTCACATCTGGGTAATCCGCTTTCAAATCCACTAAAGTTGTGTTTCGTAGCTGTGTGATTAGTTCATGAGGTGCTATCTTCGATTTATTTAACACGGCACTGATAAATACTGAACGTTGGCCATTGGTTCGTTTTATTTCAGCACTTTGGTATTGACTGTTAACCGTAGCCACATCGCTCAAAGGCATGCGCACACCATTGGGCGTTGTAATATAGGCTTGCTTAACGTCTGCAAGTGTTTGCCTTTGTTCTTGCGGATAACGCACTCGCACTTTGATTTCGTCTTCGCCGCGTTGAAAACGCTGAACAATATCTCCACCAAAGTTCTGTAACACTTGTTTAGATAATTCAGCGCTATCAAGACCTAACGCTCTGCCATAGTCGGTTAATTCAAAATAATACTGTGGCTCGCCTAAATCTAAGTTGTGATCAACACCACTCACGCCCTCTAAATGCTTAATGTTTGCAAGCAGCGCATTACCAGCATCTGTCAGAGCTTCATCGTTTGAAGACTTAAGTAACACTCTGAAATTATCAATCATGCCGCGCTTAGCGAGTATTTTAGTCTTTTTAGCGCCTTCGAGAGTACCCGCTGATTCGCGCCACACATCTGCGAACTCATACGCGCTGTAACGACTGTTTTTAGCCAACTCTATTGTGACAGTACCTTGCGTGTCGCTCTCAGCTAACACCTGAATACTAGTGATATAACTATCATGCGCTTCGGTGCCTTCACCGTACTTTCTGCGCAACCAGTTATCACTAAAAATCGCTAAATTCTCTAATATGAGTAAGTTGTCATAGGTTTGACCAAAGCTGGCATCATTGTACAGCGTAATATCTGCACTCACTGTATCTCCTGGTACTTCGGGGAAAAATGCCACTCTCACCTGACCGCTAAAAGGCAATGAAATCACAGCAACCATCAGCCCTAAAAATAACACGAACACCTTAACTTGATTTTTAAGAGCCTGTGCCAATCCTTTTTGATAGATGTGCTCATTAAAATATGTAAGTCCGCTGTCAGCTTTTGAGCTCAGTTTTCCCCACCACCCAATGGTCTTTTTCTCACGGGTATTTATATGGGTTAAGTGAGCAGGTAATATTAGTTTTGATTCAATGAGTGATAGCAATAGCGCAATTGCTACAACCGTGCCGAATTGTGCATATACCTGACCTAAGCGACCCTGTACATTACTCAAAGCGACAAATGCAACAACCGTGGTTAAAACCCCAAATACGGTAGCAGCGGCTACTTTTTGGGTGCCCAAAATGGTATTGGCTGTAGTATCTCCATACTGTGCTCTTGTATGGTAAATACTCTCACCTACAACCACCGCATCGTCAACCACAATCCCCAATGCCATAATAAAACCGAATGTCGTCATTTCATTTAGGGTCAGGCCAGTAAAGTTATCGGTCATAAAAAATAGCGTGCCACAGAATACAAAAGGCAAGCCCATTGCAACCCACAGAGCAACTCGCACATTCAAAAACAGGGCCAGCACGATAAATACCAATGCAATACCAGTTAGCGCGTTTTTAATAAGTAAAGATAAGCGTTCAGTGATCAAGGTGCTTTTATCAAGCCAACTTTCTATCTTTATGTTATCTGGTAACACGCCCGAGTTTTGCCAAAGGCTCACCACATTTTGGGCTTGCTCTACCATATTCACTACGTCACCGTAATCATCCATGACGATTTCTAATGCAACGGCGGTTTTACCGTTATAACGTGACACTGAAAAGCTGTTATCCTCAATAATACGCTGCACAGTACCTAAGTCTTTAAGAAGCAATTGGCCACCAGAAGCAAAACTTTTTACGACGATTGACTCAAAATCACTAACCTCAAAAGCTTGATCTAACACTTTAAGCCTGACCGATTTGTCTTCGTGTCTCAGGCTTGTGCCGATGGCATAAGATGACTCTTTGTTGATGGCATCAGCGACTTGTTTTAGTGTTAAGCCATAGGCTTGCAACGTTTGCTCTTCAACCTCTACAGAGATCATGGATTGCGTTTTGGCCTTAATTTGCACATCTTTAATATCGCTTTTTGCAAGTAGCTGCGTTTTGAGTTGAATTGCCAATTCGTTTAGGCTTTGCCTGTCTGCATCACCATATAACTGCACCCATAAAACATGATCTTGCCGTTTGGCTTTGGTGACCACCGCAGGTTCCGCTCGCTGAGGCAGATTATTAATCGCATCAACTTGCGCTTTCACATCTTGATATAATTCGTCAATATCATATCCGCTTTGCATTTCTATACTGACATGCGCGCCGTTGGCGTTTGAGGTGGATGTAATGTTTTTTATACCAGCGATTGATTGCAATGCATTTTCGACCTTGATTGCGACACCCTGCTCTGCTTGTACAGGCTCACCACTATCATATACAACAGACACGGAGACTGTGTCCGGCTCAAGGCTTGGAAAAGCTTCTTTACGTAAATTATTAACGGATAAAAGACCAACCAATACCACCGCAATAAATAACAAATTCGCGGCGACTGAGTTTTGCGCAAACCAAGCAATAATGCCTGATTGCTTATTTAAGTTACTCATAAAAGCGCCTCTTCAACTGGGTTTACTTTCGTGCCTTCACTAAAATGACTCAGTGGCTTTTTCACTATTTGTAACGACTTGCTTGAAAGTGGTTTGACGTAAACAGATTGGCCCTGCGAAAACACGCTATCGGTTGCTTGTTTTTGTAACTGGCTATTTTCGTCGACAAACCAAACATCGCCTGATTGAGAGATCGCTGACGCCGGTAACTTATAAAGTGATGCCTGTGTGCCTTGTAGCGTTACTTTAACAAAACTGCCTGCAAACAAAGGGTCATCCTGAGACAGCGGATCGTCTACAACGACAACAACAGAGCGCTGACGAGTTTGCGCATCTATATGGCTTTCTATTCTGGCTACATAACCTTGCCATTGCAGCGCTTTATTGTTTGCTTTTTCTATCGCCACGGGCCATAAGTTCTTTTCTAACTCACCATTAATTTTTACGTTGAGTTCTTGCCATTGACGCTCGGAAAGCGGAATTTCGATCTCAGCTTTGTTTATGTCATATAACAAACCAATGCTTGAATTTGCGCTCAGGTACGAGCCTAACTGAATATCACGTTCGACCACTAATGCATCAAATGGTGCTTTAATGATCGTATTATCCAAATCTATCTGAGCTTTCATAAGTGCCTGCTTTGCATACTCAAGGTTTGCTTTGGCAGCAGCTAGTTGAGGTTTTCTCAATACAAGTGGCGTCGCTTTTTGGCCACCCTCTTTACTTAACAACCACTCTTGATAAGCGACTTCACCTTGCCTTTTTTCTTCTTCGAGCTCCAATTCAGCTTGAACAACCTGGGCTTTTGCTTGTGCTAATTGTGTTTGATAAAAACTATCTTCAACCTTCGCTAGTACATCACCCTGCTTAAGGATTTGGCCCGATTGAAATTTTTCACTCAAAGTGACTACTTTACCGTTTACATCACTTGTTAGGCTCAATTTAAAACGAGGCATGACTTCACCAAGCCCCGTCACCTGCGCGGTATAACGCTCAGCATTCACTTTAACAACTCCTACTTGAGGGAGTTTTCCGCGAGCTATAGCTGGTTGTTCAATTTGCTCATGCATTTTTTTTGGACTGTCTGACACGCTATGCGCTTTGTTGTAAACCAGCACACAGCAAAACGCTGTCGCGCACATCACTGCACTTATTAGTTTAAACTTCATATTTACTCCCGATAACAATGCAATAAAACAACCACTAAGCAACGAATTCATCGATATCCGATGTTTTTTAGAGCCGAACGCGAAATAGTCCGCGCAAAACACAATTCAGCCGTTTTTTAGTTTGAATGGGCGAAGTATAAAAGTTGAGCGGTTAAAGAGGGGTTAAACAAGAATTGAGGAGGTTAAAAGGTATAAAAGATTAGGCGGCTTTCAAAGAACTCAATTGAACGTTTATGACGAGCAAAGCTGTATTTGCCATTGAACAAAATGCACTGGCTCACTCGTCAATAGTGGGTCTATTGCTAACCGCTCATCTTCTTTAACAGGATTATGCCAAGGTGAAATCGCTATCCATTATAAAGAACCTCAAATAGATGAAAATTGCAGGGTAAGGCACAAGCGTTAACCATCTGCTATACCTATAGTATTGAGTGATTGTCTAGTCGTTCTAGGCACTTAGTAACACGCAGCCACTTCATACGGGCGGCTGCTTAACGCCAATTATTGTGGCTACTTGCTAATATTCACTCTCACAACACCCCAAGGTGATACTTCACCAGCTGGGTTGATCACACGAAATGCGATGGTATCAAATCTATTTACGCCTTGTGTTTCGTCAGCCATATACAATAGCTTTCCTTTAAACTTAATCCAGCGAGAGTCCAGTGTATTGTACGCAACCGACTGGCCGTAAGCCGTTTCGGTTTTATCGTAAAAAGCGATTTGCTCATATGACTTACTTGTGTCAAATTGAATGCGTAATTCGCTATTTGGATAGTCTGGGTCAAATACATAACCGTCTGTGAATACATCAAATTCTTCTTGAATATACATGCCTGCATTGTATTCAAATGTTGTTTGGCCTAGTTGAGGAGCTGCGCTTGCCAAAGAGGTTGCCAGAGCGGTACTTGCACTAATGGCTGTTAACCAACGGGTATTTAATTTCATTTCAAGATGTCCTTATTGTAATCTATTTTTCAAATTAAACTCGCAATCAAAGCTAGCAAAATCATACACTTAATACAACCAGTTTGAGCCACACCATGATTGCAAATTATGCAACCATGGTGTGACTGTTTGCTATCGGGTTTAGCATTGGAAGACTTATAGAAATTCATTATCAATCACTAGAAGTAATACGGCATCTGGGGCTTTATCTTGTGCATTAAACTCGGTGATTTCTTTAGTGACTGTAAAACATTTTAAGTCCCACAAACTCGTCCTACACTTATAGGTAAGATGTATCAATCATTTAGACTGACAGTTGCTTAAATGAACGTGTTTTTAGCTCTGATATTGTGCATTCGTATTTAAGCTGACTTCGCTTAAATACGTTAAAAATACATAGCGAAACAGCATAATACCCAAGCGAAGTATGTCGTCTTATATCTCGTTTATTTTAAATTAACGCTTTAGTTATCATTGCAAATTTTGATATAAATTAGATTCACCGTATTCGGAGTCGCTATTTTGTTCAGAGCAAAAGCACATTTATTGCTGCAATTTTATTACTTTCTATTTTTTCTATTCGCCAATCTTGCTCTATCTGGCTTTATTCAGGCCAATACACTACGTGTGGTGACTGAGCACTTCCCTCCTTTTCAAATCGCGCCGTCTAAAAACGAACCCGGTTCGGGTCTCGCCTTAAATATTTTTAACCGCTTACAACAAGAGCTTGGGCGAGACGAAAAAGCCCAGTTTTTCCCGTGGGCTAGAGCCTATAAAATTGCGCTGAATGAACCCAATACGCTCATTTTCAGTTTGGCCAAGACCACAAACAGAGCACAGCACTTCCACTGGATAGGCTTTCTCGATGTAACTGATGAACTTTGTATTTGGCACTTACGGGCAAACACCCTATTTGATGTCGAACGCTGGCAAGATTCAAACACGTACAGCACCGCTTTACCCATTGCCGACTCAATGCAAAGTTACTTAGAAAACTATGGATATAGCACAGACCACAACCTCCACTTGGTGGGGGACTTTGCGCAAGCTATCCAAATGCTGCTATTAGGACGGGTGGATTTTATTGCCGCTGGCGAGCACTCGATGTATAACACCTTAAAAAGCCTCAATGTAGAGACCACGCAATTAGCGGCAAAAAGGGTTAAAGGCATACATCCTTCCAAACTTGGCTTTGCTTTAAGCCAAGGCAGTGATGAAAGGCTCATACAACAGTACACAGCAGCATTTTCAAAAGTAAATAGCTCAATCGACACATCGCTGTTAAATGACTACAGCCACTGTTACTAAAGCAAGAAGTAGGCTGCATAGTCATGCTCAATCAACCTGAAAAAATGATTTTCTAAATACTCTGATTTGCGCTTCATACTGACTTTGCCATTGAGCGTCTGACAAATGTGCAAATTCTGTTTCTCTGCTCTGTTTTAGCTGGGCTTGTATTTCTTTGAGCGCTTGTTGATAGTTATTTACGCGCTTTTGTTGTTCAATAACTTGATGTTGTCTTGCCAAAATCGCCTGAGCACGGCCCTTATCAAAATAGCGCTGTGCCAACTCACCTTTTAAATGTGATAACGCCGTTGGGCTCAGATCTGTGCCTAACACTTCAACAGCCATACTATAGAGTACATGTTTATCTTGCGGTAACTTACCTTGCTCACTCATTAACTCCATTTGCTCTAAAAAGTCACTTTGCTGCAACCCTTTGCTGAGCTGAGTTAATTCATCTAATGTTGCTCTAGAATCATAAAAGACGAACGCTTGATTAAACAGCTCGGGTGCATGCTCCCCCCAAACTTGGCGATACAGGCTTTTAATTCTCATCACTTTTTCAGCAGTACCGGTTTGAAAATCTTCACTTTCAGACAGCTGTTTAAATTCTTCCATTTTCGCAGGGTATTGTGCAAGTAATTGATACTTTGTTGAACTTAGCAGGTTTTGTAACTCTACTAATAACTCATCGCAGTCAGAGCGGCTTTGACAACCTTGCCAAAACGATTCAATTAATGGCTTTATCAGGGCTAATTGCGCATCTGTAAAGCTTTTACTCAGCGCCTCCATCCGGCTATCTTTAGGGATTGCGCCCTCTTGGACCGCAAAACCTACTGGTTCAATATTCCTTGAGGATTCAATTTGTTGCGTAACTTGAGTTTGTATGTTCTTTTCTGCCTTAGTTGCACTACCGCATTGCAAAACCAAAAAAATGGCTGCAATTAACGCAATAAGCATTAAGTATAAAGTGCCTTTTTTCATTATTTAACCTAGATATAAGTAGATTTGAGAGGCAAGGATGTAATGCCTTCACTTTGGCATCTAAAACGGTGGCCCAATTAACAACAATTGAGCACACCTATCACTACAAAGCTATTTAATCACAGCTTTGACTGGGAAGTGATCTGACAGATCCCAATGTTCCCAAACGCTTTGTGCGGTACTGCGAGGCACTTTTACTTCATTGGTATTATTTTCCACGGCCTTGTACTCATCACTCACGACGATGTAGTCTAGGTATTCGACTGTATCGCCCGCTTTTTTAGAAAATGAATTTACGCGAGGGTCAAAAGTCGACTCTGTATAACCCGTATATTCAGGAGCTGATGCGGCTAGGTTTGCGAGCATATTGCTATAGTCATTTGGAAACTTAAGTTTATTAACGTTAAAGTCACCACCATACACCACGGTTTCGTTTGCAGGAATATTTAAACTCTTCGCTAGGGCACGAATTTGCTTAAACTGGCGCTGCCTATGTTCACGCGCTGTATCGGTATCGCTAGATGCAGTGTGCGTTGCAAACAAGTGGTAAGCTTCACCATTTTTGATAATTTCTGCGTAATTCACGCCTTTATCCGCAAAACAGTCTGTTCCCGAACAGTCAGGAAACACATATTGCGCTTGATTGACGATTGGATAGCGGCTGACAATGATAACGCCACCATCATAAATATTAACGCCCGACTTATCTAACATTCTGGTTTGATAAGGATACTCAGTAGCAAGTTGTTGTAAGAATGACTCACGCTTTGCATCAAACACCTCTTGCAATAACAGCGCATCATACCCTTTTACATGATCTGGCAATAAAGCCATTCTATCGGAAATATGAGACGCTAGAATCGGTAAAGCCCAAATATTGTAGGTCATTACCTTAAGCTGCTCAGGCGCAGGAGTAGCGACTTCATCTTGTTGTTTCGGTGAGATTGTGTAGTAAAAATCGTCATATCGCGCCGTGGCTTTGGCTTTGAATGCCACTTCGCCAGGCTGCGCCATTGGCTCTAATTTTGATTGGTAACGGTGAATGTTTCTATCGCTAAGCTGGCCCGAGTTAAAGTCTTGAGAGTGTGCACTGTGCGTAATAGTTGACCCGTACCAAGTGCCTTTCATATTCTGCTGTAGGTTAATAACCGCACCAGATTGATTCGTCACTTTGGTTTTAAATTGATAGCTATGCCCAGACTTAGCACCATAATAACGGTTAAAGCTCAAAACCATTTTGGTCTCATACGGCTTTAACTGGGTTGTATGCTGTGTCCATTCATCGCCATATTCCATTAGATCAGAGCCTGTGTGCTCAACCGAAATAGTTAAAATGTCACTGCTGTTGTTGGTTAAATAGATATCACTGTCGGCAAATACCGATGTAGAGATCATTGCCGTTGCAATGCTTAATAGTTGAAGTTTCATAGTTTTTTCTTGTTGATGAGTAAAGTGGTGATGGATTATTCACACATAATGTTTCTTTATTATGTCTTTTCTGTGAATTAGTCTAGACCAGATCACATTTGATGTATATTTGAACTTCAATTAGTCACTGTAATTGCAAATATCGCCTTGTCCACTTCCCCGTCAGTGAGACACCTGTAAACTAGAGTTTTCTAACTTTGCCCGGTAAGCTGCTGGCGGCAGATCACCGAGACTTTCA
>NZ_JBSVEM010000028.1:0-54814 GCF_056312285.1 Pseudoalteromonas sp. ABE4_541
TCGGCCTTAAATCGATTTATGATCGAATTCGAAGACCGATTAAAAGATGTTATTTAAAACTGGCAGTTACACAAAATGTGTTACAGGGTCGCTTTTATTTACAGACTGTTGACTACAACCCATTTAACTTACACAACGCATTTCTTTACACCTACCTATTGCATTAACAATAGATAAAATAAAAATAATCCCCATAAAAGCAGTAGTGATGACCTTGCCTATCCAAGGATCAAAGTAGACAAACCCCAATGCATAGCTAAATGCTAGCATGTTGGCGAAAATCGACCCAAAATGAATTCTGCTGTTTGTGATACCCTCTTTAATTTTGAAAACATTAAAAGTGCAAGCAATTACAAATGTGATCACCATCCCCGGAATACTCATTTGTTCGTGTGTGAAACGATAATTCAGCTGAGCAAACGCCAAAACACCGTAAATACATGCAATGGAGAACACAAGGTAACTCAGCACCAATTCAATTTTCAACTTCATATCTCAGTTCCTATTTTGTTAATACAAATAGGTATGCTAAGTTCGGCTCTAATGAAATTCGCTCTAACTGGCCCATTTGTTCCAATTTTTATAAAAAATAAATAACATATTGGCTGTAAAGGTTTTAAATTCTTCTTAAAACGTCTAAACGGGCCAGTTTAGACCTTTAGTTCCCAATAAAAGGAGTTAGCTTGTTTACTTTGAGTAATTTGGTTGCACTGGGATGTATTCAGGGACTCATATTATCTGTATATTGCCTTGTAAATTCGGGCCCAAGCCGATTTCTAGGCGCCTATGTATTGTTGCTAAGCATCAATATGTGTGTGAGTTTTTATTTAAATGCAGGTTATTACGATGCTTCGATGTGGCTGATAACCGGATGGGAAGCCTTAAATAGCTACTTGTTACTAGGCCCAATTATGCTCGCATTTGTCATAAGGATCATAGAACCTCAAAGTAAACTCCTCCCTCAACACTGCCTTCACTTTATCCCCTTCTTAGCTTACTGTTTTATTTTTATTTTCGACGTTTCAAGCGACTATTCTAACTTTATCGCAAATCATGCAACTCGATTACTTCAGTTACCTGACAGGTCGTTTAGCGAACAGTTTTCGGTTATCCCATTGCTTAGCGCACTCCACTTTTGCTGCTATTTGGGCTACGGAAGTTGGCGAGCGACCCAATTTTGGTTACTGCACGGGAAGCCTAAAGTGTATAAGCAAGTTGCTTGGCTCGTAATGGTGCTAGGTAGTGCTTATTTGATGATGGCCAGTATCGCTACAATATCAGTTATAAGCATTGTTACACAGCTTGGAAAACCTCATTCACTTTTGGTGTTTGGTCATTTATCAACGGTGATAACCATGTTCGCTATGACATTCTTAATCATTAAAATAGGTAAGCCCACCCGTATTTCAACTCACACCCAAGGGACTAAAACTGACACTTTAAGCAGTGCAACATCAGTTAATCGATCTAAGATGTTAGACATGCTGGATTGGGAGTTAACCACTCACAAACCCTACTTAAAGCCCGACTTCAAGCAAATTGAACTTGCAAATAGACTAAACATATCAAGGCATCAGTTGTCTGAATTCTTATCTTTTCACCCAGCCGGAAACTTCCACACCCTTATCAATGAACTTAGGGTCAAAGCTGTTATTGAGCAAATGAAAACGCGACCTAAGTCTGATAACTTGATAACCATTGCTTTTGAATGCGGATTTAACTCAAAATCGAGCTTCAACAACGTATTCAAAAAGTATACTCACCAACCCCCTAGTCAATACAGAAAGACACTATGTGGTTCTAACAAATCGGCAAATATATGATTAATTCTGAACGAGATAACATCGACAACTTAGTACACGCTTTTTTCGCAATATTTGATAATCGAAGCAACAAAACGCCCAATTTTACAAAGCTTGAACGCATGTTTACCTCTGGCGCCATGATTGTCAAAAAGGACGGCGAGCAAATACAAACAATGACTCTCAATGAGTTTATCTCGCCCCGCAGGACACTGCTTACCGATGGTCGCTTAGTTGAATTTAATGAGTGGGAAACAAATGGCCAAACTCATATCTCTGGACACATCGCGACACGTATTTCACAGTACGCTAAAAGTGGTTTACTTAGAGGAGAGCAATACACAGGCAAGGGTGTAAAGCACATACAACTCATACTGACGCAAGATGGATGGAAAATTGCTTCTGTCGCTTGGGAGGATTTCACCTGAAGTGAGACTCAATTTGCCATGTGATATGCTGGAAAATGACACTCTCAATCTGATCTGAGAGTGCCCGCAGTTAGTCTATCAGCACGATTATTTAAGCGCGCGCACTAGAATTTATATTTTATGCCTACGTAGACAGTTCTTGGTGCTCCCGGTTGAATACGTGTTTTGCCATAGCGAATTTCATTTTGTAACGCATATTTTTTATCCGTCACGTTACTTATTCTCGTATGAAGTGACACTTTTGGCGTAAAATCATAATTCGCTTTTAGGTTAAATACCGTATACCCAGAATACGTTTGCGTGTTTTCCACATTTAAAAAATAATCACCAATGCTTTGTGCTTCCGCGACTATATTTAGCCCAGTGAATTGTTGGCTCGCATAATTCACACGTAAGTTGGCCACGTAGTCCGGAGCCATCTGTAGACTATTACCTGATAAATCTTGTTCTAACGGTAGCCCTGTTTTGCGGTCAAGACGCCCTTGGTCTTGCACATAGTGTTTAAACTCATGATTAGACTGACTGTACGCCAGTGCAAAAGAAAGCCCACTATCTAAGTGATAGGTCAACCCTAGCTCGAAACCTTGATGCTCCACATTTGAGGCATTCACTCGGTATGATGCTCCCAAATCATCGTAGGCCGTTACAATGGCATCTTCTACATCGATTAGATAATAAGCCAATTCCACTGATAGGCGAGCAAAGTTCGCTTTATAGCCAACTTCGAACGTGTCTGATTTTTCTTCTTGAATACTGCCAAGCTGAGCACTGCTTTCTTTGGTTTTCAGATTATATAGCTCCGATGCGGTTGGTATGCGAATAGCTTGAGCATAGCGAGCATAGGCGTTTGATTGCTCGCTGAGTAAGTAATTTAAACTTGCTTTTGGACTGAGGTGTTTAAATGTATCCGTGCGAGACGAAATAGAGCGATTCCCAAAACCGTCATCATCGTATGCTGGCAACGCGTTATCGAAATCGTACTTGTTGTGATCGAAGCGCGCGCCAACCGTATAGCTTAAGTCCTGAGACATATAACCCACGTGTTGAATATAAGGAGAAACACCTATAAATTTTGTTTCATTGTTATAAAAAACATGGCCTTGAGGATAAGTTGCCGCGCCCCAACCCGTTGTTGTTCTGAGTGTTGGCTGAAAAGAGTACCCTTCCCCTTTTGAATGCTCTAAGTCAATTCCTAAAGTCGTTTCAGAGCCATCGCGATGAATATAATTACTAAGTGCTAAGATGCCGAGCGTGGTGACGTTAGACTCCACTTTGGGCATGTTCGGCTGCCAAGTTGCGATATAGTCGTTTGTTCTATAGCGAAAGTATGGAATGACCGAGAGAAAAAAGTCTGTGCTTTCGTGCGTAAACTCAGTGCTTATGCGGAAGTAATCAGTTTCACGACGCGGGTCTATTTGTAATACATCATCGGGTAACCCAGATTGTGTTGGATCAGTCAGAAATTGCTCTTCTGTCAGTGTGTTTAACATTTGCTGCTCTAATGAAGATGCGATGAGCATTGTTTTTAGCTTTTGATTGCTGCCCAGTTTAGTCTCATGTTGCAAGTTGATTTCAGTTTTATCCACTGAACTATGCGATCGCCAGCCTTCATTACTCAAGTGTGATGCTGAAAGACGAAACCCAGTTTGCTCTTCCCTTAGCTGAGTCAAGCTGCCTGACAAGCGCGTGTAGTCATGCTCTGCCAAGGTTAAAGACAGGTCATTGTTGTTGTCTGAGATAGGGGCTGAAATCACATTAACAGTCGCAGCAACCGCTCCAGAGCCATATAAACTTGTGCCCGCACCTTTTAAAACCTCTAAGCGAGATAAACTGGCACCACTGCTAGCCCACCACAGTGCATTGTGATTATAAAAAGCCGCCGACTGCAGTGGAATGTTATCTTGTAAATACAGAGTATAGCCACCAAAATTCACTGGCATACGGATAGCCGCATTGTGGCCCTGACCACCTGATAACTGGTTAAGCAATACGCCAGAAACGGTTTGCAGCGATTCCGACACATGCTGCGGATTGTCTCGCTCAATCGTCTCAGGCGAAACACGACCTATGCTCAACGGCAAGTCCGTATTTGCGGTTGCGATACGTGTTGCTGTAACTGAGATATGCTCCATATTATTAATCGACTCATCAGCATGAGTTTCTAAAGAGTGCAGTTGTAACATAGATAAGGTGAGCAACGAATAGGTTAAGCGAGGCGTCATGATGTCCCTTTATAAGTGAAATTCTAATTTTTAATGGTTGTTAAACGGCGTGAAAAAGCATATTTTTGTTTTTTCCTGCGCACAAAATATAAACTTAGCCCCATCGCTGCACTAAATACCAAACTCAGTACAATTATCACCATAACACCGTCTCTGATCTCTTTCGTTAATGGGTTTAAGAAGTGATACTTGTGTAAGTTACCAAAATGCCAAGCGCGTGCTTTTTGCCAATTATTGTCAATTGCAGCAATATACCCTGAGCTAACCTCAACACTATATAAAACTTCTGGATACGATTGATAGCGCAACTGGATGACTGGAAGGCGTTTATTAATAAATGCGTAGGTAGGGCCAAAGCGATCCACTTTTTTGTTATATATCAGCTCACCTTCTACGTTTAATTGGCTTTTCAGTATACGCTTTGCGAGCCGAACATCCTGTGAGGGCATTTTTAGACGCTGCCAATATTCATAGGACTCGACCCCTTCCTGGCGGCGTTTTATTTGACTATATATTTGTCCATTAACTGCAACCAATGAAAAACCCTGTCCTTGTGACGCAATCAACGAATCAATAGGATTGTGGTTTAATTGTGACGCCAGTAAAACGTTGCTAGGTTCGAGCGAACGAAACGTTTGAGGGAAAAACTTATCGATGAGCGTATGTGTACTACTTGAGGCAAAGCCGAGCATACACACGCTTAGACTCAATCCAGTTACACGATGTAACTTTGCGGTTTGCCACGTTTTTTTACGAATTCTCTTCCACAATATACTGTAAACTATCAAGCCGCATATACCCATAAACAGTATCAATACGGAAACCACTAACATAGGAATGATACGTAAATAATCATGTTTGTCGCCCATAAAACTAAACGTGTGGAGCGTGCGAAACCAATACGAAAGTGTTTCTCGTAATGGTGTATTGTGTGCAGCAATTCGCTGGCCCAGCGTATCTATGTATAAGTGATTGCCATTGCTCAAAGTCACTTGGTATACAGGTAATATACGATTAATGTCGCCGTAGCCACTGGTAAATTCGGTTAGTTTTTCGATTTTAGTAATACGTTGTTTTGACCAAGATTGCGCTAAGTATTGAGCGTATTGAAGATCTGATAAAACATGTTCTTTTGTATCATCATGGGCAGAAAAGTAGACAATCTCTCTGCGCTCATCATGCATATAAGCAATCTGATAAAAATACTGTTGTTTGTAAGTAACTAAACTGGCATGACTAAAGTGCTCAATTCCTGCTTTATTAAGCACATAGACTAAAGGTGTTGCACCAGACAACGCCTCATGATCTACTAAAAATGGCTGACTATCTAAACGCGGCGCTTTGGAAAAATGAGACATAATTGGGTGAAGTAACCCGCTTAACGCCCATAAAATAAAGGGCAATACCGTCAATAGTGCCAGTGTTCGGTGCCATGAAAGTAGTTGCTTTAGCATTAGATAAGTGAAGTTTTATTATTTTCGTAAAAGTATATTCGCAAATGCGTTTTTAAAAATGCGACAAATTGTCGCACCAAGCGTCACATGTATATTTAATTTATAAAAATACAACTGAATTAGGCACTAAAAAACCGAGTTTAACGACTACAATTACGTCAATTAAATACAAAGCAAACACCCATGACATACAAGATATTATCCCTTGGCCAATTGGCCGTCACGGTCAGTAATGTCGAGCTGGCATTGCACTTTTATAAAGATATAATTGGGCTTGAGTTTCTATTTTCACCTAATGATCAACTGGCATTTTTGCAATGTGGTGAAACTCGGCTCATGTTAAGTACACCCCAAGGTGCAGGCGAGATTGGCAAAAACTCAATCCCTTATTTTAAAGTAAGTAATATTGAATACTTTTTTACTTTTGCAACAACCCAAGGCGCAGCGCTTGAGCGCTCACCTCAAATGGCAGCCCAAATGGAAGATCATGAGCTTTGGATTGGTTTTTTGAAAGACCCAGATGGGAACCTCATTGGCATAATGGAAGAAAAATGCTAGGTACTTTCAAACTCAATAATAAAAAAACACTTGGCATTTTTTTCATCATCCAACACACTCAATAGCATGAGGTATGCACAATTTATAAGGAAAATGATGACAATAAGAAATAGCGTACTGACTGTCTTAGCGTGCGCAGCACTTAGTGGGTGCTCACTCACACCAAGCATTGACTGCCCTGTTGATTTGAAACCACAACTACAAGAAACACTTTACTTCGGAACAGGTACACCCAATGGCTTTGTTTCCAAAGCACAATGGGCATCGTTTGTGCAAACCTCAGTTACCCCTCGGTTTCCAAATGGATTTACTGTGGTTGATGCATCCGGGCAGTGGCTTGGTAAAGGCGGCGTTATTGTCAAAGAACCTAGCTATATACTGACCCTTATTCACAACAATACCAAGCAAGATGCAATTAATATCGGACAAATTATCAACAACTACAAAGCACAGTTTCAACAAGAGTCTGTATTACGTGTGCAACATAACGCTTGCGTGTCATTTTAAAAACATGTGTAGTTTGCATGATACCCAGTAGTATCAAGCACAGTGTGAACGGGGCAAATTTTTACACTTTTTGAATACAGCAGTGATAAACGAACCGTACTTTATTGAACTACAAGTTGCTCGTGTCATCGCCTGTGGAGGTGTTCATGTCCATTTAGTATCGACGGACTCACATGCGGAGTAATACACCAAAAGTTCCATGGTTTAGGGGTTGGTAAAACGCTCAAGAACCATGGCTTGTCTGTGCTTGAAGAAAACAATACGGTAACAAAGATCTTCATTGAAACTTAGCAACACAACCAAGGTGTTCTATCAAAATTTAGAGTTTTGTGTGATAAAAACTATCGCCAATGGACTTAGTTATATTTACATGTGACAAAAGTTCTTCGCTAATCGGCTGCGAAGATTTCCTCTAACCAGCAAATGAATTTCTTTTGAGCGAGAGTATCAAAACGTTTTTTATTGGGAATATAATAACAAAGTTGAGATTCTACAGCGTGTTTTACAAACGCGTTTAGTGCGCCAGAGCGTACTTGTTTACGCACCAATGTTGACGAACAGAACACAAGCTTATCTTCAAGCAACGCTTCTTGGATCCCAAACAGCTCCTGATCATAATGCTTGAGTATAAATGAATCTGCTGATAGATGGTTTAAAGCCAGCCACTGCTCAAATGGCGGCTGGGGTAACGCTGCATTCTTCCACTTTGTTGAAAACACCTCAACTTTATCCGAGCGCGTGTACTGCGCTATTGCATTGGCAGTGCCAAACACATTGAACGTTTCTAGCTTGAGCATATCCTCTGACACCACTTGTTCTTTATTTCCAAACCGGATAGGTAGCGCTTTCGCATGATTATCCATGCTTTCACCCGTTGCAACGGAAACATCTAAATGAGGGTGTTGTATAGATAGTGCGTGCAACGATGGAATCAGTACCATTGCCGCAAAAGAAGAGGTCGTCGTAACCTTTATACGATTGCCGCTTGAGTGTACTTGATCTAATGCATGTTCAATTTTACGAAAAGCCTCACAGGTGGCTTGCGCAAGTTGACTACCGTTGTCGGTGAGTATGACTTTGCGTGTTTGACGATAAAACAACTCGACATTTAATCGAGTTTCTAAATTACTAATATGATGTGAAACCGCCGTTGGTGTAATGGATAGCTCTTGCGATGCAAGCTTAAAACTACCAAGCCGCGCTGCCGCTTCAAATACTCTAAGTGCTTGCCAAGATACTTGCATTAAGTTTCACCTAATAATTAAAAAAAGCCTATAGGTGATTTTAACTCATCTATAAGTGACTTTTTAGAATTTGTAGAGAATATGCTTAGTTTTTATTATTCATAAAGGTTAAGCAGAAAAAAGGACTCCGATATGACTACATTACTTCACATTGACTCAAGTGTACGAGCGACCACAAATACAAACCCTTCACACAACTCAATATCAAAAAATATTGCTGCACACTTTGTCGATGCTTGGCAAACTAAACGGCCACATGACAAGTATATATATCGAGACGTTGGCACAACCCCACCTCAGTATATCAACCAAGATTGGATTGGCGCTGTATTCACACCAACACAAAAAAGAACAACGCAGCAAAGGGCGCTACTTGCGCAATCAGACTTATTTATCAGCGAGCTTGAGCAAGCAGACATCATCGTTATTTCATCACCCATGTATAACTACGGCATGCCAGCTCAGCTAAAAGCTTGGTTCGACCAAGTCATTCGAGTAAACAAAACCTTTGACTTCGATTTGCAACGGGGGGACTTTCCTTTACAGCCACTCCTGTCAGGAAAGACTTTAGTGATTGTAACTTCATGTGGAGAATTTGGTTTTGAAGTAGGCGGAGTCAGGGAACAAAGCGCACATCTAGTGCCACATATTAAAACGCTGAGTAAGTATTTAGGTGCGAGTACGGTGTATGAGATCACTTCTGAATATCAAGAGTTTTCAGATACTCGCCATCAACAATCTTTACACCGAGCGATAACCAAAGCAAAAACGCTCGGATTACAGCTAGCTTCATTGTTACCAAATATTCAGTAACTCGGGCGTGTTCAAATTTTAGGTAGGTTTACCCAAAATCTCACATTGGCTATTAACCTGTTTTCTCATTTATGGGCTCTGCTTGCGACAGCGCTCTATTGAGCTGTGAAACAGAGCGAATAACATGAAGCGTTTTACCTTCAACTGACAACGCTTCTAATTTTCTAAAAAATGCATCATTCCAAAACTTCGGGCAAAGTTGCAGCGTTTTATAGCTCTGGATTGTGCCTTTTAAAATGGAGCTGCCTTCCGGCCACCCTTCAGGCTTTACAAATAAACCTTTTAATAGTCGCTTCGTTACTAGCCAATAGCTAACGGCGTAAGGTAAGTCGATGTAAATCAGTGTATCGGCCAGTTCGAGCCTCTGTTGGAATGAAGAAACTGGACCCAAACCATCAATGATCCAGCTTTCAGAGTGGATTATCTCATTATGTTTTTCATCGAACACTTCTCTGGCGACTGAACCTCCTGCTTTGTTGTACTGCAGCAAATCTAGTTGATACAACTGGATCGCAGTTTGCTCCGCGAGCTGTTTACTCAAAGTTGATTTACCGCTACCAGGCTTGCCAAATACGGCTATTTTTTTCATGAAAATCCTTTTCTTATCTTTAAACTTTCAACCTAGCACAAACTCTGAGCAATAAGCACTACATATCATCACACTCGCAGATAAACCTATGCGCTGCATTTACGGAAATAAGTAGGTCACATTTTTTAGGCAGTGACACCATCCCCCACTGAGTTAGACGTTGAAAAAATTTGATAAAATGTTCAACTTGTTGCTCACTCATGCCCTTTTGGTTGCGATCAATAAGTTGCCTTTCTTGTTTTAGCCGCCACCTATAAACCCGCTCAAAAGCGCCAACATTGAGATAAATAAGTGAGTCGATGTAAGAAAAAAGGCGCTGATAGTCAGCGGCTAAAAACCCATTAACTTGTCGTCTAAACACACCTTGAGGATCTTGCTGTCGTTCAAAGTCACTGATGGGGTTAACAAGTCTGTCTTGCGGTTCTGCAGATAACCCCACGCACCACCCTTCAAAAATAAGTACATCCAGTGGCCGTTTATGTTCATGCCAATGTTGCTTTGTAAAAGGCTCATCTAACGATTTATCAAATCGAGGCAATATGATGGCTTGTCGTTGCTTAAAACCTTTGAATATCTGTTTTGCCAAAGAGATGTCATGAGTACCCGGCACGCCTCGCGTTGCAAACAAAGGATGATAACGCTCGGCACGCCGTTTTCGCTCTTCTGAGCTCAGGTAAAAGTCATCGATTGAAACACAATCAGCCCTATAGCCTTCATTTTTCAAATACTCAATCAGGTAATGTGACAGCGTCGATTTACCAGAGCCCTGCGCACCGTTCATGCCGAGGCAAAAAGGCTTTGGCGTTGTTGCGAGCGTTTGTTTTACCCAATCAAAAATAGGTTCAGCATCGGATATATATTGCTCAGGCAATTGATGTTGCGTTATAAACTGTTTTTGCCAAACCTGCATCATTTTGCATTCCTGATAGAAAAAAGGCCACATTATGTGGCCTTAAACATATCATTAGACGCTTACGCTTGTCTTGCTTCTAGCATCAAGCGCTTCATGTCTCGTACCGCTTTTTCCAAACCATCAATCGCTGCACGAGCGATGATCGCATGGCCAATGTTAAGCTCATAAATTTCTGGCATCTGCGCGATAGGTTTCACATTGTGATAATGCAAGCCGTGACCTGCATTAACAATAATACCAAGACCATGAGCATACTTTACACCTTCACGAATACGCTCTAGCTCTGTTGCTTGCTCTTTGTTATTTTCTGCATCGGCGTACGCTCCGGTGTGGATCTCTATGTACGGCGCGCCCGTTGCTTTTGCCGCATCAATTTGTGCTTTATCTGCATCTATAAACAAGCTTACTTTTATACCTGCTGCGGCAAGTGTGTTAACCGCTTCGGTAATTTTCGCTTGATTACCAATTACGTCCAAACCACCTTCTGTTGTCAGCTCTTCACGTTTTTCTGGCACTAAACACACGTATTCAGGCTTCACTTCTTGAGCAATTGCCAACATTTCATCGGTCACGGCAATTTCAAGGTTCATGCGCGTTTGAATCGTCTTTGCCATCACATACACGTCTCTATCTTGAATATGACGACGGTCTTCTCGCAAATGAATGGTAATACCATCTGCACCGGCGTGCTCCGCAACGCTTGCCGCATGCGCTGGATCAGGATAAGTTGTACCGCGTGCTTGTCTCAGTGTTGCAATGTGATCTACGTTAACGCCCAATAAAATGTCTTTCATAGCCCTACCTTGATATAAATAATTCTCGGCTTTTTAACGCCTTGTTTCCTAATAGAGGTTTTAATAAGTAACGACTCAAATGCTTTGCAGGAGAGCGTACTGTTGCTTTAGCAAAGTCATGCTCTGCCATCGCCAATAAAACGGCACCTGAAAACCCATACTGCGGAGTATCCGTGGGTTCAAAACCCAACTCAGGCACATATTGATAGTTTAAATTCGCTGTTATTGGCTCACCATTGGCGTCGATATCAAATTCAACACCGAAGCCCAACGTACTAAGTAACTGAAACTCATAGCTTCGCAAAATTGGCTCCACATCAGCGTTTTGGGATAACGACTTTAAGTGTGCTTGATACAATTCAAACACCTGCTCCAATGGCTCATTACGCGGCACAATGCGATAAGTCAGCTCATTTAAGTAAAAGCCACAATATAGCTGCTTACCTTGTAGTGCTAAAGGGTTTTGCGCCAGTTCAAAAGAATTTAAATATTTTAAATCGTAACGGCCGCCGTATTGGGCCAAAATGGGGGTGAAAGGTCTAAGGTGAGCGTTATGTTTAAGCGATTGTTTACCTTTAATTCGGGCCACCATACTGATGTGACCAACCCCTTCGACAAGCATATTCAACATCAACTGAGAGTCGCTGTGGGCTCTGCGATGAAGTAAATATACCTGTCGAAAGTCGTTTTGCAATCAGTCTTCTCCGTAACCTAAGCTACGCAGCGCGCGTTCATCATCAGCCCAACCTGATTTCACTTTTACCCAAAGCTCTAGGAATACTTTGTTATCCAACATATCTTCCAAGTCTTTGCGCGCTTCACGACCTATCACTTTAAGCTTTTCGCCTTTGTTACCAATCACCATGCGCTTTTGCGATTCACGTTCAACCAAAATCAGCGCATTGATTTGCCAAACGCCATTGTCTTGCCATTTAAACTGTTCAATTTCTACAGTAACGGAGTATGGTAATTCGTCCCCCATAAAGCGCATGAGCTTTTCACGAACTATTTCCGCCGCTAAAAAGCGCATTGAACGGTCTGTAACATAATCTTCAGGGAAGTAGAATTCACACTCAGGTAAGCGAGCACGTACTTCTTTTTTAACCAGTTCAATATTTTTGTTTTGCTTGGCTGATACCGGTACGATACCTACAAAGTCACCTTGCTCAGAAAGCCATTGCATGTGCTTTAGCACATCCTCTTGCTCTTTCACTTGGTCCACTTTGTTCATCACTACTAGCACGGGACGACCACTTTGCTTAACCTTGTTAAGCACCATTTCGTCGTCACTATTCCAAAGTGTACCTTCAAGCACAAAAATGATCAGTTCAACATCACCGATGGAACTCGAAGCAGCACGGTTCATTAAACGGTTAATGGCGCGCTTTTCTTCTATGTGTAATCCTGGTGTATCCACATAAACAGCTTGGTAGTTGTCTTCGGTGTGAATACCCATGATACGGTGACGAGTAGTTTGCGGTTTGCGAGAGGTGATGCTCACCTTTTGCTCAACAATTTTGTTTAGTAGCGTTGATTTACCCACGTTAGGGCGACCAACGATGGCAACCATGCCACAGTGTGTGTTAGGCGTCATTTTTTAAAATCTTCAATGCTTTTTCGGCAGCTTTTTGCTCAGCTTTACGACGAGAGCTACCTACAGAAATTATGCTCTCCATACCTTCCACAATACATTCAACCGTGAACGTTTGGTTGTGTGCCTGACCTTTGGTATCAATCACGGTATAACCTGGTAATGGCAATTTGCGCGCTTGTAAGTACTCTTGCAGCAGCGTCTTTGGGTCTTTTTGGTTATGACCCGGAGAAATAGCCTCTAGGCGAGTCGCATACCAAGTAAGGATCAATTCGCTACAAGTATCAATGCTTGAGTCTAAAAACACTGCGCCAATAATTGCTTCAACGGCATCGGCTAACGTTGACTCGCGACGAAAGCCGCCACTTTTCAATTCACCTGGGCCTAAACGAAGATAATCACCTAAGCCAAACTCAACACCAAATTCAGCCAGAGTTTGCCCTCTGACCAAGGTTGAACGCATGCGGCTCAAATCACCTTCACGCGCTTTTGGAAATTTATGATACAAGGCATTGGCGATAACGAAGCTTAGAATTGAATCTCCTAAAAACTCCAATCGCTCATTGTGCTGGCCCTTATGACTTCGGTGTGTCATAGCCTGCTCTAACAATGCCTCGTTAGTAAATTGATATCCTATCTTACTGTATAATTCTGCTACGTTTCTTTTCATTGTTACTGAATATTACCTAGGCGTCCAAAACGAACACCAGTTGGAACCCAACCTGGAAGCAGGCTATCTGGGCCATTTTCAAAATCAAAACTCATCCATATGAAGACAGCTTTACCAACCAAGTTTTCCTTAGGAACGAATCCCCACATACGGCTGTCTTGGCTATTATTGCGGTTATCACCCATCGCAAAATAGCTCCCTTCTGGAACGACCCACTCATCGCGACGTGTACCTTCTTGCTGGAAGTAACGTTCGACCATCTCAATGGCTTGAGGGTTAATTAAAATATCATGTTGTACATCTGGCAGGTCTTCTGTTAAGCGTACTAATGGCATAGACCCTTGAGTAAACTCATCCTGGTTCACAATATCAAGCTTTATTTTATTATACTCGCCACACACCAAATTGCCTTGTTGTTGCTCACCCTCTGCACAATTAGGTTTGATAAATAACTGGCGATTACGATAAACAATATGATCGCCTGGTAAGCCAATAACACGTTTAATAAAGTCGATTCTCTCATCTAGTGGGAACTTGAATACTGCAACATCGCCACGCTTTGGTGTGTTAACTTCCACAAGTTGTGTACGCCAAACAGGATCTTTAATACCATATGCGTATTTTTGAACCAAAATGAAATCACCATCTAGCAACGTTGGCATCATTGAACCCGATGGAATTTGAAACGGCTCAAAAATGAATGAACGAAAGATGGTGATCGCAGCAATCATAGGAAAGATTGACTTAGCACCTTCAATGATTGCAGGTTCTGGGGCTATTTGCGCAATAACATCTTCGTCTAAGGGCTGCTCTGAAGCACCTTGAGCCAATGCGATACGCTCTTTACGCTTTGGTGCATAAACAAAGTGATCAATTAACCACAATAATCCTGATCCAAGTGTTAGTAACACCAATAGTATTGAGAAATAGCCTGCCATGAATTAATTCCTGTTATTTTCCTACTTTGAGAATGGCTAAGAACGCATCTTGAGGTACTTCAACATTACCTAACTGTTTCATACGCTTTTTACCTTCTTTTTGTTTTTGAAGTAGCTTTTTCTTACGGCTTACATCACCACCGTAACACTTCGCGATTACGTTTTTACGTAATTGCTTTACTGTGGTGCGAGCAATAACATGTCCGCCAATCGCCGCTTGAATTGCGATATCAAACATTTGCCGAGGGATAAGCTCTTTTAAAGCGTCCGCCAATTGGCGTCCACGACTTTGCGCACCATCACGGTGAGCAATAATCGCTAATGCGTCAACACGGTCACCGTTGATAAGAATATCAACTCTAACCATATCAGAAGCTTGGAAGTGCTTAAAGTTATAATCTAGTGATGCGAAGCCACGGCTTGTTGACTTCAGTTTATCGAAGAAGTCCATTACCACTTCCGCCATAGGCAACTCATACGTTACCGCAACTTGCTTACCGTGATAGGCCATCTTAGTTTGTACACCGCGCTTTTCAACACATAGCGTGATCACGTTACCTAGATATTCTTGTGGTACTAAGATATTCGCTTCTACGACCGGCTCACGAATCTCTAAAATATCATTCACTGGTGGCAAATCTGACGGGTTATCAATCTGAATCGTGCCATGCTTGGTTTCAATCTCATAAATAACCGTCGGTGCCGTGGTGATCAAATCCATATCGTATTCGCGCTCTAAACGCTCTTGGATGATCTCCATGTGCAACATGCCCAAGAAACCGACACGGAAACCAAAGCCCAGTGCGGTTGAGTTTTCAGGCTCAAAGAACAACGACGCATCGTTGAGGCTCAACTTATTCAATGCATCACGGAAAGACTCATAATCATCAGACGAGATTGGGAACATCCCCGCGTAAACCTGAGGTTTAATTCGCTGGAAGCCAGGTAAACGCTGCGGTGCAGCATTTTTTGTCAAAGTGATAGTGTCACCAACTGGTGCGCCATGGATATCCTTGATACCCGCGATCACGTAACCTACTTCACCGGTCTTCAATACGCCCGTGTTTGTTTGTTTTGGTGTGAAAATACCAACTTTATCGGCGATATGAGTTTGCTCAGTCGACATGATCTTAATCTTATCGCCTTGACGAAGCTCACCATGTTTAATGCGTACCAAAGATACAACGCCTTGGTAAGAGTCAAACCAAGAATCGATAATCAACGCTTGTAATGGCGCTTCTGAGTCACCCTCAGGTGGCGGTACATCACGTACGATGTTCTCTAACACATCTTCAATGCCAATACCTGTTTTCGCACTACATTGCACTGCATCTAGTGCATCAATACCAACGATGTCTTCGATTTCCTCAGCAACACGAAGAGGATCAGCCTGAGGTAAGTCAATTTTGTTCAAAATTGGAATAACTTCCAGATCCATTTCAATTGCCGTGTAACAGTTAGCAAGCGTTTGCGCCTCTACCCCTTGTCCGGCATCAACAACCAACAACGCACCTTCACAGGCAGCCAGTGAACGAGAAACTTCATACGTGAAGTCAACGTGCCCCGGGGTATCGATGAAGTTCAACATGTATGTCTCACCATCTTTCGCTGTGTAGTTAAGTGTCACACTTTGCGCCTTGATGGTAATACCACGTTCACGTTCGATGTCCATAGAATCCAGAACTTGCTGCTGCATTTCTCGGTCTGTAAGGCCACCGCAAACTTGAATTAGGCGGTCAGAAAGTGTCGATTTGCCATGGTCAATGTGGGCGATGATAGAAAAGTTACGGATATGCTTCATATACTGGATTCTAAACTTCTATAAGTCACTAAATGGATTAAAGCGCCGATTTTACCTTTTATTTATCGCAATCACCATCTATTTGCGTCACGCTAATGCTAATTGGGTAAATTTTTATCACTTTTACGTCGTGTTTTAGTCCTTGCACCCGCCATTTTGCACTTAAGTAGCCTAGAAAACCGCCTAAAGCGGCACTCATAATTTGCAGTGGCTCACTCAGCTCTAATGCCAGTGCACTAACGAACATAAATAAAAATGCGCCGAACAGTGGTAACATGTAAACATAAAAGGCATTGCTCACCACTTTTGAATCATCAAGACTGAGTTTGACCTTTTGGCCAACTTGTAGCGGTTGTGCAACTTTGATTGGAAAGGTTTTTTTGTGCGTGCCAAACAACTTAGCAAAAACTTGTGAGCCGCATTTACCGTTACAGCCTTCACACGCTTTTTTTTGCTCTGATTGCAGATATGCCGTAGTGCCAGAGCAAGACACTACGGTTAAGGTTTGTTCTATCATAGAGGACGTTTAACTGACTCAGCAATACTCTTTGCAGTCATCGCAGGGATGTTACCAACGACAGAAACATCATACGCGCCTGAGTTATGTACATATACTGTTGTCGCGCCAGAAGATAGTGCACCATTTGGACGCTGCCCCGGTAAAGGGCGTTGCACAAATACGGAAATATCCACTAACCCATCTGAAAACAAATAGTAATCGGCCAGTTCATTATTCAAATCTAATTTATGTCTGTCCGATTTTAACAGCTTAAAGCCTTCAGGCAACCAACCAATTTGCCAATTGTTTTGCAGCTTTTCATTACTATTCAATTCGATTGTTGGCAATGGTGATGGAAATTCACGCTCTACAAGCTCTAGTAATTGTTCTGCAGGTTCTGGTGTAACACTAATGTGAGTTAATTGCAGTTGCTCTAATAGCTCACCTTGCTGGTTAACGTAAGCTGCTTTTAACAACAATGATGATTGCGTATCAATCCATAGCCAATAGTTATACTTAGACTCATCTTTGGCTTCAACACGCACTAGCTGAGCAGGTCTGCCCGCTATACGGCCTTTACCGCCCAGCACAAAGTCATAATGCGCCAACAGTGCACTTACATCTTTGAACAAGATCTCGGGGATAGGACCCGCTATTGAGTCTGTTTTTACCGAGTAAGGTGCTGATTGTGGCTCATAATACGTAACCAAATCATCGACACGAACAATTTCTAAGCCTGCGCCGTTGAGCAAACTGAGCAATTCCAATTCTTTTCCATCATGCTTGGCATGAATCCATCGATATGGTTCCATGCCTTTACCTTTCAATACTACAAACGAGGCATCAAAGTTACGAGTATGCACAGCTGACGCCATGTTTTGTAATAATTGTTTTGCGGAAACAACCTCTTGGGCATGTACGATGGATGCCAAAAATAAACCTAAAAAACAGGCAAGTAATCTCATTTAACTACTTCTTTTCCTCAGATGTGTCAGACATTTCTTTATTTTGCTGCTGCAATGCATAGGCGACACGAGATTGCCTTTGATGCTCCAACACTAAAGCACCAATGCGCTGTTGTTGTAAGTCGCGAATGCCTTGTTCTGCGTTTTGCAAAGCTGGCTGTTCCGTTGAGAAGCTCACGGGTGCCACACCACCAGCTAGCGGACGAGATTGCAATACCGGTAACTCATCCCCAGAAGGACTACTATTTTGTGGCAGAGTATTAACACCGACCACTGCCACCAAAGCCACACTCGCTGCAATTGCAATTTGTGAAAACGGTTTACGCCAATTGCTGAGTTTTACGACTTTACTATTACCTGTCGTTTCAAGTGTTGCGTGTGCGTCGCTTTCTACACTATGACACGGCTCTTGTTCTAGCGCTTGTGCAACGCTCGCTGTAATATCGATACTAAAACCACCTGAATGCCCTTCACGCATCACATCACCAATTTGTGCATATCGCGCAAACTTCTCTGCGTCAAAATGACTTAGTGATGATTGGTCAAGTTGCAAGTCTCCATCAATAATTCTCGATGTAACCTCATTTGAAGACTGTGTGGGATTCACTTTTGTCATGTTACGACTCACCTATAAGTGGGTTTAAGTTATTATCTATTGCTTCTCGCGCTCTAAAAATACGAGAACGAACGGTTCCAACAGGGCAATCCATCACCACCGCTATCTCGTCATAGCTCATCCCCTCTATTTCTCTCAAGGTGATCGCCGTTTTTAAGTCATCAGGTAAACCGTCAATCGTTGCGAATATAACCGACTTTACTTCATCACTTAGCAATAAATTCTCTGGAGATGCATTTGAGCGTAATTGCTCTGCGCCATCGTAAAACTCGGCTTCTTCTGCATCTACATCATTGGCTGGGGGTTTGCGCCCTTGAGCCACCAAATAATTTTTTGAGCAGTTTACCGCGATGCGATACAACCAAGTGTAAAATGCACTTTCCCCTCGAAAGTTAGGGAGCGCTCGATACGCCTTGATGAATGCTTCTTGCGCAACATCTGCTACATCGCCTTGGTTGGACACATAACGTGAAATCAACACGGCTACTTTATTTTGATACTTGGCAACTAAAAGGTTGAAGGCGTTTTTATCTCCTTGCTGTACCCGCTTAACCAGTTCTAAATCCAAATCCTGCTCGCTCATTCGAGCCGGTACTCCTCTTTGTTATAGTTATAACTCAATGCTTCGTTGCCATTATTTACAGCTACTCTGACTGAGCCAAGAATAAAAAGTTCTGTTTTTTTAATATTTTTTTTAAAATAACGACAAAAGTAACGTTTTACACACAGATCACATTGCGTTGAATGCTCGTATAAAGCGCACCAAGTAAATCTAATTTGGGTGTATAATAGCAAACAATGTTACACCTAGCTGTATGTAGCGCATAGAAAAAGCGAAGATCCAAATACATGAACTCATTAAAACACCATAACACTGATGTTGTTGTCATCGGTAGCGGCGCAGCAGGCTTAAGTCTCGCCTTGTCATTAGCTAATCACTGCCATGTTACCGTCATAAGTAAAGGCGCGTTAAAAGAAGGCTCCACTTTATATGCACAAGGTGGTATTGCGGCTGTGTTTGATAAGAAAAACGACAGTATTGAGTCTCATGTGGAGGATACATTAGCAGCGGGCGCTGGCTTATGCGACCGAGAAGCCGTGCATTACACAGCGAGCAATGCAAAAAATTGTCTAAAATGGCTCATTGAGCAAGGCGTTCCGTTTGATATGGAGTTTGATAGTAAAGGCAAAGAGCGTTTTCATTTAACTCGTGAAGGTGGGCATAGCCACAGACGTATTTTGCATGCAGCAGATGCGACTGGCAAAGCGGTACAAACGACCTTGGTCAATCAAACGCAAGCACATAAAAATATCACTTTGCTTGAGCAGCACAATGCGATTGACCTTATCGCCGATAAAAACGCCGAGCAAAAACGCATTAATGGCGTTTACGTATACAACCGTGGCAAAAATCAAGTCGAAACTATCTCAGCCAGATTCGTTGCATTAGCGACTGGTGGAGCAAGTAAAGTATACCTTTATACTTCTAATCCTGATGTATCGAGCGGCGATGGCATTGCAATGGCATGGCGTGCAGGCTGTAAAGTAGCCAATATGGAGTTCAACCAATTTCACCCGACCAGCTTATATCACCCTGAGCTACAAAACTTTTTGATCACCGAGGCGATGCGTGGCGAAGGCGCACACTTGAAACGCCCTGATGGCACACGATTCATGCCCGATTTTGATGAGCGTGAAGAGCTCGCACCAAGAGACATCGTTGCCCGTGCTATCGACTACGAAATGAAGCGTCTCGGTGCCAACTGCGTCTACCTCGATATTTCGCATAAAGATAAAGACTTTATTATCGAGCACTTCCCGACTATTTACGCCAAATGCTTGAGTGTTGGTTTAGACATAACCAAAGAAGCCATTCCGGTAGTACCCGCAGCACACTATACTTGTGGTGGTGTTATGACTGACTTTAACGGTAAAACCGATATAGATAACCTCTATGCAGTGGGTGAAGTGGCGTATACAGGTTTGCACGGTGCCAATCGTATGGCGAGCAACTCATTACTTGAGTGTATTGTTTTTGCACATGCCGCTGCCAAAAACATTTTGTCAAAAATTAAGCACAGTCCAACGCCACCAAAGTTGCCTGAATGGGATGAAAGCCAAGTAAGCGACTCAGATGAAGAAGTTGTGATCACCCACAACTGGCATGAACTACGACTATTTATGTGGGATTACGTGGGTATTGTGCGTTCCACAAAACGTTTAGAGCGTGCACTTCGTCGCGTAGAATTACTGCAACAAGAGATCCAAGAATATTACGCGCATTTTAGAGTGAGCAATAACTTACTAGAGCTACGTAATTTGGTTCAAGTTGCTGAGCTTATCATCCGTAGCGCGTTGGCAAGAAAGGAAAGTCGTGGTTTGCATTACACCATTGATTACCCGGCGCAAACAAGCGAGCCAAAACCAACCATACTTCAGCCCTAATCGTTCGCAGCCAATGCTATTCGGCACAAGCGTGACCAAGCCTGTGCCGTTAAAGCTGATTGCAAAAATATAAGCTTTTTCTGTTCACCAGCATGTGTATAAACCCCAATGCACAACGCGTTCAAAAAGCGATGTGCACTGATAATCTTGCCACAGATTTCAGTTTGAGCATGCACTTCCAAATAACTGTCCTGATGATTAAGCAATATTTCGCCTGCAAGCGGGCAAAGTTTTTGATACTGCCTTAAGATCAATAGGTATGCTGCAAAGCAAAGACAACTATTAAATAGAATTGAGTTAATGGTAGGAAAAAGAATGGAGAGTATAAATGCCAAACAAGCAAACAAGACCACAAAGGGTTTGCGGTCTTGTTGATTATTTTCGAACGTTAACTTATACGCGAACTCGGTCAAGGATCAACTTCACCATTGCGTTTAGTTCAGCATCTGGACAGGTCTCGTGGCCCATAAACCACGCGAATAAGTCAGGGTCTTCAACCGCTAATAAGCGTTGAAATACAAATTTATCTTCCTCACTCAACGCATCGTAAGCTTCATCGACAAACGGCCCTAATAAAACATCTAATTCCAACATACCACGGCGACATGCCCATTTAGTGCGCGATTTAGAATACAGCTCAGCCATTTTAATTACCCTTATCACTGATTATTTTATATCTTACGACGCGATTATATCTCAGTTTATATACAGACTCACGATCCTTCACGTAAAACTCACAAATCTGCTCAATGCGATACTTTTGTGCCATTTGAGCGTTTAAGCGTTTGCCAATTTGCGATACCATATCACCATTATTCTTATGCAAGGATTACGTTATATGCCACTCGCAAGCGCTGTTACGCTGCCCTACCAACTTATTGCCGTTTCCGGTGCTGAACAACTCAGCTATTTACACGGTCAGTTAACTCAAGACATGAACTTGATTAACGAGCAAACCTTTATGTGGGGCGGCCATTGCAGTCCCAAAGGCAAGCTTTGGGGCGTGTTTCGGGTATTTAAGCATCAACAACAATTTTTACTTATGGGTTCAGCGGATGAAGTACACGCATCAACAAAAGAGCTCAAAAAGTACGGCGTGTTTGCAAAGGTAGAAATAACACATATTGAAGCGCCAAAACTAGTCGGCATCCAAAGTACACAATTGAACAATGTATGTGATTTGCTAGGCTTACAATTTACAGACAACAATGCTTGTGATTTTGGTAACAACAAAGCATTAAAACTGGATGATAACAGGCTAGTTTTGTATATCACTGACGATTTTGAATTACCGAGTGGAATTGAGCGTTTAGACGACCCTAGCACTTTTATTGAAGCGAGTATCAAGGCTGGTGAACCACAACTCAATGCACAAACCATCGAAGAGTTTGTGCCGCAAATGGTTAACTTACAAGCACTGAATGGGATCAGCTTCAAAAAAGGATGTTATACGGGACAAGAAACCGTTGCACGCATGCGTTATCTAGGTAAAAACAAACGTGCAATGTACATCGTGCAAGGCCACAGCGAGCATGCACTTGATGAATCTGAGCTTGAAATGCAGCTAGGAGAAAACTGGCGCCGCGCTGGCAAGATAGTACAGCAAGTCTTTAACAGCGAGAACAAAACATATAGCGCACTGGCCGTATTACCAAACGACACTGAGCAAGACTCGATGCTACGTGCCAAGCATTCACCTGAGGTAACTTTGTCAATTTTGCCTCTACCTTATTCTCTAGACGACCAATAAACGGGAAATATTATGAAAGTAGCACCAAATAAAGTGGTAACCATGCATTACTCTGTTTTAGATAATGACAACAACACCATTGATAACTCATTTGATGGTGAACCACTGGTGTTTATCGTAGGCACAGGTTATTTAATCCAAGGCCTTGAAGACGCTTTGCTTGACAAGCAAGCGGGCGACAAATTAAGTGTCACTGTAGAACCAGAACAAGGCTATGGTGAACGTCACGATGAGTTAATGCAAGCAGTACCTAAATCAATGTTTGAAGGTATGGAAATTGAAGTGGGCATGCAATTTCGTGCAACGACAGATGATGGTGACCAAATGGTGATGATCATCGATATCCAAGACGAAGAAGTGATCGTTGATGGTAATCATCCGCTATCTGGCATTACCCTAAATTTTGATGTAGAAATTTTGGCTGTGCGTGATGCAACGGAAGAAGAGTTAGCACACGGCCACGTGCATGGTGAAGGCGGTTGTGGCCACCACCACTAATCACGCAGCAAACAAGCGCCTATTCGGCGCTTGTTACTTTTTCATCCAGTGCTTTAAGTAAATTACTTTGATCATTTGTGCCTAAGCGGTATTTTGTGCCATCCGGCAAACTCACTTCTATTGCAGAAAACCCTGATGCAGCATAAACCCAGCCGTCATGCGTAATGCGAATACCAACACCGTGACGCAGCGAGTTAGTCACACCTTTCACTTCAACAATGTCATCAAAATTTAAGGTTTTTTTCGCAACACCTGGGCCAAACCACCAACTTAATTCGCGCTTATTGGCGTCTACTTTGATGGTCAGTCCATAAAATGCCACTACCAACAAAGCAATCACACCAGAGAAAAACACAACGACGACGTTGTACCCTATTAGCACAGTTGCTAATATCAAAAAGCTCGCAATCCATGCAAGTATCCCCATGATGACCCACGAGAACTGTGTATGCTTATACATGTTTACCCTCATTAAAAACTGTAGACGAGTGTCGCGCCAAGCTCTGTATCCGCTTTTTGCTTATTATCTTCCGGCTGAGAATTATAACGGTAGGTATATGAAACTTTCAGAGATACCCCTCCAAGTACTTGACTCACAATCGCAGTTTCACTGATCATTCTATCATTCAAGCCGGATAACGAAACCTCCATACTCATGTCTTGATTGAAGCGGGTTCGAGAAGAAATCGTGCGTTCCCACTGAAGTGCAAGACGCAGTAAGTGACCCCGCTTTAGCCTTGACTCCCCTTCTGCTACGTCTATTTCACTGTCGATCCGCGATAAGTACAAACCAGGACCAATATCAAAATCTACCGTGTTTTTCTTACCCTCGAATAAACGATTACCGTAGCCAATCGCTACGGTCGTGGTGTATTCATTACCACTAAATTTATCGTTGGTATAATCGCCATATATAAAAAATGACTCATTGTCTTGACCAACTTTGTAGTTGCTCTGACCAGAAATATAATAGCGAGATGCAGATACTTCATTGTGGCCTGTATCACTATCTTCATCTTCACGGTACAGGGCGTCGACTTTAAACTGGTTACGCCACTGAGTAAAATCTTGATAAATATTGCTCTTTAGCTTAAATGCTGTGTTATCTGAATTACCTTTGTTGGCAATCAAACCAAACTCAACATCACCGTAAATCAACTCCCCTTGATGAAGTTTATGGATTTCATCATCTGGCAACTCACCATAATCATGAAAATCTTCAAAAGGGTCTTTCGAATAGCTTGCAAATGAGACAAGCAATAATGCATAAAAAAAGTATCTATACTGCACGACCTTCTACTCTTTTTAAAAATTATTATGACTGTGCTTGTTTCCACAAAATATGGCAAAACGGTGCATCAAGGTCTCTACTGATCAAAATTTTGGCTAATACCTCATCACCATCTTCATACTCAATTCCCACAGATACTTGCAAGAACGCTTCAGGTTCAATTTCCAATGCAACAAACTCATGCCAACTGTCATCCGGTTCAGCATCTTCAATAAACCCATATTCTTCATGATGTAAATTGAACTGCTCAATATCTTGCTCAGCCAAATTATCAGGTGCAAGTTGTTGAAAAATTTCATAGGCTTGATGGGCTGCTTCTTCTACACTACAAAGACGAGCGGACATATTATGGTTCTCACTATTTATGTGTTCGCCGTATCATAGCAAAATCGTGAAATTGAAGGCTATGCTGATCGGCCAAATAGACAAAATTCTTGGCTGAAATTTATTTTTTTGGAGCATATACTCTACAAACTACGTTTTGATAAAAATAACAAGGAACTAAAATGCTATCTCTCGAATACCACAACAATGTCGCTTGGGTGACTTTAAATCGGCCAGAAAAACAAAACGCCCTGACATTCGAGATGTTTCTTGAGATAGACAAAACAATAAAAACACTCAAAAAAGATAAAACACTGCGTGCAGTGGTGCTACAAGGCGCTGGCGGTAATTTTTGTTCAGGCCTTGATGTAAAGTCTGTGATGAAAAGACCTTCAGCTATCTTTAGATTGCTTTTCAAATGGCTACCAGGTAATGCCAATGTCGCACAACGCGTATGCTTAGCTTGGCGACAAATGCCTATTCCCGTTATTGCGCTAATCGAAGGAAATTGCTTTGGTGGAGGCATGCATATCGCGCTCGGTGCGGATTACCGTATCGCTCACTCGCAAGCAAAACTCGCTATAATGGAAAGCCGTTGGGGATTATGCCCGGATATGGGTTCAGGACCATTACTGCCGAATTTAATAAGTTATGATCAGACAATGGCTTTAAGCATTACTGCGCAGCCCATCACTGCTGAACATGCAGAAAAAATAGGCTTGGTCAGTAATATCAGTGATAACCTAAAAGACGATTGTGAACACCTATTGAAAACGCTTTCGCAACGCTCACCCGATGCGTTAGCTGCAATTAAACGTGTTAACCAAGCCGCATATGGAACTAACTTACGCTCAACACTCGCCAAGGAAACTTGGTCACAAATAAAGCTGCTATTAAATAAAAACACACGTGTTGCAATGCACAATGCAACCAGTGAAGAGCAAAAAACCTATAAACCAAGGGCAAGGTGGTAAATCAGTCCTATTGCCAATTGATCTCGTTCCAAATAATGTCCTGATATGGATAACACATAAGAACAATACTGATGCCTCTTAAAAACACGATACAATTTGTTATGTCATTGGGGCTTCTATACGCTTGTTTGCTAAGTGCAAAGTTTATCGTCTTGGTGTTTCATATATCTCTACCTGCGCCATTGCTCGCTATGTTCATGGTGCTCATTCTGCTTTTTGCGAACATTATCAAACCACATTGGCTCGCACCGGCATGCAAGCCCATTTTAAAATATATGGCACTTTTTTTTATACCTGCAGGGGTAGGCGTTATTCAGTATGGTTCATTGCTCACGCAGTTCTGGCCTGCTCTTTTGAGTGCTCTTATCATTGTACCAACCATTGGTTTAATTTTGGTCGGGTTACTAGCCAACAAAGGACAATTCCATGACTGACATGTTACTTGGTTGCCTTTGTGTGATAGGCATATTTACGCTTAGCCGACACATATATAAAACATGGCCTTTGCCTATTTTTAATCCCCTGCTGATTTCGATTGTCAGTATTGCAACGTTACTATCGACACTAAGCATCGGCTATTCTGCGTTTTTCGTCACCATACAACCCATTCATTTTATGCTTGAAATCGCCGTTGTTGCCCTTGCCTATCCCTTGTACGTGCAGTTCCATGCGATCAAGCGTTACAGTTTACTCATTGTTTTGTGCAGTTTCATTGGCGTCAGCAGTGCGACCATAATCGCATTTTTACTGAGCTGGCTGTTTTCACTCAATGCACCAGTCAGCGCATCGCTCGCGGCTCTATCGGTTACAACGCCGATCACAATTTTGATCAGTCATAGTTTGGGTGGCATGAGCGCGCTTGCAGCCATTATGGTCATTTTGGTTGGCGTGTTTGGTGGTATGTTTGGCATCACGCTCTTAAATGCTTGCAAAGTGCATTCACCCCAAGCCAAAGGAATTGCGCTTGGTGTATCTTGTCATGCCATCGGTACAGCCAGTGCACTGGAACATCACCCAAGTGCAGGTGCATTTGCCTCAGCAGCAATGACCATTAGCACAATTACAACTGCACTGTGGGTGCCAATACTTTATACTTGGCTTGACACTTTTCGCTAAGGAAGACATTCGTGATCGAACAAGAAATCAAACAATTTGAACATTACTTCAATTTAATCAGAGAATACTTGGTGACCTATAGCATGCAAGTTGTCGGCGCCATTTTAATCTTGCTTCTTGGCTTATGGGCAGCTAATAAACTCTCGAAGATGGTCGAAGCATTAATGTTACGACACGACATCGACGTTACATTAACCAACTTTGTTAGTAACTTAGTCAAAGTACTTCTCATTGTCATGTTCGTGATCATTGCGCTTGGCAAAGTTGGCATTAGCGTTACCCCCTTTGTAGCTGCGATAGGTGCCGCCTCTTTGGGAGCTGGTTTAGCCTTACAGGGCATGTTATCTAATTATGGTTCCGGACTTGCTATTATTGCCACCCGACCATTTATCGTTGGCGACACCATTCAAGTAAAAGGCGTTAGCGGCCAAGTAAAAATGATAGAGCTTGGACACACGATCCTCGTCAACGAGGAAAAAGTAGAGATCACTATACCGAACAAGCACATCATTGGTGAGATCCTGCACAACTCTTTTGAGTATTCATTGGTAAAAGGCGAAATTGGCATAGCTTATAATGCCTGCAGCGACACAGCAATCAATGAAGTGATGAATGTGATTATTAACCATGAGCGTGTTGCCAAAAGCCCGCTGCCGCAAGTTGGTATCGAACAGTTCGCTGACAGTGCTGTGGTTATTAGCTATCGATATTGGGTACCTACTACGCAAATTATTGAAACGAAGCTCGCAATCAACAAGTTAGTTTACAGTGCCATAAAAGCAGCTGATATAGAAATTCCATTCCCACAGCGTGTGGTCACTTTCACTAACAAATAACTTCAACTTCGGATAAGCCGATTTTGTCCAATAAAAAGGCACCTTTACGGTGCCTAATAGTTGGGAATAAAGCTCAAATGGCCAATGGTGCTGCACATTAACAATGTGTACGGGCGACACTTATCAATTTACCAAAGTGGCAGACCTTCCATTGAATTACACTATATTAACTATAATTCTAATTTCAATTTATGCAAAATTAAATTTTAACACCGTCGCAACGCAGCTATACCAAGCAGATCCATACCAGTGTATAGTCAACTGATTATTATCATATTAAGCTTTAAGTCAGCTTTATCACGAAGATCGATTAATCTACAGTATAGTTACGACAATACCTTTCAAGCTTATTAATTATTTTATTAATTGACACAATCAACTTGCTTGGCTGGGGTACGAATATGAATATCCCGTTGTGGAAAAGGGATCTCGATATGGTACTTTCTCAACGCATCATCAATCGCCCACAAATAATCAGATACCAGAGCGGTTGGCCTTTTAACTTGCTCTGCCTGTACCCAAACACCAAGAGTAAAGTTCAGACTGCTGTCGCCAAAGCCTGTCATCCACACAGTTGGTTCACGCCCTTTGCTACTCAGTGTATAAGGTACATTGTCAGCCGCTTCCAGTACCGCTTTTTTAACCAATTCTTTATCACTGCCGTAAGCAACTGAAAATGAAATGCGAAAACGCCTGACTCTTTCTGTTAGCGTCCAGTTGGTAACCAGACCCGATACGAGCTCTGCATTGGGGATCAGAATATCCACATTGTCATTTGTTCTTATTAAGGTTGCTCGCATATAAATGGCGATCACTTCGCCCACAACATCATTTGACAACTCGACAAAATCGCCCACCTTCACTGTTTTTTCAAGCAGGAGCACTAGGCCAGATACAAAGTTGTTGACCATGCCTTGCAAGCCCAAACCAATACCCACACCAAGCGCACTGGCTATCAAGGCAAGCTCGGTCATTTCCATGCCCAAAGAAGTAAGCGCAATAAGAAAGCCAACAAACAAAACAATATAATGAATAAAACGCCCGATAACATAGGCTGACGTGTGCGCAATGACACCTTGGCGCATAGCAAGGCGGTTAAAGGCCGTCCGTAGCACTCGTGAGAGTATAAAAGTACCAACCAGTACCATAAAAAATGACAGTAACTCTGCAACTAACAAAGAAAAGTCACCTACTTTTATCAGCTCTTTATCTAGCCAACTCATGTCCATTCATTTTGTCCTCAAAAACAAAAACGCCACACTCATTGAGTGTGGCGTTTGCAAAACTAATTAGCAAATATTTAAGCTTTTCGCCAAGTTGTCTTACCTGCACTATCTTCAAGTACCACGCCCATGGCATTCAACGCATCGCGTGCGGCATCCGCTGCAGCCCAGTCTTTGTTTGCACGAGCTTCGTTACGTTGCACAATCAAAGCCTCAATTTTAGCCACTTCATCATTATCTTGCTCACCTTGCAAAAATTGCTCTGGTTGCTGCTGAGCAATCCCCAGCACGCTAGCTAATGTAATCAACACATATGCATGCTCAGCCGCAGCTTTATCGTCTTTGCCTTTTAATAAGTTCACTTCTTTAGCAAGCTCAAAAATAACCGGCAGCGCTTCAGGCGTATTGAAATCATCGTTCATTGCCGTTTCAAAACGCTTAACATATTCGTTGTTTTCCAAACACACAGCCACAGGCTCAACATTGCGAAGAGCAGTATAAATACGCTCTAGTGATGAACGCGCTTGCTCTAAGTTCTCTTGAGAGTAATTTAGTTGACTACGATAGTGCCCATTGATCAAAAAGTAGCGTACTGTTTCACGGTCATACTGTTTCAGCACTTCGCGTACCGTAAAGAAGTTACCTAAAGACTTAGACATCTTCTCTTTGTTTACTTGAACCATGCCGGTATGGATCCAAGTATTTACGTATTTACCGTTGTTTGCGCAGCACGATTGAGCTATTTCGTTTTCATGGTGCGGGAATTGTAGGTCAGATCCGCCACCGTGAATATCAAAAAACTCGCCTAAATGCTTAGAACTCATCGCGCTACACTCGATATGCCAACCAGGTCGGCCTTCACCCCAAGGAGATGTCCATGATGGTTCACCTGCTTTGGCTTTTTTCCAAAGAACAAAATCTAAAGGATCGTCTTTATCGGTTGCTACTTCTACACGTGCACCCGCTTGTAGCATTTCTAAATCTTGTTGCGATAATTTACCGTATTGCTCAAACGTTGATACGTCAAACAAAACATCACCACTTTGGGCAACATACGCATGGCCTTTTTTGATTAAGGTTTCGATCATGGCAATGATCTCCCCCATGTGACCAGTTACCGTTGGTTCGATATCGGCAGGTAATATATTCAATGACTCAAAGTCTTCATGCATGGCTTTGGTCATACGAACGGTTAAATCGTTAATGTCTTCGTTGTTTTCAGCTGCACGCTTAATGATTTTATCGTCAACATCTGTGATGTTACGTACGTAAGTGACATCATAGCCAAGGTAACGTAAATAACGATTCATAACGTCAAACGATACGTACGTGCGCGCATGTCCCACATGACAGAAATCATAAATGGTTATACCACACACATACATGTCGACCTTGCCTTCGACTAGAGGTTTAAACGGCGCTTTTTCGCGAGTAAGTGTGTTGTATATCTGTAGCATGTAGTGTTATTCCTAAACAAATTTGACATGAGTGGGCATCATATCACTTGCCTAGCCCCTGCTCTATACCCAAATCGGTCCAATTTACATAAAATGCGCGAGTAAAATTGTCAGTGAAGGCGCTTGTGCTATAGAATACCTCTTTTATGAAATAGACATTAGGAAACCGAGATGGTTGTTCTACACACGAATTTTGGTGAAATCAGCATTAAGCTTTTCGCTGAAGACGCCCCAAAAACAGTTGAAAACTTTTTAAACTACGCAAAGTCTGGCTTTTACGATGGTACTATTTTCCACCGTGTTATCGACGGCTTTATGATCCAAGGTGGTGGCTTTGCATCAGGTATGGAACAAAAGTCTGTACAAGCGCCTATCCAAAACGAAGCGAACAATGGCCTGAGTAATAAAACAGGTACGCTTGCAATGGCACGTACACCTGATCCACATTCAGCAACTGCGCAGTTCTTCATTAACGTGAACGACAACGACTTTTTAAACTTCAGCAGCGAAACATCGCAAGGCTGGGGTTACTGTGTATTTGCAGAAGTGGTTGAAGGCATGGACGTAGTAAACAAAATTAAATCTGTTGCTACAGGTTCATCAGGCTTTCACCAAGACGTGCCACTTGAAGATGTGATCATCGAAAAAGTAACCGTAGCTTAATTTTTACTTCAAGCGGGCTTTGCCCGCTTTTTTCTACACATTGACTTACATGCGCAAAACTTACTTTATCTCTGACCTACACTTAAGTGACGACCATCCCACTATCACACAGGCATTTTTCAACTTTCTTGAACAGCATATGACCGCTGATGTTGACGCTTTATACATTTTGGGTGACTTCTTCGAGGTGTGGATAGGCGACGATGAGCAAAGCACACTTGCCAAGCAAGTTGCAGATCAACTCAGCGCTGTGTCAAAAAACGGCATTGATGTTTACTTTTTACATGGCAATCGAGACTTCTTACTCGGTAAACGCTATGCCAAGCAAGCAAATATGACCTTGTTACCAGAGCAACATGTTATTAATTTATACGGCACGCCAACGGTACTATTACATGGTGATGAAATGTGTATCGATGATGTTACCTATCAAAAGTTTCGTAAAAAAAGCCGAGGTTGGTGGTGGCCAAGGTTAATTTTATCTTTGCCTTTAAGCGTGCGTCGCAATATCGCCAAAAATGGTCGGGCTAAAAGTAAAGCCAAACAAATGAATCAGGCAGCGGAAATTTTAGATGTAGCAGACAGTGCTGTACTTGATATGTTTGCAAAATACCATGTGAGCAATATGATCCACGGTCATACCCACCGCCCCGATGTACATCAGTACCAATACAATGACAAAACACTAACAAGAACGGTATTAGGGGACTGGTATAGTCAAGGCTCGTACCTAGTAGTGAATGAGCTTGGTGAGCAAACGCTCATTAAAGATTGCGCTGTGTAGTAAATTGGTATTGCCTACACAGCCTTGATACTTGTCTTTAATTGGCTTTGGGCAAGCCACTGTGAAACTTAAAATCTTCATCTGGTGATGAAATCAACTCGGCCTCGACTTTACCAAAATGCGCGACACGCTCACTAATATCATGTCCAGCAATCTCTTCTGCCAACGCCAAATAGTCTTGATAGTGACGCGCTTCAGAGCGCAGTAGAGAAACGTAAAAATCCCCTAAACGCTTGTCAACATGCGGGGCTAGTTTGGCAAAGCGCTCGCAGGAGCGTGCTTCAATATAAGCACCGCAAATGAGCTTATCAATCAGCGTATAAGGCTCATGATTAGTCACATGGGTGAGCATGCCTTTGGCATAACGACTTGAAGTAATATTGCGATACTCAATACCGTACTCATCCATGATCTCTAATACTTGATAAAAGTGATGTAACTCCTCTTTTATTAAGAGCACCATTTTATCAATTAAGTCTTGCCCGTATGGGGTGCCTGATTTTGGCAACATGGCTTTGGTTAAACGGTTGTGCTTAATCAACTCGCGCCAATCACCCTCTTTTCGGTAAGTAAAAGCTTCAAAAGGCTGTAGCCAGCTCAATAGCGCGTCACCACTCTCTTTATCGACTGCGTATTTACGAATTAAGTACATTGCACTTTGTGCCGCTTTTAACTCGCACACAAGATGATCTAACAAAACGACTTCCAAATTTTCTTTTTTGATTGCTTCGTTAATCCATGCATCGGGTGTTTCGCATTGTAAAAAGCGATGTATAGGGGCTAATAGTTCGTCCAACTTTTAAATCTCTTAATATGTATTTTTACGCAAGTTAAGCAAAATACGGGTACTCAATTTTGGGCATTGTACCACACTCATAATTCGAGTCGTATGCGTACATATTGCATTTTCACACACACAGTTCATGCCATTTCCTTTGTGCTAATTCTTTACAAAACAAGTATAAAAATGCTTCAATCTCATAACGTTGATAGGAACAAAATTAATTCATAAGGGAACAGATGAAGTTACAAATCGACATTGTAGATGCCTTTACTACAACACGCTTCAAAGGCAACTCTGCTGCCGTTGTCATCACACAGCAATGGCTACCCGACGATGTTATGCAGTCAATCGCCTCGGAAAACAACTTGTCAGAAACCGCATTTTTAGTGAATACAGAGGACGGACATGCAATTCGCTGGTTCTCACCTCTAACCGAAATTGATTTTTGTGGACATGCGACACTTGCCGCTTCATTCGTTTTATTTGAACGATTTCCCCAAAAAGCAGCTCTCAAGCTTTATGCTAAAGCGGTTGGCACCATGACCATCGTCAAATCAGATAATGGTCAAATCACCATGGATTTTCCAAACCGTAAACCTGAGCCCTTAGAGCGCATACCTGCACAATTGCTAAAAGGGCTATCGATCGCACCAAACAAAGTGCTCAAAAATAACCAAGCTTATTTCGCTGTTTACAACAACCAAAAAGACGTTCTTGCTGTTCAACAAGATAAAGATTACCTAACTCAACTTGGCCCTTTAGATGTTGTAGTCACGGCTTTAGCCAATAAAAGCCCAGAATACGATTTTATATCTCGCTACTTTTGGCCCGCTAATGGCGGCGACGAAGACCCGGTGACGGGCTCAATACATACTGGGTTAGCACCCTATTGGTCCAACATTTTAGGAAAGAATGAGTTGGTCGCATTTCAAGCCTCGAAACGCGGCGGCATACTTTACTGTGAAATAAAAAACGATCGCGTTTTAATATCGGGCCATGCGGTGCGCTATCTCTGTGGTCATATTGATGTTTAGAAGCTGTATTTACTCTTCATTGCGAGAGCCTCTATATCAGCATATTCGGTTGACTACATGAACCATCTTAGAGTTGCGCCTTGCATGCTATTTACATTTACTTATCAAGCGTAACAAGGATTAGAAAACCATTAGTCGTTAATATAATGGCGATTATTTAGCATTTTAGATATTTCTGAAATTTTCAATTAGACGAAAGTTTAACCTATTCTTGACAAAAATCGGACCATCTCTCATAACTAAGTTGAAGCAGTATAAAAATAACACAACATTTATTATGAGGGGTTACTTATGATTTTGAATCATCTATGGGGCTTGTATGCTCACCCACTCGAAGAGTGGCAAACTATCGATAATCGCCATGAAAGCATCAAATATAGCCTTTCGCATATTGCACTTATCGCCTTGATCCCATGCATTATGGGCTATTATTCTTCTGTTTATCTAGGCTGGAAAATTGGTGCGGGTGATGCAGTTTATCTCACGCATGATAGTGCACTGATGATCGGCATTGCAATGTACGTCGCATTGATAATAGGCATCTTTGCACTCTCTTACTTATCCCATTGGATGGCAGTCACTTTTGGTGCAAAGCCAACCTTTACACAAACGTTAGAGCTTTCTGCATACACAGCAACACCTATGTTTATGTCTGCGTTTTCCGCTTTTTACCCAGAGTTATGGTTTGTGGTTAGTGTGGGGTTGGTCGCTTTAGCTTACTCGGTTTATTTGCTTTACACCGGCGTGCCCATTCTTATGCATATTCCAGAAGAACGTGGCTTTATCTATGCAAGCTCGGTCGTCACCTGTGGATTGATCCTATTGGTTATCATACTTGCTGCCACAGCAATACTGTGGACCAACGGCATTATTAGTCCAACTTTTAGCTAGTTTACTTTTACTATTACAGATGCAAAAAAGGAGCGTTTAACGCTCCTTTTATCTTCAACAAACAGCTTACTCGCCTTCACCTGTTTCTTGATTGTGTAGTTCAAGACTAGCTGACATCGCTTTCTCACGTGTTGACTTAGCAGAATCATTGCGCAGTGCATCGACACGATTCAAGTAGTTTTGGTCAACATCACCAGTGATATATAAACCGTCAAACACTGATGTTTCAAAGCGAGTGATCTCTGGATTTTCCTCGCGTACGGCGGCAATCAAATCTGGTAGTGATTGGTAGATTAAGCCATCTGAGCCAATGCTGTCGTTAATGTCTTCCACTTCACGACCATGAGCAATCAATTCTGCGGCCGAAGGCATATCAATACCATATACGTTAGGGAAACGTACTTCTGGCGCTGCAGACGCAAAATATACATTCTTAGCACCCGCCTCTCTTGCCATCTCAACGATTTGCGCAGAAGTCGTACCGCGCACAATAGAGTCGTCTACAAGTAGTACATTCTTGCCTTTGAATTCACTATCAATTGCATTTAGCTTACGGCGTACTGACTTTTTACGCTGTTCTTGACCTGGCATAATGAAAGTACGACCAATATAACGGTTTTTCACAAAGCCTTGGCGGTAAGGTAAGTCAAGCACTGAAGCGATTTCGAGCGCGATATCGCACGAAGTTTCAGGAATAGGGATAACAACGTCAATTTCTTTGTCGGCCCACTCTCGGCCAATTTTTTCACCTAGTTTCGTGCCCATATTCACGCGCGTTGCGTAAACCGACATATTATCAATCACAGAATCTGGACGAGCAAAATATACAAATTCAAAAATACACGGTGCATGCGCAGTTTTAGCTGCACATAATTGCGAGTAAAACTCACCGTCTTCAGTCACATAAATCGCTTCGCCCGGCGCAACATCACGCACAAACTCATAGCCATCAATCTTAAGCGCAACGCTTTCTGAAGCAAACATGTATTCAGTGCCTTGTTCAGTTTCACGCTTTCCGAATACCAATGGGCGAATACCATTTGGATCTCTAAATGCCAAAATACCGTGACCGATGATCATTGCAATACTGGCGTAGCCACCGGTCACTTGCTGATTTACTTGCTCGATAGCAGCAAACATATCTTCTGGCTCAAGCTTCATTTTTTCTGACTTACCAAGCTCATAGGCCAAGATATTCAGTAATATCTCTGAGTCAGAAGTCGTATTAACGTGGCGACGAGCCTGAGTAAACAAGCTTTCTTTTAACGCTTCAGCATTGGTCAAATTGCCGTTATGCGCCAGTGCAATTCCAAACGGAGAGTTAACATAAAAAGGCTGTGCTTCAGCTGAACTAGACGAGCCTGCAGTTGGGTAACGTACATGACCTATCCCGATACTGCCTTGAAGTCGCTTCATGTGACGCGTATGGAACACGTCTTTTACTAAGCCATTTGCCTTACGCAAACTAAATGTATTGTTGTCAATGGTAATAATACCAGCCGCATCTTGGCCACGGTGCTGCAAAACAGTTAAGCCATCATAAATCGCCTGATTTACAGGTGATTTACCGACTATCCCAACGATACCACACATTAAAATTTCCTCGCCGATTAACGGTTTACTGAATTTATGAAGCTAGAGTTATTTTCTAAATAGGAGAAAAACCACTCGATAACAAAACCAAATTCAGGGATCAAAGTAGACGCTGGCCACCACTGCGTACTTGGCGCATTGGTGAACGCATCGAGAAAAAACAATAAGGCGCTAACGACCAACACGCCTCGTAACGCACCAAATACAAGACCAAAGATCCGATCGGTACCGGTTAAGCCTGTGCGTTGCACAATCTCACCTAAAATATAGTTAACAAACCCACCTAACAGTAAGGTCGCAAAAAATAATATGGCTATTGCGGCTGCATTTCTTAAAAGGGGTTCTGAAATGGGAGTCAGGAAGGTTGCTAGATATTGATAAAACAAACTGGAGATGAAGAATGCGCCAATCCAAACGGCTAGTGACATCGCTTCTTTTACAAAGCCGCGAATTAACCCAAATAATGTCGAAAGTCCGACAATACCAAGAATTGTGTAATCAACCCAGATCATATTAACCAATAAGTCGTTAATTTGGGGCGCATTCTATAAGAGCTGTGGGCCAATTACCAGATCAATTTGCAATATTGAACTGAGTCAAGCGACCGTTAAGCTTGGTTAACTTCTTGAGTTCTGGTAGCTTAGCTTCTAATTTTTCTTTGCTAAGATCGGGCCCAACAAACACTTTTGTGAGAGTCCCATTGGGTGTTTTGACTGGTCGGGTGAATACATCGAAGCCTCTTTTTTTCAATTTTTCAACCAAGGCATCAACATTTGGTTTATGTGAAAAACTACCCAGTTGAATCACATAAGCCATGTCTGCAAGATTAGAAACTGGCGACCTTTTGGGGTTAGTTGAGCTGTCTTTCTTTGTTGATAACGCAACTGGCTCTCCCTGAGATGTCACGTTTGAGGGCTGTTCGTCAACAGCGACCGATACGCCATCGTTGGTCTGAGCTTCCACAAACTGATGATCATCACTGACGATGTCTTCTATTGGCTCTCCATTGACTTCTGGAGCCATCTCGACTTTTTGGTCTATGGCAGATTGCAAATCAACAGTCGTGAACTCAGGGCGCTCAGGAATAGCTTTAAACCCTTCTTTGTAGTGAACCTTTTCACCGTCAAGAATATTGGGAATAAATATAATGGCCGCCACCACAACAATGCTGGTGCCCACTAAGCGGTTAATAAATCCTGAATCCACGTTACTACTCTCTATTTTTGCCAATATTGAATGGCTTCAGCCACGGTTACAAAGGAGCCAAATATAACTAATGCGGTATCATTTGGCTGCGACTGCACAATATCATCTAATGCAACTTTTACACTTGCATAAGTGTTACTTGTCTGCCGAGCTTGTTGAGACAACAAAGGCAGCAAATTCTCCGCAGTCTCAGCGCGAGGACCCGATAACGAGGCACAAGACCATTGTGTCACTTCATCAGATAGCGCATTGATCACACTCGCTTTATCTTTGTCTGCAAGCATAGCGATTAATGCGTGGATTTTAAACCCTTGAGATTTTAGCTGAGCAATTTTTTGTTTCAAGTAACGCGCTGACTCAGGGTTATGCGCCACATCAGTGTACACCAGTGGTTTATCACTGAGCTTTTGGAAGCGTCCTTCAACCTTTAGTGCATTGATACAATTCTCAATCACGCTATAGTCAGGTAAAAGTTCCAACTTAGCTAACGTGGTCAAAGCCGTCGCTACATTCTGCGCAGGGATCGCAGGAGTTGCCAGCACTAGGCTATGTTCTTGATACTGCCAAACAAAGCCTGACTCTGTTAGCTGGTGGCTAAAGTCTCTATTAGCAAGTACCATGTCTGCGGCTATTTCATTGCCATAATCCGTCACCGTGAGGGGTATGTTTAAATCGCCCACTATTGCTGGTGTTTGCGTCCTAAAGATACCAGCCTTATCGTAACCAACTAGTTCGCGTGTATCTCCCAAATATTCTTTGTGGTCTAAATCTATGGTGGTAATGACACTCGCATAGGGTGTAACAATATTTGTGGCATCAAAACGTCCACCAAGACCTACTTCCAAAAGAATAAAGTCAACTTGATGACGTTTAAAAATAGCTAAAGCACCTAAAGTACCATATTCAAAAAAGGTAATTTGCGTATCACCACGACCCTGATCAAGCATGTAAAAGGCATCGATGTGCTGTTGATCATCCAGTGTTTTGCCATTGATGCGAACACGTTCGTTATAATGTATTAAGTGCGGAGATGCATAGGTACCGACGCTGTAACCTTGCGCCAACAAAAGCGACTCTAAACAACGAGCTGTGGTGCCCTTACCGTTTGTGCCACCTATCAGAATTATTTTGCTTGGGGTGTCAAGAAGTTGAGTTTGCTGAGCTACGTGCTTTACACGCTCTAATCCCATTTCAATGCTAGAAGGGTGAACCCCTTCAATGTAACAAAGCCAATCATCAAGGCTTGACGATTGGCTTAGTGTTTTCTCTGCCATGAACAAAAACGCTTAAATTGAAAAATTTACGCTACTCTATGCTCTTGTTCAGTAGAAGGCAAGTCCATAAACTTTGCTAAAATTCGCGCTAAGGTATCGCGCATTTCACGGCGATCGACGATCATATCGATTGCACCGTGCTCCAATAGGAATTCACTTCGCTGGAAACCTTCTGGTAATGTTTCACGCACTGTTTGCTCAATAACTCGAGGACCAGCAAAACCGATTAGCGCTTTAGGCTCAGCAACATTAATGTCACCCAGCATGGCCAACGATGCCGATACACCACCCATTGTCGGATCTGTAAGCACAGAAATAAACGGCAAGCCACGCTCTGACATCTTTGCCAAAGCAGCACTTGTTTTAGCCATCTGCATAAGTGACATCAGTGCTTCTTGCATACGAGCACCACCTGACGCAGAAAAACAAACAAGTGGCATATCGTGCTCTAAACACTCGTTCACCGCTTCGACAAAGCGCGCACCTACAACAGACGCCATTGAACCGCCCATAAATGCAAATTCAAATGAGACTGCCGCAACAGGCATACCTTTAAGACGACCTTTCATCGCAACTAATGCGTCTTTCTCACCGCTAACTTTTTGCGCTGCAGTGATACGGTCTGTGTACTTTTTCGAGTCTTTAAACTTCAATACATCTTGAGGCTCATGATGCGCACCTAATTCTTGGCGATCCGCTTCATCTAAGAACAACTCAAGGCGCTTTCTCGCACTCAAACGCATGTGGTGATCACACTTAGGGCATACGTTGAGTGACTTTTCTAATTCTGCTTTGTATAGAATAGAATCACAATCTGTACATTTAGCCCAAACACCTTCAGGGATCTCTTTCTTTCCAGAAGATTTAGTGGTTTTAGGTAAGATTTTTTCTAACCAACTCATTGGTAACTCTCTTAATCGCTAATTCTGTTTTGTTTAGTCTGATCTATACAGACAATTTAATTAATTAAAACATGATTTAGCAATCAACGATATAAAAAACTGGTCTTAGTAGTCTAATAATTTCGCGCACTTAAAGCATAAATTAGAGCGATTATTCAGGTAAAAACAACGGTCCTAGTGGTGTTGAAGGTATCTGCCATTTGTCTGGATAATCAACATCAACTAAATACAACCCGTTTGGCTTTGCTGTTGCACTTGCTTGCGTTCTATCTTTAATTTTCAGCAAATGTGCCAGCCAATCAGGTGACTCTTTGCCTGTACCAATATCGAGTAAACAGCCTGTGATATTACGAACCATATGATGCAAAAACGCATTCGCCTTAATATCAATCACAATGTAATTCCCAACTCTTTCAACACTCAAGTGGTGAATATTGCGAAAAGGTGTATTAGATTGACAATGCACAGCTCGGAACGAGGTAAAGTCTTGCTCCCCCATCATCACAGGACAAGCAGCCTGCATTAAAGTTTCATCTAAAGGATGGTGATAATGGGTCACACCGCTGCGTAATATCCCCGGTCGAAACGGGTGATTATAGATGACATAACGATAACGCCTGGCAGTGGCACTAAATCGTGCATGAAATTCATCATCAACCTGCTGTGCGTATCGTACCGCAATATCATCGGGTAGTTGAGAGTTCATGCCTAATGTAAATGCGCTCATATCTCGCTCAGCATGTGTGTCAAAGTGCACAACTTGACCTGTAGCATGCACACCCGCATCAGTTCTTCCAGCACATACAATTTCTACCGGATGATTGCAGATCCGAGACAAAACTGTTTCCAATTCTTGTTGGATGCTATTGACGTGAGACTGCCTTTGCCAGCCGCTATAATTTGCACCATTATATTCAATGCCCAAAGCTACGCGCATAGTTACTACTTACCATTATTCACAATAGCCGAGCATTTTATGCGATTGGCCGCATGAAGAAAAGCATCATCAAGCTAAAGACGTTGGGAATGCACAGTAAAAGCTTCAGCAAATAGCAAGAAGTACCGCCAAATGCGCAAACTCTGACACTCAAAGCGCCACGTATCAAGTGGCGCGATTTTGTTTGAGTTGCGCAATAAACTCCAGCACCTGCACATCACTGATTGGTGGGCTGAAAAAATATCCCTGCACAATAAAGCAGTTGTTTCGTTGTAAAAAGTCTATTTGCTCTTGTGTTTCGACCCCTTCCGCTATCACTTGCAGCTTTAACTTTTGTGCCATAGCAATAATTGCAGCGGTGATCTCCATATCATTGGAGTCATCAGGAATATCTTTTACAAACGAACGGTCCACCTTGAGCATATCTACTGGGAAACGTTTCAAATAACTTAAAGACGAATAACCTGTGCCAAAGTCATCTATTGATAAAGCAATACCTAGCGCTTTGATTTGATGTAATTGCGCAATAGCTGCTTCAACATTGCCCATGAGCATGCTTTCGGTGAGCTCTAAATGTAGTAATTCTGGTGACATATGGGTTCTATTCAGGACCTCTGATAACGTAGATATCAAGCTATCATCTTTGAATTGTCGTGCAGAAAGGTTAATGGAGACATTGGCCGCTTCACCTTGCTGCTGCATCTGCATTGAAAAACGGCACGCTTCTTCAATTACCCACTCACCCAATTCAACTATCAACCCAGTTGTTTCTGCTATATGAATAAATTTATCAGGTGGTATAAAACCTTTCTCTGGATGATACCAACGTATAAGTGCTTCGTAGCCAATCACTTCCATTGTTCGAATATCCACCTGCGGCTGATAATGAAGCTTAAACTGCTGCTCTTTGATGGCTAATCGCAGTTCATTTTCAATATAAAGTCGTTCGTTTGCCGCCTCATTCAGCTCCTGCGAGTAAAAATGGAAAGTATTGCGCCCCTTGGCTTTAGCTTCGTACATCGCCAGATCGGCATGTTTGAGTAACTGCTCCTCTTCTTGACTGTCAAACGGTGCCATCGTAATACCGATACTCGCGCTAACAATCACTTCATTATTGCCAAGCATGATCGGCTTGTTGATGGTTTTTTGGATCATGTGCGCAACTTCCATCGCGTTATCTCTGCTATCAATACCGCTCAGTAACACCGCAAATTCATCGCCACCGAGTCGTGCAATAGTATCTTCCGCCCTCAATCTATTTTTGAGTCGCTCAGCAACCTCAGTCAGCAAACTATCTCCAGCATCGTGCCCTAAGGTGTCGTTGATACGTTTAAACTCGTCTAAGTCAAAATAGAATAATGCAAATGCATAGTGACCCCGCCCAGCAAGTGCCATTGATTTACGCAATTGCATTCTAAAGAAGGTTCGGTTTGCAAGGCCAGTCAGCGTATCAAAGTAAGCCAGTTCTTCCATTTTCTTCTGGCTTTCTTTCACAAATGAAATATCTTGCGCTGACGCAACATAACTTGATATGCGCCCGTCTTGCTCTCTAATTGGCGAAATGCTTAAACTCACCCAAATTGGGTTTGGGCCTTTACCAGAAAGTAATGTATCTCCACGCCAATAATTTCGGCTTCTTAAATCAATATCAATATCGTCTATCAAAATAGCCATATCGTTGGAAATAATGCTCAGTAATGGCGAACCAATAAAGTGCGCCGCGTCAAACTGAGTCATTTCAACCATTTTTGGGTTTACATACTCAATTTCAAAATCACCATTTGTAATGGCAACAGCAGTACCAGAAAAAGATACTGCTTTCGAAAGGCGATTTGCTTGTTTTTCTGCCTTTTCTTTTTCAACGATACGCTGCTTAAGTCCCTCAACAAGCGTTTTAATTTCGCGACTCATTTTATTGAAAGCTTCGTTCAGCAAACCAATCTCATCATTGCTACTGGGTAATTGAGATGTTTGCCACTGTCCTTTCCCAAAACCGCTTACAGCACCGACTAAGGCATTAATTCTAGACAGTACTAATTGATATAAAACTTGATGAAGCAACAACGCAACAAAAGCAGCATATAAAATAAATAAGCCAAAAAACTTCAATTTGAGCGCTTCAAGTGAAGATAGGCTGGTATCCCTTTTTTTGTAAGTACCTACGTACCAACCTAATTTTCTAAGTGCAGTGATATTAATAATATGATTATGGCCACTGCGCACAAATTCGCCTTGATACTGATTCAATTTCGAACTTAAAACAGGTGTGATCACCCCTTTTAAGTCATCTAAAATGTCTAAATGGGGTTTTTCTTGATGCGTTCGTAAATTATCAATATTTAAATTGGGTGCTGAGATCACTCTGCCCTGCGCATCAAATATGATGATCCCCTGCTCTTCGTTAGACACTGGCAACTGAGCGATCATTTTTGCAATTTCAACATCCGTGCCAGTAAAACCAATGTACTCGTTATCAAAATACATAGGTACATACACGCTAATCACCCATTTATTCCATATTTTGTCAAAATGCACTGGGGACCATAATGCTTCTCGAGTTGGGTTCAGCTCTTCCCTTAGTAACGGCAATGCATGCGCAGCAAACATGCCAGTATTAGACTGGCTATTAATCAATACATTTGGTGGGGCAATACGAATGAAATTGTCTGAGGTCACTACATAAAAATTAAAGAAGTCTTGTAAAATAACTGGCGCAAGTACGTTCCACAACGACTCTGAACTTGCAAATAATTGCTCATTAACAGCATTAAGCTCGTCGGTTGCCATGTAAGCTGCCGAGAGTCCATTATTTGCAATACTCGAATAAGCGCCATTGTCGGAAATAATCTCTGAATTTTTCTGCGCTTGGATGTTATGTCCGCCGTCAAATAACTCACGTACAACATTGACGTTTGCTTGTTCCGCCAGTTTGGTTTTATGCTCAATATACTGATCAAACTGTTTCACCGCTTGTTCACTTGTGAGCTTTAGTGCTTCATACTCGCTGTTAAGTAGTTGCCTTTCTTCTGATTTCAACATAAGGGCAGCTGCGAATATACCTGCGATCACGCAAACAGCCGAGATAAGAACGGACAACTTAACACTCAACGAGTGAATTCCAAATCGTGAAGGGGGTCGACGATTGACCAAAACTAAGCCCTTATATTAATTTATTTTTTTTGTACTTAGACAAGCAAATATAACAGAAACTTAACCTATACGCCAAGCACACATCCTTACTCGTGCTAAGAAATCAGCCTAGCTCGCTTTTCATAAAAAGTAATACTTGAATTAGTGAAATGAAGTATGCTACTAATGTAATCAAGCAATACTACAGACTTATATCATGAATTTATCAGTTACTCGCATTTACGGTTTTTTCTTTTTTAGCTTCTTTAGATGAGGAGGCTTAACTGTTTGCGCGTAACACCAAATAGATAAGCCTCCCAAATGGGAGGCTTTTTTTTTGCCAATGGGGAATGAGGACCTATGACTGAAACTGCTTTAGATGCTTTAAGAAAAGACATTAGTGAAATTGATTCTGACTTAATGGTGCTGCTCGCAAAGCGCCGCCGCATTAGCCACAGTGTGTTGGAATATAAAATCGCCAATAACAAACCTATCCGTGATGAAGAGCGCGAACAAGCGTTGCTAGAAAAACTGATCCGTTATGGTAAGTCGCTTGGCTTAGATGCTTTTTACGTCAACAATGTCTTTCAAACGATATTAGAAGATTCAGTGTTGAACCAACAAGCACTATTACAGAAGAGCCTTAATCCAGAGGCCGTTGGTGACACGCATCGCGTTGCGTATTTAGGGGGGCCGGGGTCATACAGTCAACTTGCTTGTCATAAGTATTTTAGCCGTCGCCCTGGTCAAGTCATTGAAATGGGCTGTCAAAGCTTTGAGCAAATCACCGAGCAGGTGGAAAAAGGTCAGGCCGACTATGGTCTACTTCCCATAGAAAATACCAGCTCAGGCAGTATCAACGAGGTGTTTGACTTACTGCAACATGCGCAAGTCTCAATTATTGGTGAAGTCACACACACAGTTGATCATTGTTTACTTGCACAACCCGATACCCAGCTCTTGGATATCAAAAAAATCTATGCGCATCATCAGCCTTTCGCACAATGTAGCAAGTTTATTCAGGGCCTTAATAACGTGCTACACGAAACATGTGATTCCACCTCGAGTGCGTTACAACAAGCATTGAACACACCAGCGAGCGCAGCCATTGGCTCTGCACAGGCAGGCAAAGAGCTTGGTTTAGAAGTCATAAAAACAGGGCTTGCGAATCAAGCTGAGAATCACAGTCGTTTCATCATTGTAGCGCGTAAAGCACTCCAAGTTTCAACGCAGATCCCCACCAAGACAAGCTTGATCATGGCAACCAAACAGCAAGTGGGCTCTTTAGCAGACGCACTGATGGTGTTTAAACAACATAACATCAATATGGTTAAGCTTGAGTCTCGTCCGGTGCCTGGCAACCCTTGGGAAGAAGTATTTTATGTTGATCTTATCGCCAACCTCGCTTCCGCTGATGTACAAAGAGCACTTGAAGCGCTCAAGGTCCATACTCAGTATGTTAGAGTGCTAGGCTGTTATCAAAGTGAATCGATGAAAGCGGTCGAGGTATTGTAAAGTCTGAAAGGCAAGTTGAGGTATAACCTTAACTTGCCCAATATCGATCCACTTAACCAATGGTTAAGTGCTATAACGAATTAGTATTAATCCAACACCTTCGCATCATTTGCTTTATTCAATAGGCCACGACTTTGAGATAAGAAGTGCTTAGCGCTATCGGAGAAGTAGTGCTTAGCTTGTGAAAACGCTTCTATCAAACCGTCTTTATCTGCATTTTGTAGTTTCTCTATCGTTGCAGCGAAGGTTTCCTGATAGCTCGCTAGCAACCCTTCCACATCATCAAACTGAGCCAACATGATGTCTGAATATAACTCAGGCGACTGCGCGAATAGGCGACCAACCATCATAAGCTCTAACTGATAAATAGGTGACGAGCAACTGCGCAACTCATCCAATGTATGGCACTGCTTTGACAAAAACTGCCCATAAACGAACGTGGTTAAGTGACGCATCACCTGAATAATTTGCATAGCCTGATCATGTTTTTTAGCATCAATCTCAACCAACTGACTCCCCCAAATTGCCAATTGCTTTAACAAGCCATTACAGGCTTCATGGTTTCTTCCTGCACAAACAACCACGGTTTGTTTCACCCAGTGTGATATATCCGGACCAAACATGGGGTGTAAGCCAACAACGGGACCATGATGCTTCGACAGAAGCACTTTGAGAGGGCCTTGCTTCACAGAAGTAATGTCAGCCAGAACACAGTCCTCTGGCAATGGCGGTAAATTGTTCACCACCTGCTCAAGTGCATTTATCGGTACGCTGATCAGCACCAACTTTGCACCTTCTAGCAGCGCACTGGCCTGAGCACTTTCTTCACGGTCGATGATTTTGACTTCATAGCCAGAGCGTAAAAACTGCTTCGCAAATAGCTGGCCCATCGCGCCTTTACCACCCACAATGACAACGGGCGACAGTTCAGGTGCAGCGCAGGCCAATTTACCCTGCTGGTTTTCGTACGCTTCTCGCATCATACGGCGCAATATATCTTCAACCAAATCAGGGTTTACATTCAGGTTTTCCGCTTGCTCACGCCTTGAGGCGATGAGTGCCGCTTCTCTGTCTGGGGCATGTAAAGGTGCGCCGGTCTGTTGTTTGATAATGCCGATCTGCTCTGTCAGCGCACTACGTTTGGCAAGTAAGTTAACTAATTCTGCATCGCATTGATCGATACTACTTCTCAATTCATTTAAGTCCATCAGGCTCGCCATTGTTGTATATTAAAGTTTACACTAGTAAATTATTTGATACAGGCAGTCTATCAAGTTCCTACTGTAGAGAAAAGTGAAAGAAACTATATGTGAACCTCAATTCGGCATAAGCGATATGTATTTTACTCTGGCAATGAATTCATTGACTGGGCTTTCTCATATCCGTTACCCCGAGTTCAGGTTATACCAATCCACTTAACTAAGTTGTCTATTTTGAGGCAAGAAAACCTTGTAAGTAGCACCGCTACCGCTACCGCGCCCTGCTATCGCTACGGTACCTACATCCATGTAGACAAGGCAAAAATTTCGTTATTTAGTTGTTCCAAATGAGAAATTTTTAACGCAGTTATCATCAGATTTAATCCCTCAAAGTGATTAAGTGTTATTGCGGGTTGGTATCATAAAGTTTAGGATGCCAAACCAAAACAGGCCACTCAATGAGTGGCCTGTTTTTTTAGCGTGGTAAAAGCGCGTATTAGTTAAGTTTCTCTTTAATACGTGCTGATTTACCTGAACGCTCACGCAAGTAGTAAAGCTTAGCGCGACGAACTGCACCGCGACGCTTAACTGTAATGCTGTCAACAAGTGGGCTGTGCGTTTGGAATACACGCTCAACACCTTCACCGCTCGAAATTTTACGAACTGTGAAAGCTGAGTGTAGACCACGGTTACGCTTAGCGATTACAACACCTTCAAAGGCCTGTAGACGCTCTTTGTTACCCTCTTTTACGCGTACCTGTACAACAACTGTATCACCAGCGCCGAACGCAGGTACGTCTTGCTTAAGCTGTTCAGCTTCAAGCTCTTTAATAATATTTTGGTTTACTTTTGCCATTTTATTTCTCACATTCCTAGGTGTAACTGTCTTCTAGCCACAAGCTTTTTGGTACTCGTGCTGAAATTCAGCGAGTAGTGCCGCTTGCTCCTCAGTCAGAGCTAGGTTACGCAACAAGTCTGGACGTCGTAACCAAGTTCTGCCTAACGACTGCTTAGTGCGCCATTTGGCTATCTCTTGGTGGTTACCGCTGAGTAATACAGCAGGTACCTGTTTGCCATCCAATGTTTCTGGCCGAGTATAGTGAGGGCAATCTAACAAGCCATCCGAAAATGAATCTTGCTCCGCAGATTGATTATGACCTAACACCCCTGGCACTAATCGCGCTACTGCATCAATTAATGTCATGGCTGGCAGTTCACCACCACTGAGGATAAAATCACCGATGGACCATTCTTCATCTACATGAGACTCAATGATCCGCTCGTCTATACCTTCATAGCGACCAGCTACTAAAATCAATTTTTCTGACTTGGCTAATTCAGCCGCGCCTTGTTGATCTAGTTTTCGCCCTTGAGGGGACATATAAATTACTTTAGCGCCTTCACCTGCCGCTGATTTAGCTGCAAGTATTGCTTGTTGTAATGGTTGAACCATCATCAACATGCCAGGACCACCACCGTAAGGTCTGTCATCCACTGTTCTATGCTTATCTGTGGCATAGTCTCTTGGATTCCAACAGTTAAAATCGATTAAACCGTTTTTAACCGCGCGGCCTGTAACGCCTTGTTGGGTTATTGCATCAAACATTTCGGGAAAAAGTGAAATCACCCCAACCCATAATGGATTTTGCTGGCTCATTAAAAGCCTGGATCCCAATCAACAATAATTTGTCTGTCATCATGTTTCACTTCTTTAATAACTGAATCAGTTAAAAAAGGAATCAAACGCTCTGACTGACCAAATGCATCTTTTTTGTTTGCTTTCACAACCAAAACGTCATTTGATCCTGTCTCCATCAAGTCATCAACTTGTCCAAGGTCATAACCTTTATCGGTTACAACAGACATGCCGATGAGATCTCGCCAATAGAACTCCCCTTCAGGAAGATCTGGCAGTTGCGCAGAATCTACAGAAATTTCCACATTGGTTAAAGCCATTGCTTGGTCTCTGTCGTTTACTTGCGCGAACTTGGCGATAAAGCCCTTGTTGTGGCGACGCCAGTCGCTTACTTCAAGGGTTTGCCATTTACCTTGTTGCCCTATCAACCATGGGCTGAAATCGAAGATCCCTTGGGGATCATCAGTAAATGAATGCACCTTAAGCCAGCCCTTAATACCATAAGGGGCACCAAGCTTACCTACTACAATAATCGAGGTGTTTTCTTGACTCATGGTTACACTTACGCCTATTAAGCCGCTTTACGAGCGTCTTTAACTAACTTAGCTACACGATCAGAAAGACCTGCACCTTGACCTACCCAGTGATCAACACGGGCAAGGTCTAGACGAAGTTTTTCTTCTTGACCAGCAGCGATTGGGTTAAAGAAACCTACTTTCTCGATGAAACGACCGTCACGCGAGAAACGGCTATCCGCAACCACAATTTGATAGAAAGGACGCTTCTTAGCGCCACCACGTTGCAAACGAATAGTTACCATACCGTCCTCTGAATAGATTGACTGTTTTCATTAATAAGATTTACTTCCCACTATTGGGAAGCTGGGGAATTGTACGAGTTTTTTTCAACAATGCAAGTAAGAATTAAGTTTTCTCGCTTTGCCACTTAAATTCGACGCACTTTATGGTGGTTTCGTTCATATATGGTGTACAAAACTCATGGACTAAAGTGCATTTGGGCTAGATGCCGCCTAAACGGCACCTAACAATGATACTACAGTGTGTATTTAATGTTTAACGCAAAATGGCGGCCTGACTGCGTATACTGGTTGAGGCTCGCCTCAGCGCTTTGTCCTGCTACATCATTATATTGTAAGTACTGCTTGTCCAAAAGGTTGAAGACACCACCGTTCAATTGCCACTTACCAAACTTGTATTGTGCAAATAAATCGACCGTCCCCCAGCCACTGGTTTTCACATTGCTCTCATCTGGCACTTTATCCATCTTTTGAGCCGCTTTGAGCGCTGCAGTTAAAGATAATTCGCCTACTTCATATCGGGCTTTAACATAACCGTTTAATGGGTTAATAGACTCTAAATAAGTGTTGTTGAACTTATCTTTGCCATGCAAATAGGTTATGCCACTATCAATCGCCAATTGATCGTTAAGCCAAAGCGTGTATGTGGCCTCTGCTCCTTCTATTTCTACATCTGATAAATTGTGATACTGGTAGTAAGCTTTACTCACTCCAGGAATACGCGTCGCTTCAGTGCGTACTATTTTTGAAGCAATAAAGCCATCAAACTGAGTGTTAAACGTCGTCAATGTAAATTGATGATTATCAAAATCGCCTCGAATACCCAGTTCAATACCTTTGCTGTATTCTGGGTCTAAATCTTCATTCGGCAGTATTTGATAAAATGGCTCTACACCATGACTTTGGTAGGCTTGATCGTGTGGTGGGATCTTAAATCCTTCGGCGTACTGAGCATACACGCGTAAATTGTTGGTTAACGAATACACCAAACCAACTTTTGGAGAAAACGCCGTTTCGTCAATATCTTTAAACTCCACATTATATAAGTCACTGCGTTTCGCTTGCATATCATAGCTATCCCAACGCAGTGCCACCTGCAAGTCTAGTGTATCTTCAATTAAAGCCATATTGTTTTGCACGAATACACCCAGCATATCGGTGTCTGCCCCCGGGAATGCTTTTTGTGGTTCATCAGAGAATAAAGCTTGGCCGGTAACATCAAAGCGTGACTTCACCCGTGGACGCGTGGTGTCATATCGTTCAAAGTCAAAGCCATAAACTAGCTGATGTGCAACGTTGCCCGTCATTAGCTTTTTATCGAGCACTAACTTGGTACCAAAGATTTGCTGCTCAAAACGATAGTCGTTGTGATCGACATAAGGGCCTGAACGACCATTACCAGCGCGAATTTGTGCACTCTTTTGTTCAAAATCAGTCAAATAAACTTGTGCACTTAAGTTGTCATACACCACTGTAGGGTTGGCCGTTTGATAGGCTAAAGAGAATGAAACATTGCGGTTATCATCGACTGTCTCATGGCTACCCGTCGTGATCAACTGTTCAGTTTCTTGTTCAAAAAAATCAATCGTGGCAAGCAACGAACTTGCGCTGGTCAAATCATGTTGTGATTTTAAAATCATTGCATCCGAGTGGTAATCCAGCTCAGGCAGGGTTTCATCATAGTTTTGTGTTTCTTTACCATCACGGCGTGTCAATTGTGCTGAAATGGCATGTTCATCAAAGCGTGTTGCGAATACACCCGATAGTGATGTTTCATCGCTTACACCGTTAAACCCGGCTTGCACACTTGTATATTGATTATCATTCTTAAGATAGTCTTTTGGTGTTTTCGTCGTGATCACAACGATACCGCCAAGCGCGTCCGAGCCGTAAAGTGATGATGCTGCACCTTTAGCAACTTCAATTTGACGCACATCATCCACGTCTAAGTAACCTCGACCGATCAGTAATCCTTGTCCTCCTTCGTATGCATCATTCATGCGACGACCATCTTTGACATAAACGACACGGTTACCACCCATACCACGAATGTTCAAAGCCTGAGCTTGCCCTGCATTGCCTGTTGCACTCACACCTGTTTGATAACGGAATGCAGTGTTTAAATCAACCGCCAGCTCATCTTCTAGATCTTGTTCTGTCACCACATTCACACTGCCAGCCACATCACCCAGCGCTTGCTCGACACGAGAACCTGTAACTACGATCACATCTTTGTTTTTTTCAAACTCTTCTGCCTGCACATGAGTTGCTCCAGAGCAAGCTGCGAAAATACCCAAAGAAATTGCCGTGTGTCTTATAACCATTTTTTATACCTCAAAAAGGGAGAGCGTGATTTTTTGTGCACTATAAAATCACTTAACCCTAATTGCAAATGAAAATAGTTCGCATTTTTATATTTATATAGATTTACTTAACTCAGTTCGGTATTATTCGCCTCATCAACGCATACGTGATGGATGCTTTGTGTAATCGCCAAGCATCTAGAGAGACTTTTTGTAAAAAATGAGAAACAGCATGAAACTACGTTTATATTTGCTAATCGCCTTAGTCGCTATGAGCTTCACGGCCCAAGCACAAAGAATTGTGATCGCTGGCGGTACGCTAACAGACATTGTGTTTGCCATTGGTGCAGGAGACCAAGTTGTCGCGATTGATACTTCAAGCACATCGCCAAAAGAAGCACAACAACTGCCAAAAGTTGGCTACTATCGTGATTTAGCTGCCGAAGGCGTTCTATCTCAATCACCAACTTTGATATTAACACTCGAAGGCACTGGCCGCCCTGAGGTACTAACACAACTAAAAAGTACTGGCGTTCGTGTTAATCACTACCCCAAACCCACACAAGTGAAAGAGCTGTTTGCCCTTATCGAGCGATTGGGAGAAGAGTTAGATAAGCAGCACAATGCACGTGCACTGATCCGTCAACTACAACTACAATTACCTGATAAAGCCGCACCCATACAACATAAGGCTATGTTTATCCTCTCAGCCAGTGAACGCGGAGTTTTAGTCGCTGGTAGCGAGACCGTGCCTGATATTTTGTTCTCTTATACTGGGGTAGAAAATCTGGCGACTGAAAGCGGCTTCAAACCTTATAATACCGAATCAATGGTGGCGGCAAATCCTGACTTTATCGTCGCTCCCAGCCATACCGTTTATTCTCTTGGCGGTAAAGAAGCATTTTGTAAACTGCCCTCATTGGCTCTTGTGCCTGCAGCGAAAGCATGTCGAGTACTTGTCATGGACTCGTTAATTTCCATTGGTATGACATCACGCTTACCTGAAGCAATTGCGCAACTGGCAGCCTACCAGCAAGAGATGTTATGAGCGCCTTAGTATCCTCATTTATGAATAGCGAACGTCACATTCAGTGGTACTGGATCAGTGGCGCACTGCTTGGGCTACTTGCTTGGTTATCATTAAGCAGTGGCGCAATAGGCTGGGATTGGAAAATGCCTATTGTATGGCTACTACCTGATTCAATGACGAGCGATGTACAACCGCTTCACCTAACGGTGATGACACAAATTCGCTTGCCAAGGTTAGTGCTGGCTATTTTAATTGGTGCCGTGCTAGCAAGCGCAGGAGCTGCTACACAGGCCTTATGCCGAAACCCTTTGGCCGACCCAAGTTTAATGGGTGTTACAGGGGGGGCCGCTGTTGGTGCTGTTTCTGTTATAGCCCTTTCAGCACAAGTGAGCTTTATTCACGAAGCGATGGTCGCACCCGCAGCATTTGTAGGTGCTTTTGCCGTAACAGGACTTATTTATAAGATTTCCAATCATCATGGACAAATTCAAATCACCACCTTGCTACTTGCGGGTGTAGCAATAAACGCCATGGCTATGGCGGTGATTGGCTTATTAAGTTTCTTTGCCGATGATAGCTCTTTGCGTTTAATGACTTACTGGCAAATGGGCTCTATGGGAGGGGCTAGCTGGTCTGCATTACAATATGGCGCACCACTAATATTAGTGAGTATTTACGCATTATTCATTCGCCGCAAAAAAATCAATGCGTTAATGCTCGGTGAACTGGAAGCTCGCCATTTGGGCGTGAACGTTAAACGTTTAAAGTCGGAGATTGTATTTATCGTGGCACTTGGCGTAGGTGGTGCGGTGGCAATGTCTGGTATGATTGGTTTTGTCGGCCTACTCATACCCCATATCGCACGTTTGTTAGTAGGACCTGATTTAAGACGTATGCTACCACTGAGTATGTTATTAGGCTGCTTAGTGATCCTTCTGGCTGACTGGATCTCGCGCTTAATCGTTGCACCATCAGAGCTACCCATCGGTATTATTACCGCGCTATTTGGTAGCCCATTTTTTGTCTATCAACTGTTAAAACAAAAACGAGGATTACATGCTTAAGTGTGAAAACTTGTCTATTCAACGTGGTAGCAAAGCAATTCTAGATAATATTAACTTTACCGCAAATCAAGGCGAACTTGTTGTATTGCTTGGTGAAAATGGCGCAGGAAAGTCAACATTACTGAGTGCAATATGTGGCGACATCCCATTTTCTGGACAAATTAAGTTCAATGGTCAGTCAATGCAGCGCCTAGATGAGCAAACACTCGCCACCAAACGCGCCGTGCTTTTACAAAATAACCGTGTGAATTTTTCATTTAGTTCCAATGAGTTGATTGCAATGGGCCGCTACCCATACCATGAACCAATTGCTGTTCAGGCTCAAGTCGTCGCACAACTGATTGAACAACTTAGCTTAGAGAAACTTGCTCATCGCGATGTCACCGCGCTTTCTGGTGGTGAGTTTCAACGTATACAATTTGCCCGCTGTATGGCACAGCTGGATGCCCACAACCCCGATACACAAGGCAAGTTAATGTTGTTGGACGAACCTACATCTGCGCTTGATATGCACCACCAACACCTGACGCTAAGCAAGGCTAAGGCGTTTGCACAGCAAGGCAATACCGTAATCGCGGTGTTACATGATTTAAACCTGACCTCTTTATATGCTGATCGCGTTTTACTACTCAGCCAAGGGAAACTGAGCCATGATGGTTCACCCCAAGAGGTACTACAACCTTCGGTTTTACAGCCGATTTATAGGACTTTGATGCAAATCACAACGCATCCTACTTATCAAATACCTATGATATTTTCAGAACCACAACGAGGAGTTACCCATGCGTGAACAAGCTGCTTTTGAAGCACGAACTTTAGTCAGACAATCCAATGTTTGCGTGATTTCAACCATATCCAAAAATTTAGCGGGTTACCCTTTTGGTTCAGTTTCTCCTTTTATGAGTGATAACGAGGGCCGCTTAATTTTTTACATCGCAGGCATTGCCCAACACTCACGTAATTTATCTGAAGAAAGCAAAATGTGTGCAACCGTGTTTGATGCCGCCGAGCAAGGGGACCAGAATGCCCACGCCCGTGTGACGGTGGTGGGTGACGCATCTCCTGTTCCAGCACAAGAACATGAAGCTTTGCTTGCCCGTTACGAACGCCAATATCCAGAAGCCGTTAGTTACCGTCAAGCGCACGACTTTCAGCTATGGCGCATGGAAGTAAAGCGTGTGCGTTACATTGGTGGCTTTGGTCATATTTTCTGGATTGAAAAAGACGAGTGGCGACAAACGCTACCACAATGGGATCTGAATGATGAAGCCCATATGGTTAACCACATGAACGACGACCATAGCGACGCAAACCGTCTTATCCTAAAACTCACCCACGGTTTAGAAGCGGATGAGGTTGAAATGACGACCATCGTCAGCGACGGCTGTTACTTGCGCGCAAATGAAAAGAACTACTACATTCAGTTTGAAAAGCTGTGTTTAGACAGTGTTTGTGTGCGTAAAGAACTGGTGAGGTTGACCAAAGCGGCAAGAGTAAAAATAGCTGACGAAAGCGTAGCTGAGCACAAAGTTTAAGACCCTGTAACACATTTTGTGTAACTGCCAGTTTTAAATAACATCTTTTAATCGGTCTTCGAATTCGATCATAAATCGATTTAAGGCCGATTTCCAATTCCTTATCGGTATCGTCCATTTTTTAGATGCCTGCTCAATAGCCAAGTAAACTACCTTTTTAGCCGAGTCATCATGTGGGAACAGCTTACGCTTTTTGATGG
>NZ_JBSVEM010000029.1:0-47392 GCF_056312285.1 Pseudoalteromonas sp. ABE4_541
GTCGATGATAGTGTGGCAGTTGCCATGTGAAAGTAGAACATCGCCAGGCACCTATTAAGAGAAAGCCCGATTCGAAAGAGTCGGGCTTTTTGTTGTGTGCAAAATTGTCTCTTGCATTATTGCAGAATAAACTCGGTGATAAAGAGAGTGTTTCGCTCCAGTTGCTAACCTTTTACACTGTTGTTGGAAGGCGCCTTCGGCTTTTCCAACCTACAGAGGCCCGTGATAAGCGAGCGCCATCCCCAATGGTATATACGTGATATGACTCAAGTTCATTCATTCATTCATTCATTCTTTCTATGTAAGCAGTTCTGTTGATAATATTCCTTATAAGACTTATCTTCCCAAAGTGTTGCGATTCCTTTGTCAAAGATCGCTACATATTCTTTGTGGCGCTTATTGATCAGTAAAAAGCCTTGAAGAATGAAAGCGGGTTTCTCCTGATAGGTTATCTTGGAGAGCTGTTTTTTAGTTAACTCTTTTGCGTAAGCTGCTTTTGTTTGTTCTGTTAAAATGACAACGTCGCCTCTTTTTTTTAGCAGGTACGATAAATTTTTAGTTGTGTACGTAGCGTTGACAGTGGTTATTTCATACTTCTTTATAGCTTCCAATAAAGTTTCTGGATAAGTTAGGCCTTGGTTGAGAACAAGTGTGAATGGTTTTAAGTCCTCATAATTATCATATTTAAAGTCTAGCTCTTTAAGGTGATAGAAGCGGGTGACTTCTTCCGTTAGTGGGTAGGAAGTATATGTATAGTAACGTGCTCTTTCTTTGCTTTTATACCAATAAGCGCTGCCAATAAACTCTTCTTTCATGCCTTCATGATATGCTCTGTCCCAAGGCATGAAATTAAATCTAACTCTGTAGTTAGAGACTGCGAATGCATCTCGGATCAACCTTGCTACGCAGCCTTCGTTTGGGCTCGCTTGGTCCATATAAGGAGGCCATTGGCCTGTACTAATATTGAGGGTTTTGCTCAAACCCTTGGTGTGAGAAGGATAACTTGATAGCACCAGAAATAGAAGCAGAGCGAATCGCAATACTGAGATCTCAGAAGGTTAAAGCCATATATTAAATATAGGTTATATTCAGCGTATCATGTTGTGAGTTTATTGATGTTATTCAATACTCTGATCCCTTAAAGAAAATTTGCGTATGTACGCCGATGGATAGTGCTATTAGTTCTTTTTTTGCAATATTTTTAGCAAGTTTATTGCTGCTTTATTGTTATGATTGAGACAAAATGAGACATTAAAGTTTTAAGCTTGATGCCTAAGCGACCACTGTTTGACAAGTAGAAACCACTTCCTGCAGTGTAAAGTTAACTAAAGTAGGTGATATGGCGCATATTTTAGCGATGTCTTTTTGTTTGTAACCACCGCGTTTGTACAAACCTAGAACGTTTTGATGGCGCTTTGATAAAGAGCCAACCGCCTGCATTATTCGCCCGTTAAGGCTTTGCTCAATCAGTGTTTCTTCAATGTTGGTTTGTGTATCAACACACTGAGCAGGCTCTGCATTCTCAATACTGATCCAGCTTTCTTTCGATTTTTTTCTGAGCATATCAATGGCTATATTTTTTGCGGTTTGATAGCAGTACGCACTTTGATTTGATACGGATTCGAAGGGGTCTGACATTTTTGACAGTCGAATGAATGTTTCCTGTAGGGCATCTTCAGCTAAGTATTGGCAGTGTAAAATTGAAGTCAGGTAAACAATCAATTTACTCCTTTGCATTTCGATTACGTCAGACCAACAGTGTTCGGCTTGCACAGGATTAGCACTTTGACCAGCTGTCATTTTCCCCTCCTTTGTTTAATTGGTCGTAATGAAAATAATTATCAGTTAGATCCTAATTCCAATCTTGGCTTTTTGTCAACACATAAAATTTTTTCTTGATCACTAAAATGCAACGTTTGTGTCTTTTTTAGGTTTTCATGGCGAGAACAAATGAAATTAAAAAAATATGAAAATTTTCCTAAATTTTGCCCAAGCGAGATCGTCATAGTGACGTTGTGAGCAAATTAGTTCGTTTGTTAGTTTTTAATTTATTGATTTTAAGACTCTTTACCATTCCTTTGTTTCTAAGGCGAAGCGCTGAAAAAGTTATGTTGGATAGAGCTCCTTTATAAATAATTTCATAAGGTTTTATTTATGTTAAATAGTTGTATCGGTTGGCCGGCTGAGGAAGTTGCGCGATATCGTGAATTTGGGTATTGGATTGATGAGGAATTGTGCCAAATTTTAGAGCGACAAGTGCAAAACAATCCAACCGCTATTGCCGTAATCGACGATGGCAATGAAAAGTCTTATGGCTGCTTAGACAAAGAAGCAACTAGGTTAGCTGGATACTTAGCTAATCAGGGCTTAGCTGCCGGAGATACAGCGATTGTGCAATTGCCAAATTGTTATGAGTTTTATGTGGTGTTCTTCGCACTACAAAAGTTAGCAGTTCTACCTGTTAATGCGCTGATGAACCACAACCAGCTGGAGCTCACGCATTATGCTCATGCATTAAATCCAAAATTAATCATTGCCGATGCTAAGCACCCGTTATTTGCTGACGGTGCATTCACTGAACAACTAAAAACGAGCGCGCCTCAACTTGCGCACGTACTGCTCCGCGGGCAGACAAACTGGACACGCAGTCTCACTGAAAAGCTCTATGCATCAGCTAGTTTCGAGCATTTCGATTCTCTACCTTTTCGTAAACACCAAGCTGACAATGTGGCATTTTTTCAGCTGTCTGGTGGTAGCACAGGTACGCCGAAGCTGATCCCGCGTACGCACAACGATTATTACTATAGCGTTCGGCAAAGCGTCGAGGTTTGCCAGTGGAATGAGCAAACGCGTTATTTGTGCGCGCTACCTGCGGCACATAATTTTCCATTAAGCTCACCCGGTGCGCTAGGCGTGTTTTATGCTGGCGGAACGGTCATTTGCGCGCCAGATCCCTCACCCAGTAGTTGCTTTTCACTGATCCAAAAACACCGTGCTAATTGGACTGCACTTGTTCCACCAGCTGTGACTTTGTGGCTCGACTCACAAGAGCGTGAACGCTACGACTTAAGTTCATTGGCAGTGATCCAAGTTGGTGGCGCAAAGCTTAGCGCTACATTAGCAGCTCGGCTTGAAAATGATTTACAAGTGACTTTACAGCAGGTGTTTGGCATGGCGGAAGGGTTGGTTAACTACACGCGTTTGGATGATAACCAATGGACTCGCCACAACACACAAGGTAGACCGATGAGTGAGGCGGATCTCATTCGTATCGTAGATGAAAATAATCAGCCAGTGCCAGATGGAGAACCTGGATTATTAACGACGAAAGGGCCTTATACGTTCCGTGGTTACCTTAATGCTGAGCTGCATAATTTGGCGGCTTTCACGGCAGAGGGATTTTACTGTAGCGGAGATGTGGTCAAACTCAGCCCATGTGGAAATATTATCGTAGAAGGTCGCGATAAAGATCAGATCAATAAAGGGGGCGAAAAAGTCGCCGCAGAAGAAGTTGAGAACCAACTACTCGCACACCCGAATGTGCACGATTGTGCGGTGGTCGCAATGCCAGATCCGCTTTTGGGGGAACGAATTTGTGCCTTTGTTGTGGTGCGTGATAATACTGAGCAACCATTAACTAAAATCGCCTTGAATCGCTTCATTCGTGGCAGAGGGCTCGCTGATTATAAATACCCAGACCGATTCGAGTTCATAGATAGTTTGCCTAAAACCAAAGTGGGCAAGGTAGATAAACGTGCACTGCGCGAACATATCGCAAACTTACTTACGTCAGTACAAAACGCATAATAAGGAATAGGAAATAATTATGGCGATCCCACGCATCAATTCATATCAGTTACCAACTAATCGTCCAAATAATCGAACGCAATGGCAACTCGATCCTAATAAAGCCGTGCTCCTTGTACATGATATGCAATCCTATTTTGTCGATTTTTACGATGTTGAAAGTGCGCCGATGAAACCGTTAGTTCAGCATATTGAGCGTTTGATCTCAGTAGCAAAATCAGCTGGGATCCCCGTTGTTTACACGGCACAGCCAGCCAATCAAGATCCTAAAGATAGAGCGCTGCTGACAGATTTTTGGGGCACGGGTTTGACCGAGCAGGACACCAGTATATTGCCTGCTATTGCACCGGCTGATGATGATAAGGTCTATACAAAATGGCGCTATAGTGCGTTTAAGCGCAGCACCTTGCTCGATGACATGCGTGCACAAGGCCGAGATCAGTTACTTATATGCGGCATTTATGCACACATCGGTATTTTATCGACGGCGCTGGATGCGTTTATGTACGATGTGAAAGCGTTTGTGGTCGCTGATGCTATTGCAGATTTTAGCGATAGTGACCACCTTCAAGCCTTAGAGTACATTTCATCTCGCTGTGGACAAGTGCAGCTATTAGATGAAGTGATATCAGGCCTAACCGCGACCAATCTAGCTGTTGAAGACGCGCACGGCGCGCCATCGGTTGCGGCGTTACAGCTGGCGGTGGCAACTGTGCTGAATATTGACGTGGAAGAAGTCGACCCAGAAGAGAACCTGCTTTATCTTGGTTTAGATTCTATTCGTGTTATGACTTTGCTTGACCAATGGCGAGCGCAGGGAGTGGATATTACTCTGGCGCAACTGGCTGAAGGGACCACCATCAATGATTGGTATGAGATCATGAGTCAGAGCTCCCAGCCTGAGGCGTTATCGGCATGATTGAATTGCCTTTGAGCGCGGCGCAGCTGGGTATTTGGCTTGGACAGGAAAAGCAGCCACACAGTACCCGCTACAACACTGCTGAATATCTTGAACTCAATACGGTGATCGACGCACAAGCTTTTTTGCTCGCCGGCGCTCAAGTGCTGCAAAACACCACTGCAGTGAATGTGCGTTTTACTTCGCAACAAGGTGAGCCTGTGCAAGCTCTGCTGAGTGAGTCGGAGCGTGTCACTAAATTGGGCGAGTACGTTGATGTGTCGCATCAAGCTAACCCTGATTCTGCGGCGTTGCAATTTATCGCGCAATGGCAAGCGATGCCCTACGATTTAGCGCGTGGAGACTTGTATCGCCATGCGATAGTTCGTCTGGCAACTAATCGCTACTTTTGGGTGTTAGGGGCCCATCATATTGCCTTCGATGGATTTAGTTTTGCGTTAGTCTCAAATCGTGTTTTGCAGGCGTATGAAGGTCATCATGTCACTTCTGATGAAGCACAGTATCTAGCTGTCATTGACGAAGACGCGAAATACCGCGCCAGCAAATGGTATCAACAAGATAGAGCATATTGGCTGGCGCAGTTAAGTGGCTTTGGCAATGCTGTTACTTTGACTCAGCATACGCTCGATGCCAATGCAGAGAAATGTAAAGTATCGACGTTGATAACCGCTGTTCAACTGGCGCAATTAGAGCACCAAGCTCAGTCAAAAAATAGTAATTGGTCAGAGCTGTTATTCACCGTGGTGAGTTACCTTGTCTACCAGCGCAGTGGCGTTGAAAAAACAATTATAGGCATGCCTGTTGCCAATCGCATTGCCTCAAAAGCTGCCAATACGCCGTGTATGCATATGAATATTGTGCCAGTGACGGTGCACTTTGCGGGTGTCGTGCACTTTGCGCAATTGTTGCAACAGGTGAGTAAGCAATTAAAGCAAAGCAGGCGCCATTTTCGTTATCGCTATGAGAATCTTAAAGCTGAGGCTACTACGCAGCAATTACCACAGCGTCTATTTGGCCCCGTAGTGAACATTTTGCCTTTTGAGCGTTTTGAAACATGCCAAGGTGAGACAGTGATAAATCATCCGATATCCGCCGGGCCAGTTGAAGACATTGCATTTATATTTATCAAGCAAGCGGATGGTGGTATTCGCTTTGAAATTGAAGGCAATCAAAGTGGTTATAGTCAGATTGAATTGACGCAGTTACAGCATGAATTTTTAATATTACTTAATCGCCTTTGCGAGCAACTTACGTTGCCTTTGCAAACGATGGTCGCCGACTTGGCTCTATGTGCAACACCAGCTCCCATAGAGCAAACGGGTGTCCTACAAAGTTTGTTTATGCATGCGACAAATACGCCTGACCACATTGCGATACAAACGATAGATGGGCAAGTGCTTAGTTATGAACAACTCGTGCGGCAGGTATTATGGCTGGCTGATAGGTTGAGTAACATAGCGAAGCACGATGATGGCTGTGTGTTGTTGGCGTTGCCACGCAGTCAGCATACAGTGTTAGCAATGTGGGCTGTGCTTCTGACCGGACACCGATTTGTATTTATTGATATTGATGCGCCTTCGAGTCGAAATCGAATTATTGCTGAAGATGCTAAGCCGTTTGTTGCCTTAGTAGATAATGACAGCGCTGATTTAGATCTGTTTAAGGATGTTGGGATTGCGACTTTAAATGTTGTGGAGCAACAGACGCAAATCACCGACGCCTTGGTTGTTCCTGCACTCCCATCGGCTGATGCGCAAGCGTATTTAATTTATACCTCAGGTTCTACGGGCAAGCCTAAAGGTGTACAAATAAGCCATGGTGCATTAGCTGGTTTTGTGCATGGCGCTAAAGCGGCCTATAACATTAAAGCTAGTGACCGTGTGTTGCAGTTTGCCCCATTTCATTTTGATACCTGCATTGAAGAAGTCTTTGTCACGCAAACTGTGGGTGCCACCTTAGTGTTGCGCAATGACGATATGCTAGAGTCGTTTGAGCGTTTTCTAGAGGAAGTCGAAAAACAACATATTACGGTGTTAGACTTACCGACTGCTTACTGGCATGAATTATGTCACTTCCTTTGTGAGTCAAAAACGCGCTTACCACGGGCTGTGCATACCATCATAATTGGCGGTGAGGCGGTTAACAGACAGCGGGCAGAAGCTTGGCGTAAACAGTTTGCACAAACGGTTCGCGTGCTTAATACCTACGGGCCAACCGAAGGCACCGTGGTGGCGACCTATTCTGATCTGAGTGTAAATAGCAACACAAGCCTGATTGGTTTGCCATTGCCGGGTAGAGGCGCAATGGTGATGCGCGAAGCAACTCAAATAGCCAAGTATGGTGAGCGTGGCGAGCTTTGCTTAACGGGTTGTGGGTTAGCCAGCGGGTATTTGGGGTTGCCAGAACAAAGTGCGAACGTGTTTGTAAAGCTTTGGCACCCAGTTCGTAATGAATATGTTGATGCGTATCGCACTGGTGATATGGTTCGTATGTTACCAGATGGCCAACTCGAATATTTAGGGCGTGCCGACTCACAGTTAAAGATCAGCGGTTATCGCATCGAAATTGGTGAGATAGAAGCCGTTTTACTGAGCCTTGATGGTGTGCAAGAAGGCGCGGTGACCATCATCAAAGATAGCCAAGGCAAGCCTAAGGCACTCTCAGCTCATATCGTCAGTGAACAAGCCTGGACCTTGGCATCATTACGTGAGTCTTTGGCTACGTACTTACCTAGTGCAATGTTACCAGCGCAGTTGTACATGCATACTGCCTTACCTAAAACCCCTGCCAATAAAATCGATCGCAAGCGATTGTCAGCGCAGCAAGCTCACACTTCTGTTCCTTCTGCACTCAGTGATTTTGAAGCGAAGATTGCGTCAGTATGGCAAGAGGTGCTTGGTATCAATGGGTTTAGTCCAGAAGATAACTTTTTCGATATTGGCGGGCAATCACTGCAATGTATTCAGGTTGCAGCACGTTTAACGCAGTTGCTTGAACAGCCTGTTAGTGTGGCGTTTTTGTTTGCACACCCAACATTGCAAGATTTAAGTGCCGCTTTACAAACGGGAGAAGTATCTGCAGCAAATACAGGAGCGATTACCGAGCAGCTGCAGAGTGAGCTAGCGCAGTTTAAGCTTCAGCTTCAATCCGTTGTACAGACTGCTTGCGATAAGAGCGATGACAAAACGGTATTGCTGACAGGGGCTACCGGATTTGTTGGCGCACAGCTGCTTAAATACTTACTACAGCAACCTCAATTGCAGGTTGTGTGTGCGGTGAGAGCCGATGATATCCCGCATGGCAAAGTGAGATTACAGAAGGCCTTTGATGCACAAAGTCTTGGTCAGCTTGATTTTGCAAGGATTGATATTTTACTCACTGATATTGCCCTGCCAAAACTTGGTTTGGATGAACACGCATACCAAGCGCTGGGGCAGCGCGTTTCACATGTACTGCACAATGCGGCGCACACTTCTGTGCTGCGTGATTACAACAGTTTAAAAACTGCTAATGCATACACCACAGCGCAATTGCTGATGTTCGCTAAGCACTTCGCTGTGCCATTTAATCATGTTTCGACTATCGCAGTTGCGCCAGCCAATGGCGAGCCGCTGATTGAGTCATTTGTTTCTCTACATGATGGCTTACACGATGGTTACCAGCAATCCAAGTGGGTAGCAGAGGCCATGGTTGCAGAAGCTATACAGCAAGGTATACAAGGACAAGTATACCGATTAGCGCGTGTTATTGGCGCGAAGCAAAGTGGCTATATTAATCGTAACGATTTGGTTTGGCGGATTTTGCGTACCGGCTTAAAGCACCATAGTTTACCGCATTTAGATGTGTTGGAACCTTGGACTCCAGTAGATGTGGTTGCCAAATTTGTGGCAGCGCAAACGCTGTGCACAAGTGACCATGCCGTTTTTAATGTTACACCACAAAATCTTGTGTCTTTATCTCAGCTGTATCTTTGGCTACGCGAATATGGCTTTGAATTTGAGACTATTCCGTTACTCAAATGGATTGAGTTGGTTGAGCAGTCGAGCGATGAAGAAGACTTGGCGATTGCCAGTTTCTTTACTTCGCAAGGCCAAAAGTCATCGCAATCATCACATCAACCCATGGCGCTTGAAGCACATAATGACGGCTTTAAACGAACGAGTCAGCAACATAGCGCGACACTACAGGCGTTTAGCAAAGCCGATTTAGCCAATTATCTTGTTTACGCATTTGCCTGTGGGCTACTTGATAAAGCATATCACCCTGCCGCTTACCAACAGATAAAACAGCAAGGTGCATCGACAAAAATTGCAGAGGAGTTGTTATGAGTCAGCGACAACCAATCAAACCAAGCGGACCTCGCCGCGTATATTGTGTAGCTAAGCGCTACATCACACCGCACCTGTTGCGTATTACGGTGTCGGGGGAACAATTACTCGGATTTCCAGCAGGGTATGACGGCGCACATATCAAGTTGTTTTTTGCCAATCGAGATACTGGCACGCTTGAACTACCTACGCGTGACGAGAGTGGCAAAATCAAATGGCCAGAAAATAGACCTGTCACCCGCGCTTATACTGTTCGCGCATTTCGCCCACACAGTAACGAGCTCGACATCGATTTTGTGGTGCATGGTGATAGCAGCCCGGCATCTGGCTGGGCGGTGAATGCTAAGGTTGGCTCTGAACTGGGTGTTGCTGGGCCGGGTGGTCCAGATCCATTACTGGCTGACGCGGATTGGCATATTTTAGCGGGAGATTTAACCGCGGTGCCCGCAATCAGTGCGCTGGTTGAGAACTTTAGTGCACAGACCAGAGCGCAGGTGTTTATTGAATTGGACAGCCTTGAAGATAAACATCCCATCGCAGCCCCTCAGGGCGTGGATATTCACTGGTTGGTACGTCAAGTTGGTAACCCTACGCAGCTGGCGCAAGAGATAGCAAAAATCACTATTCCCAACGATGTGACTTCTGTCAGTGCCTTTATCGCTGGCGAAAACAGCGCGGTATTGGCTTGTCGAAAACAGTTAATTCAAGACTTTGAGCTGAGCAAAAAGCAACTATATGCCATCCCTTACTGGCGCCGTGGACAAGATGAAGAAACTTATCATGAGCGACGCCACGAGATCATGGATGAGGTGTACTAATGTCAATAGCCAATGAATTTAATGGCCGCATTGCGTTTGTTACTGGTGCGCACCAAGGGATTGGTGAAGCGCTGGTGGCTTTGTTGCTCCGTCAAGGCGCTGTGGTCGTCGCTGCGGATATTGCTTTTGACGCGCAAATACTGACAGAAGTCTCGGCCAATTGCTTCCAAATTAAGCTTGATGTGACCGATCAGGACAACGTGCGCAAGGTGGTTGATGCTGTTGAAGCACAACTGGGCGGTATCGACTACTTGGCCAGTGTCGCGGGTATTTTGCACATGGGGTCGCTACTTGAGCAAAGCGAAACACACTGGCATGACACCTTTGCGGTGAACTGCCATGGCGCTTTTTATCTTTGCCAAGCAGTTGCCAAAAAAATGCAAACTCGACGACGTGGCGCCATCGTAGCTGTGGGCAGCAATGCGGCACAAACGCCGAGAATGAACATGGGCAGTTATTGTGCCTCAAAGGCGGCACTAGACGCTTTAATCAAGAACTTAGCGCTAGAGCTAGCGTCGTACAACATCCGTTGCAATCTGGTTGCCCCTGGGTCGACCAATACCCAAATGCAGCAGCAATTATGGCGCGATGAACATGGTGCTGCCAAAACCATTGCGGGCGATCTTGAGCACTATAAGGTGGGTATTCCTCTTGGGCGCATCGCCTCACCGACTGACATCGCTAACAGTATTTTGTTTTTACTCAGTGAACAAGCTAAACACATCACTATGACCAGTTTGTTGGTTGACGGTGGTGCCACTCTGGGACACTAATTTTTCGAGGATATTATGAATAATCAGCCACTTTCTTTTACGCAATCACAGCAACTTCAAGCACAGGGCGAGCAAGTTATCGCTGGTTTTACGCAGTCGATGATGAAAAAGCCGGAGCAGTTTTCACCGGGGGCATTTCCTGTTTATTTAGCCAAAGGTGAAGGCGCTATGGTGACCGATGTGGATGGTAATCAATACATCGATTTTATCTGTGGTTTAGCGGCCAATACTTTAGGCCATAACCACCCCGTTGTAGTGAATGCCATTACCGAGAATTTAAGTAAAGGGCTTATCCACTCACTGCCCACACAAATTGAAGTACAAACAGCACAAACACTTGTGGATGTGATCCCAGGGGCGCAAATGGTGCGCTTTTTCAAAACGGGTGCGGATGCGAATTCTGCAGCCGTGCGACTTGCACGCCACGTGACGGGCCGAGATGAGATCATGACAGTTGGTTACAATGGCTGGCACGATCAATACATGTTCGACACCCCAGGAGTGCCTGCAGCCATTGCTGAACTGACCCATCGCATGCCATTGTTTATACCAGCAGATGAGCCAAAAATCATCGAGAAAATCGTTGAAAGAAAAGATGAGCTGGCGTTGGTATTGTTGTCAGTGCCTTACAACCGTGTGTTAGAAAAAGCCTTCTTACAGCAATTAAGAGAAACCTGTACTGAGCACGGTGTGATCTTGGTATTTGATGAAGTGGTGACGGGCTTTAGGCTAGCACCGGGCGGTGCCCAAGAGTTCTTTGGTGTTACCGCTGACTTGGTTACCCTATCAAAAGGCATTGCGGCGGGAATGCCGTTGTCGGCGGTAGCAGGTAATAGCGACTTAATGTCGAGAATTAACGAACTACAGGTCTCCACCACCTTTGGCGGGGAAATGCTTTCTCTTGAAGTGTGTGATGCCGTTTTAAAAGAGTATCAACGTACGGATTTTACTGCGCACATAGCCAAATTAGGGGCGATTTTAAAGGCCGAAGTTAACCAGATCTCTGAGCAGTTGGGCACACCACTTCGTGTGGTGGGGTATGATCCTATTCCAATGTTCTTATTTGCTAAAAATCCAGAAGAGCATGTGAAGTTTGCGATCCCATTTTTAGCGCAAATGGCTAAGCGTGGCATTTTAATGCGCCGTGAGGTGAATTTCATTTGCGGTGTCCACACGCAGGAACATATTAATGAAACTATCACCGCTGTGAAAGCGTCATTAATTGAAATGAAAGAAGCAGGTCTATTTGACGCGCAGGATGACGCATAATGGCCTGTTCATGTTTATCGACGCAGCGTTTTTCTGCGCTCGCCAAAGCAATGAGTGAACAGCCATTTGGTAGTGGTCAGGTGAGTGAACTGGACAGCCTCAAAGCGGTATGCAGAAAACCCCATAATGATGGTCAGCGTATATTGATTGATAATGTCTTTATTTACACTGCGGATTTAAATAACACCGTGATCCCAAATGGCTGGGTGCTGGTGCATGGCAAGCAGATAGTCGCATTGGGCGAACAGGGTGAGCAGCCTCAAGAGTTTGACAAGCGAATCGATGGTCAAGGCAAGCTGATGTTACCGGGGTTGATCAATCCACACTGGCACGAAAGCTTTGTTGCGCCCAATCCAGAATTGCCGGACGATAGCCATGTTGAGCCTACCGCGTACTCGAATGGCGGTAATATTCATGCCCTTGGTTCGATGTTTGGCTTCATTTCAACAGTGGGAGACAAACTGAGCTTAGAAGAAGGGCTGGCGATTGCTAGATGGAGCATGTGGACGCAACTGCGCTCGGGTACCACTGCCTTGGGTGATGTAGGCTCGGCAAACAAAGCCGATGCGATGGCTCTTGCGGCAATCGATTTGGGCATGCGCCTGCGGGTGAGCCGTTGGGGCTCGGATGTGATGCTGGAGGCGCATAAATCAACGCCAACCATTATTGCCGACACCGAAGTGCAAACCGCTGACTGGCTTTCTTTGATTGAAACTTGGGATAACCATAGCTCAGGATTGGTTGGTGCGATGCCATCGGTGATGGGCGCATTTGGCAGCTCAGACAAACAACTTGAAGCACTTGGCAGTATCGTACAGCAATACAAGGTGCCTTATGCAACCCATCTTGCGCCGTTGAAAAACGAGCGTCAAGAAGTGGAGCGGGTATTTGGCTTATCGCCGATTGCGCGTTTTGATGCGATGGGGCTACTCACCGACAGATTATTAGCAGTGCATACTGCGTATGCCAGTGAAAATGAGTACCAGCGACTGATCGAAACCGGCGTGAATATTTGTCACTCTCCAGCCCACTACGGCATGTTGGGTGAAGCCACGGTGAGTGAAACAGGGCAAATTGGTCGCTTTTTACAGGATGGCGTGTGGGTGTCTAGTAGCACGGATGGCGACATTTCGTTTATTGGTGGTATGTGTGAAGCAATGCGAGGTGCCCACCTTGGCCACAATGAGGCACAAAATTGTAATACCGCTTGCCCACCCACGTTGGCACTGAAAACGGCGACCTTGTATGGTGCCAAAGCACTTGGGTGGGAGCAGCAAATTGGCTCAATTGAGGTAGGTAAACAAGCTGATTTGGTACTCGTGAACAATGACGATTACCGTTATAAGTTGTCGGGTCATCCACTGCGCACCTTTATCGTTACTGGTTCTAGCAAGGATGTGGATACTGTGATGGTGGCAGGTGACCTTGTTGTGGAAGCAGGGCGTAGCACGCGCTTTGATGAAAATGAGCTATATCAGGATTATCAAAAAGCGGTAGCTAGTGCCCGCAAACGCATTGGAGGCCCAAAATGAGTCAAACGCGTTTAGCGACCTGGTTCTTGCTATTGGCAAGTACCATGACGGTGCTGGCCAGTGCAACACTCGCCCCCGCATTGCCTGCCATGACAGCAGCGTTTTCTCACATTGATAATGCAGCGTTTTGGGCCAAAATGACTTTGGCGTTACCAGGCTTGGTCATCGCCTTGTGTGCTCCGTTGGCGGGCACTTTAGTTGACAAGCTTAATAGTCAAAAACTATTGGTCAGCGCCTTAGGGCTTTTTTTACTCAGTGGTGGACTGGGCTACTACTGGCAAGCGTCATTGTGGCTGATTTTATTCAGCCGGGCGCTGATGGGCTTAGCTGTGGCCTTTATTATGGTCAGTGGTACTACCATCGCTGCGCGATACTTTGAAGGGCCTCGCTTTTCCGGTTTTATGGGCTTGCAAGCCGCATTTGGCGGGTTTGGCGGAGTGTTATTTTTAGCGCTGGCGGGTTTTTTAGCTGAGCAACATTGGACTTATGTGTTCGCGATTTATGCTTTGGCGCTTTTGGTGCTACCCGGTGTATGGGTATGGGTCAAAGTGCCTGAACTAAAAACTCCACAAGGACAGCCTTCGGCAATGCCAAGCGATTGGATGAACCGCACTTTTTTAGTGTGCTGTACATTGGCGCTGGTGGAAATCGTTGTGTTATATGGTTTAACCATACATCTGCCATTTCATTTGACTGAGTTGGGGCATTCAGCCAGTACCATAGGTTTGGTTATCGCTGTTTTCTTATTGGCGATGGCGAGTGTGTCAGTGGGTTATGGTCGAGCACGTCAACGCTTGAGTATCAAACAAGCACACTTAGTGGGTTGGTTGATTGTGGCCATTGGTTTTGCCTTACTTGGTGTGGTGGAAACGTTAGTTGCCATAGTCGGTGCAAGTGTGGTGATTGGTGCAGGGTTGGGCCTCATCCGTCCCAATTTGGTAGTATGGTTATTTGAATTTGTGCCGCCTGCTATGCGCGGTAAGGCGATGGGGATCATGACGACCTGTTACTTTACTGGCCAGTTCATCAGTCCTGTGTTGTTTGAACCTGCTATCGCCAGTTTGACGTTTACCAACTTCTGTATTGCATTGGCTTTAGTTATCCTTGTTGTGGCAAGCGTGGTGAGTACATGTTACACACGTTTGGCAAAACCGACTGAAAAACAACTTGGTTAAGTCACTTGGGTGTCAGCTTGATGTGTTTTGATAAACTGCATCGGGGTGACACCAAACTGCTTTTTAAATGCTGCGATAAAGTTGGCAGTGTGATCATAATTGGCCAGGTAGGCCGCTTCACCAATTGATAACCCTTCGACCAAGAGCGCATGACGCGCTTTATTTAGTCTGCTTTGTTTCACGTATTGTTTAGGTGTAGTGTTAAAGCAGCGTTTAAAGAAGCGCTGTAGACTGCTTACGCTCATTGCAAGCTCTTGTGATACTTGCTCAACACTCTTACCGCTATTCAGTAAATCAATGGCAGTGTTTTTTCTTAGTTCCATATCGGTTTGTGGTGGCAAACGATAGAGCGCATGTGTGGTTTGATTGTTCGCCACAAGATAAGGGAAAAAGCAGCTTAACCACTGTATTGCGTTACCTTCACACTCTAATTGCTGGCAAAGTGAGGGGGAACTCGGAGTTTGCATGAGCTGTTGTGTCAAAGTAATTGCCTTGTCAGATAGCGGTAGTTTGACCACCTTGGTATTGGCAAAGAGTGCGTTAGCCTGTCGTTGCAGCCGCGCGTTGACCCATTCTTTTGACACACTCAGAGTGAGTTTCTCGACTTCTTGATGGCTGTGTAAGTAACGCGTAAAAGGTTCTGGCTGTGCAACAATATTGGCAAAAGCGATTGGCTTGTTGGTGACTTCAAAGTGGTAGTATTTATTAGCGACTCTAAATTTGATTTTTCCCTTCAATAATACGGTGATGTTGATACTTTCTTGTAACTCAGCACAATTACTGGTTTGTTGTTGTTCAATACATTGGCTGATATGAAGCTGTAAATGTTCACTTAAAGGCAAAAATGATAAGCGACCAATGGCTATCAGTTTATTCTCGTCACAAACGGTAGTTCGGCTGTTCAAGCCACTGGCAAAGAGTAACTGATTGTTGAGTTGTGCGCTGAAAATATTCCCTTCCATAGTAAGTGCCAATTAATTCTAATAATCATAATAGATTGACGATTTTGCATAACTAATATTTAGAAAGCAACAAAAGTAAAGGTGTACAATATTGCGAGTGATTCGTATTAACATTAAAAATTAAAGGATACTTATGTTGGTTTCTCGCACAAAGCAGTTAGGTTTTCGCCCTTCCACCCTTGCTTTAGCATTAGCGGGGGTTATATCAGCACCGGCTTTCGCAGATGCAGGTAACATAGAAAAAATTGAAGTTTGGTCTACCGCAGTCAAAACATCCGCTCTGTACTTAAAAGAGCAGGAAATTGCCGATAAACAAGCCGATCACATCTCTGATCTACTACGTTCCATTCCTGGTATCGATGTGGGTGGTGCTCACTCATTAAACCAACGTATTACTATCCGTAGTATGGATGACAAAGACCTGAAAATTTCTATTGATGGTGCAGCGCAAAATACTTATATGTATCACCACATGGGTAACTTGCAGATCCATGCCGATATTTTGAAGTCAGTAGATATTGAAACGGGTACTAACTCGGTGATCAATGGTGGTCTGGGTGGTGCCGTACGTTTTGAAACCAAGCAAGCACGCGAGTTGTTAAGCGGTGATGACCGATTTGCCATGCGTGTTTCGGCTGGTGCCGCGGATAATGCGGGTCATAACTACTCTGTAACGGGTTTTGGTTTATTGACCGATGATGTAGATTTTCTTGCTTACTACAATCACGTAGAGCGTGATAACTACGAAGTGGGTGGCGGTAAAATTCTCGATCAGGATGACAAAGTAGTTGCTGGCACGAATGGTGAAGTCAAAGGCTTAGAAGGTGAAGTCAGCGACGCACTTGTTAAACTGGGTTGGAACATAGATAACAACCAACGTATTGCATTGAGCTATGAAACCTATAAGGACGAGGGTGATTATAGTTATCGTCCTGATATGGGCTTAGCGACTGACATGGCGATCACCAACAGCTTGCAGATCCCACTGCTATGGCCGACAGAATTTACCCGTGACACAGTGACTTTAAGCTATGACTTAACTTGGGGTGATAGCTCTTCACTAAAAGCTAGCCTGTATTCTAATACCAGTGAATTGGATAGAAATGAGTCGGGCTGGGCATTATCTCCAAGCCCAAGATTCCAAGCTTACGCAGGTCACGTTACTGGTGAAGCGAAAAACAGTGGTTTGAATGTACTTGCAGAAACACTGGTAAGTGGTTTGTTCGGTGCCGAAGAACATACCTTTACTTACGGTATCGATTACGTAAAACACGACACACAATATGATTTAGCCATCGCGGCTGGAGGGGCAAAGCACTCAGAAGAAACAGCAAAAAACCTCGCCTTCTTTGTACAAGATAAAATCGACTTTGGAAATGGCTTTGCTTTGATCCCAGGTGTTCGACACGATAGCTACGATATTGATGCGGCGACGGTTGATAACGACTTTTCTGAATTCTCATTCTCTTTGGCGGCGCAATACCAGATTAACGACAACCTGATGGTGAAGTTAAGTTCAACCGAATTATTTAAAGGCCCTGAGATCAGTGAAGTGTTCGTCGGTGCAGGTTTGGGGGAAAAGCTAAACTCAGATATTGAAGCTGAAACAGGACTTAACAATGAGTTATCAGTGGCATTTGAAGATGCGCTATCGAGCGATAAAACACTGCGTTTAGGTGCGACCGTGTTTAACACACAAATTGATGACTATATTTTCGATAATGCAGCTTTACCGGGCGGAGCCCCTCGTGAGACATGGAAAGACAATGTTGGTGATATGACCGTCAAAGGTTTTGAAACGTACGCTGGCTTTTCGGTGGATGCATTCTCTTTCCAAATCTCTTACTCTAAATCGGAAAGTGACTTGGATGCATTTGCCCAGTATAGCTCATTACACGGTGCACGTTTAGAGCGTGAGCAAGGCGATACCCTTGCTGCTGATTTTACTTATCAACTGAGTGCATACAATCTAACCTTAAACTGGGACTTTATGGCAGTAGGCGATGTAGCTAAAGGAGTAGACTTGTATGGTGCTGATTTAGACAACAGCAAAGATGGCTTTAACGTTCACAATATCAGCGCACACTGGCAACCTGAAGCGGTTGCGAACCTGCATATTCGAGTGGGTGTAGATAACTTATTTGATGAGTTCTATTCATCTCAATCTTCTAAAAATGGTGTGTCATTCCACCCTGTATTTGGTCAGTTATTCCTAATGGACTATGAGCCTGGTAGAAACATTAAGGCAAACATCTCATATCAATTCTGATAATTAAGCCTTTTATAAAAAATGCCCAGCATATTGCTGGGCATTTTGTTATGTGGATCTGGCTAGGCAAGTGATTTATACCTAGCTCAGAGTCACAATCAATTTTTAGGCGCTTTCTAACAGTGCTGTTTGGCTTAGCTGGTGGTAGCGCTTGGTTGCACCAAGGGCGTTTAACATAGTCGACATTTTCGCTTCTGTTTCAAACCATTCTGATGTTGGGTCGGATGCGGCAACAATGCCCGCGCCCGCAAATAGTTTGGCGTGATTGTCATTCAGTTCGCCACAGCGGATCACAACAACCCATTCGCCATTACCTTGTTTGTCGCACCAACCGACGATCCCGGAGAAAAAGCCGCGACTTTCTTCTTCTAAAGCCTCAATCCATGGGTAGGCCGCTGCAGTGGGCTTGCCACACAGTGCTGGGGTTGGGTGTAACCGGTTAGCCAAAGATAAAACATGTGTATCGGGGTTTTTCAATTGCCCTTCAATCTCAGTTGATAAGTGCCACATGGTTGCGGTACTGAGTAAAGAGGGGTTACTAGGGATACTCAGTTTTTCGCACCATGGTTGCAGTACTTGCGACATCTCTGCCAGCACGACTGCATGTTCATAACGATCTTTTTTGGAGGCCATGAGCTCCTGTTTGCGTTTGAACTCAAGCGCCATGTCGCAGACGCGTTTCGTTGAGCCCGCCAATGGATTACTCATAATCGATTCACCCTGCTTACGTAGCAGCAGCTCGGGACTGACGCCCATCAGTGTCGTGCACTGTTCAGTTGGAAACGAGAAGTGAAAGCCGCTATTGCTTTGCGTGAGTAGGTTAGCTAATACCACATCAGGGTGTAGTGCATTATCAAAATAGAGATCCGACTGTTTTGCTAATACTATTTTCTCTAATTGACCGCTGGCAAAACACGCTTTGGCTTTATTAATGGCATGTTCGTAATGTTGTTGAGATTGACGATGTTCAACGCGTTCTAAATTTGGAATACTTGGGTGATGTAATGAGCTTTTGGTATTTAACCATTTAGTAAAAGTTGCTTTATCGTACTTTTTCACTTGATCGGTGATAATAAATTGCGCTTTTTGCGATTTGCAAAACGGTAATACACCGAAAGCAACCGCGTCATCGTTTTTATTTTGTGCGAGCGCCTGTGTGACATGTTGAGCCAGTGCTTCATGGTCTTCTATACCTACAGTGAAGCGATGTTGTGGGTGGTGGGTGATATAACAGTGTGATCCTGCTGCAAACAGGGCATGTTTTGATGCATCAAATTCTCCAATGGATGTATCAATGGATTGTAAAGCGGATAATTCACTCAACATAGTTAGTCCTCATTCTCCAGCGCAAAGGGCGCGACTTTAGGTACTTTGTTGACGAAATTGGGTGCTAAATATTTAGTAAGATTGGCAAGGTAACCGTAATTTTTTTAGCTAAAAATAACCATTCCATTAACCTAAAAAGTTCACATCAAAAACTCAGATCAGTTACCCTTAGTTAATATTAAAAAGTTGCTGGCAAGAGCATGAGCGAATTCAAAAAAATTTATCAACGCGCGGCTGAGCGCAAAGGTTCAGAGGCTGTATTACGGGCGTTATTGAGCGAGCCTAGAAGTACGGACGAATTGTTGTCACTGAGTGATGACCAATGGTTGGAAGAGTTTACTCGTAAGATTTTTCAAAGTGGCTTTTACTGGTCTGTGATTGATGCGAAGTGGGCTGGCTTTAGAGAAGTCTTTTGGAATTTTGAGGTTGAAAAGCTACTCATGATGTCGCCTGAAATGCTAGAACAACGCGCCAGCGATGAGCGAATTATTCGCAACCATAAAAAGGTGATGACCATTCCCGAAAACTGTCTGATGATCTATGAAACGGCGCAGCAACATGGCTCGTTTGCCCAGTTTATTGCACAGTGGCCAACCGATAATATTGTGGGGTTGTGGCTTTATCTAAAACAACATGGGGCGCGATTGGGTGGCAACACGGGCCCATATGCACTAAGAGTGTTAGGGAAAGATACGTTTTTATTATCAAAAGATGTCGAGACGTATTTGCGCGCGCACAAGATTATTGATGGCGGCTTACAATCCAAAAAATCGCTACAGGCTACTCAATCATTTTTTAATGACTTGGTCGAGCAAAGTGGCTGGTCATTACAAGCATTGAGTCAACTGATTGCGTTCAGTGTGGGCGATAACCGACCTGTGGAGGAACATGCATAATGGCTTTTTACGACCGGTATTCGCGAATGGGCACTTCTTTTTGTGTGCCTTCCACACCACACTTTGTCAATCAACGTAGTAATGAGGCTCATTTGTTACTTTGGAATGAAAGCGTTGCACAGCGTCTTACTATTCCACTAAAAAGGCAAGATGCTGATCAATTACTCAGCGGTAGAACGGCACTCGAGGGGGCATCGCCTGTTGCTTTGGCTTATTCGGGTCACCAGTTTGGCCACTTTAATCCGACTTTGGGTGATGGTCGTGCGCATTTGATTGGCAGTTTCGATGATGCTCAAGGTAATAGTTATGACTTGCAGTTAAAAGGGTCTGGCGCTACAGCTTTTTCGCGCGGCGGTGATGGTTTATGTGCGCTAGGGCCAGCGGTAAGGGAATTTGTGATGAGCCAAGCAATGCGGGCGTTGGGGGTTCCTACCACAGAGTGCCTGGCGGTTGTGGCAACTGAGCAGCCTGTTTATCGCAATACCCGGTTACCAGGAGCGGTTGTATGCCGTGTGGCCAGTAGCCATATTCGGGTTGGTTCGTTTCAATATTTGGCGCTGAATCAAGATATTGATGGTTTGCGTAAACTCATGGAAATGGCCATTGCTCGCTATTATCCGCACATCGACGAACAAGGGAATGAGCGAGTTCTGGCATTCTTAAAAGCCGTGTGCGAGCAGCAAATAAAGTTGGTGATCCATTGGTTACGCGTTGGTTTTATTCATGGAGTGATGAATACCGATAACACGTTAGTTGGCGGTGAAACTATCGACTTTGGCCCCTGTGCGATGTTGGAATCATTTTCCTTTGAGCAGGTATTTAGCTCAATTGACAAGCATGGACGTTATGCCTTTGGTCAGCAACCACAAATTGCCAGTTGGAATTGTGCCCGTTTAGCCGAAAGCTTAATGAGTTTAATGAACGCAGAAGAAAGCCAAGCCGTAGAGCAATTAAGTGACGTATTAACTGTGTTTTCACAAAGCTTCAATCAACAGTATCAAGCGATGTGGGCGAGCAAGTTAGGGATATTAGCGTGGCAAGAGGAGGACAATGAATTGTTGTCTGAGCTATTGAGCACAATGAAAACACACCGACTTGATTACACCAATACATTTGCAGCGCTCACTAACTCATTACTCGAGCAGCCAATAGCATGTTTTTCAATACCAGAAGCGTTGAGTATTTGGTATCAAAAGTGGTTACAGCGTATTACCGTTTTTGAATGCGATTTGGTACTTGCAACAATGCAAGGTGCTAACCCCATGCTGATCCCCCGTAATGGGCTCATGGAGCAAGTCATTGACGACTATTATAAAGATGGCAAGAGTGACTTGTTAACGCAGTGGTTGCCGCTGTTAAATGACCCTTATAAATATCAAGAACTGGCGGCAATCTATACCAACTCCAGTGATAACGAAGACAATTATCAGACCTTTTGTGGCACCTAAGTATTGGATTTTTCATGAAACAAACACTTTCCTGGCAGGATATTAAAAATCAGGTTTTGGCACATAAAAAGCCATTAGTAATAGCGCATATCATCGCCTTTTTAGCAGCCTTAGTCAGTGTACCTATTCCCTTGATGATGCCATTGCTGGTTGATGAAGTTTTACTCAATCAACCTGGGCCTGCAATTGCGTTTTTAAACGGTTTTTTACCCAGTGAATGGCAGCAAAGTGGGGTGTACATTATTGCTATTTTGTGTGCCGTCGTGTGTATGCGATTAGGCGCTTTGGTATTGGGCGTGATCCAGTCACGACAATTTACCATTATAGGCAAAGATATCAGTCTCAATATTCGTGAACGTTTATTAGCGCATTTGCCGCAAGTTCAACTTAAAGAATATGAAACACAGGGGGCTGGCGCTATCAGTTCGCGGTGTATTACCGATGTAGAAACGTTAGATGGCTTTATCAGCCAAACGTTATCACGTTTTTTGATAGGTTTGCTGACCATAGTTGGTACCGCTGTGGTGTTGTTATGGATTGATTTGACTTTGGGGTTGGTGATTTTGTTACTGAATCCGGCGGTGATCTATTTTTCAAGACAGTTTGGTAAACGTGTTAAGCATCTAAAGAAAGAAGAAAATGCTGCATTTGAAGCGTTTCAATCATCGCTGGTGGAAACGCTGGACGCTATTTCTCAGCTTAAAGCTGTACGACGAGAAGCAACCTACTTTGAACATGTGAAATCGACGGCGAAAGATTTAAAGCATTTTGCGGTGCAATCTCAGTGGAAAACCGATGCGGTAAACCGCTTGAGTTTTACGGTCTTTTTGCTTGGCTTTGAGGTGTTTAGGGCCGTTGCCATGTTTATGGTGGTATTTTCTGATCTCACCGTTGGGCAGATTTTCGCGGTATTTGGTTATCTGTGGTTTATGATGGGGCCCGTACAAGAATTACTCGGTATTCAGTATGCGTATTATGGCGCTTCTGCGGCATTACAGCGTTTAAATCAGGTGTTTGCATTTGCAACCGAAGCGCCTGCACCTGAAAAAGTCAGTAATGTGTTTAATCAATCACAAATCAGCATTGAATTTAACCAAGTAGATTTTGCTTATCAGCCTGAACAGCCCGTTCTAAAAGAAGTGTCGATGCAGATCCCTGCGGGTAAAAAAGTGGCGGTTGTTGCGGTGTCAGGCGGCGGCAAGTCAACTTTAGTGCAGTTGCTACTTGGGCTTTATGAAAAACAATCGGGCGCCATAAAAATCGCAGGAGAGGATGTTGAAAGTGTTGGTTATCAATTGATTAGAGAAAATATTGCTACTGTTTTGCAACAACCTATTCTTTTCAATAGCAGTATTCGAGATAATTTATCACTGGGCCATAACCATACTGACACAGAGCTTTGGCATGCTTTGCGTGTTGCTGAGTTGGACGAGACGGTACAACAAATAGACGGTCAGTTAGATGCGTTGGTTGGACGAAATGGGGTACGTTTGTCGGGAGGCCAAAAGCAACGTTTGGCGATTGCAAGAATGGTGCTTGCAGACCCGAAAGTGGTGATCCTAGATGAAGCAACATCAGCGTTAGATATTGAAACAGAATCAAGAATACACAATAATTTAAAGAATTTTTTACATAACAGAACAACATTGATAATTGCGCATAGATTAAGTGCGATTAAGCAAGCTGATTTAATTTATGTACTTGATGATGGGAAGATTTCTCAAGCGGGTGATCATCAAAGCTTGTTACAAGAAGAAGGGCTGTATCAAACTTTATTTGGTCATCAACATTAAGCCAGTAGCGTCCTGTTAAGTAAAAATTAATTTATGTCCTACTATTATAGGGCTAAATTCATGAGCTATCTGTGCTCACATTGGAAATGAAAGGACGGGACGAAATAATGAAATTAAGATCGATAAGTTTAGCAATTGCAGCAGTGATGGCTGCAACATCAGCCAACGCGAACGAGGGTGTCTATTTTGGTATTTTTGGTGATTACTACGATGCCAACTGGAATGATATTCGTGACGCAGCAAGTGTAGACGTTGATGATTCAATGGGATGGGGCGCAGAAATTGGCTATCGTTTTAGCGACAGCTGGAGTGCGCGTTTTGAATACGCTGACATGGACTTTGACCTATCTGGTGCTGGTACGGGCTCACGTGACGCTGATCGCTATGGTATTGATGCGCTTTATCACTTTGATGACAGCCCTTTTTACGGCATTGTTGGTTTGAAGACGATTGATTTGTATGACGACTTAACTTTTGCAAATATCGGTGCGGGTTACCGACACTACTTTAACAATAACTTCTTCGTGAATGCTGAAGCGGCAATTTACCAAGGCTTAGATCGTGGTTACACCGATGCAGCTGCAAAAATAGGCCTTAATTACTCATTTGGCTCAAGTGCGCCGATGAAAAAAGTGGAGCCAGCACCTGCACCGGCGCCAGTGGAGCAACCCGTTGCTAAAGACAGCGATAAAGATGGTGTAATGGACGGTGATGATCGTTGTGCTGACACGCCAATGACTGAGGCAGTCGATGCTTCTGGTTGTACAAAATACGAAGAGCGCCAAACATCGGTGACTTTACTGGTACGCTTCTCTCATGACGTCGCTATGGTGAAACAGCAGTACTTTGATGATATCAATGAAGTGGCAGAATTCATGAAAGCACATGCCAACGCGACAGTTGTATTAGAAGGTCATGCATCGTCTATTGGAGATGCAAAATACAACCAGATGCTATCAGAAAAACGTGCTCAAGCGGTTGCAAAAGAGTTAATCAAAGATGGTATCGATGCAAGTCGTATTTCGACCATTGGTTATGGTGAAGAGCGTTTGAAAAACTCCGCTAAGACCAAAGAAGCACATGCGCAAAACCGTCGTGTAGAAGCGAATATCACTTCAACGGAACGCGTGAAGGTAAAGCGTCAGTAATTATTCATTACTTGTAGTTCAAAGGGCCTGCATTTGCGGGCCTTGTTTTTTTGAGCAGCGCCCTAGTTATCCAATTTAAAAGCGCACTCAGTAAGCACATAGTGTTCACTGATTTGGTAAAGTACTGTTACTTGCGTATTGATAGGGACTTCAGAGCTGAGTGTTTCGGTGATTTTAAAGAACAGTTGATTGTCATTGAAATCGATAAGCTGTGCTGCATCAAAACCAAAAAAACGTTTAACGCTGCTATAAAGCGCCTTATAGATACTTTCTTTGGCTGAAAACATCACCGTCAAGGGGCAGCTTACTCGTTCACCTAAGGCGGTAAATTGCGCAACTTCTAACGGGTGTAATATCTGTTTTTGTAGCTCATCTTCTTGTTTTTGAGACATGTGTCGTTCAATATCAATCCCAATTCCCGTGAGTTGTTGTGAAGGTGCAACCATCGCAATGGCAATATTTTGCGTGTGACTGATACTTCCTAATGTGCTTTGCGGCCAGATCGGCGCTCGGTCATTTGCATTATTGATTTGCGCATTGATGACCCCTAATTGCTGCAACGCTTGGCGCGCGCATATTCTACCCGCTAAATATTCTGCTTTGCGTTTATCAACGGCCTTATTGAGTTTTTCAGGGAATAGCACGCCATGAGTAACAAAGTCGTTCGCTTGAAATTCTGACTTGTCGAAGGCACAGCAAAAGTAAGGAAAGTTTAATTGTGGTGTAAGTTCAAAGGATTGTTGATAATTCATATTCGGTGTTAAGCCTAATTATCTGCTTAGCTATTATTAGTATTGCAGTTAATTGCCACTGCTTGATGCTTGTTCTGCGATGCAGTTTACATCGCTTAACGCCACATATGAATCGGTTTTTGCGTAATACAGTACACAGTCTTTACCACGAAGTTGTAGCTCAAAGCGCTTAATCGATAAGTTGTGTGTGCCCAAAATGGGCTTGCCATAACTTGATTCACTTGTGCCATGCTCTAAAAGCAAAGAGCTGCGTAAAGTAAATACATTATCAGCGATACGCGGGGCAAAACCGCCTTTTAAAGCAACAATAGCTTGCTGTACTTTGACCTTGTTAGCTGGGTTCTGATCAGTAAATAAGGCTGGAGTAGGCAACACAGGTTGGCTGTGTTGACAGCCAACCTGCGTTGCGAGCAATATCACAATTGAACAAGCAATAGGACGATGAGTCATTAGTTCTGCTCTTTCACTTGCAGCAAAACCGAACCATTTCTGAGCGGATGGAAAGGCAGTTCTAATGCCGGCCCCTGCACACTCCATGTCACCCCTTTAGCTGCGACATTCTGTTGAGTTAGGGCAGGTTTAGGGCACTGGCCCGTTTGAATGTGTGTTAATGCGGCTGCGAACATGGCTTCATTCGCTGAACCTAGTGGATGAGTAAAGTCATCAGCCACTTGGCAACCAGACACACGTGTCGACAAACCTACTTCGGTATTGTTTTCACTGGCTGGGACTGGCGTAAAGCCATCGGCGTAATCACCAAATTGTTTGGCATTTTCGCTTCTAAATTGCACGGTATAAAAAACCTCTCCACAATTTGGCGTTGGGTAGAAACCATAAGGCTTACCACAGGTTTGCGAACCAATAAGGACAACGTTGACATCAATACCGCGTAAACCGTTTATTACTAATTCACTTGCCGAACATGTGTTGTCTGTAGCAAGTATGTATACAGTATCTAAGTTAACACTAGGTAGCACTTCATCCAAGTAGACTTCAGCATCCCAATCTATTGCTCGATAGCCAAAACCAAGATACTTATTCTGTGCACTGAGTTTGTCATTGTATGTGGTCGCGCTGAAAACTTTGCTGCTACTATTTGGGCCAGCCTGAGTTAGATTAGGGCCCGCAAGCATATAACCCAGTTGCGCTGCCATATCGACTAAGCCACCGCCGTTATAGCGTAAATCCAGTACGAAATCGTCGATACCATTGTTGGCAAAGTTTTTAAATGCCTCGATAAGTGGACGCTGACCTACAGAAATGAACTGGTTAAATTGTACATAACCAACCTTACGGTCGCCGATATTGGTGATATGAGCATTTTGTACCGGTGTGGATTCAATATCACCTGCTACGAGTGTGACGTCGAGTTGCTCTGCTGTTCCTGTGTCTGCATTGACTCGGCTGATGGTAAATATATGTGACTCACCCGGTTTCGGTGTTAATCCCGCGTTGAGCGTGTCCACTCCACTCGTGCTGGTGTCATTAATATCGACGCCGTTAATGGCAGTCACACTATCGCCTCGTAAAAGGCCTGCAAGATCGGCTGGTGAACCATCTTGTGTAAATGCAACCTTGAGTACCCTCGGTGGGGTATTACTGATAAATGCCCAACGCACGCCATAACCTGCCACTACACCAGATTGAGATTCTTTCTGGAAATCCTCATAACTTTCAGAGTAGTGAAACTGATCTTTATCCTTACCTGATGCCGTTTTTGCTGTTGTGCGCAAAATATCAAAGTAAGAGACTGTCGACTCGAAATCATTGGGATTTGGATCCGGTAATTCGTCGTACCATAAATAAGTTTCGTGACTAAATGAACGAGCCCACATTTTTTCTAATTGCTGTGATCCCGCTTTATCTGGATAGGATGTATTTAAAAAAGGATCTATGCCCGCACGTGGGTTCTCACAGTAATTCGCGAATGTAGTAGCAGGTTTAAATACACCGGCTTGCCATGTCGCGTCAGGTGGCGACTGTGTTTGCCCGTTATCCAGGTTATTGGTTGCTCCACCGCCACTACCGCCGCCACACGCCGTTAATTGTGTGCAGGCAAGCACTGACAAGAAGCAAATTGATATGAAATTGGTCTTTTTCATGTTGATCATTTGTTTATTTAGTTACTCTCAAATTAGCAAGACGTACTGACAAAGGCAACATATAGGGGATATTTTGTATCAGATACTGGTACTCGCTTTTTATGATGCCCTTAAATATGTTCAAAGTAGCTATAGTCAGAGTTTAGGTTGCTATAGCCAGTTGCTACTTAGTTGGTTACACTTGTAGTTTAGCCATTACTTTGTAGTCAACCGTAGGTATTACAGTCAACATGTCAGAGATCCAGTTTTTAAACGTCGATTTAGAGTTAGAGTCAAAACATGACATTAGCGCTTTGGTAAATGATCTGAAAAAGAATGCGATTGTTTTGCACTATGATCAAGATGAGTATCGCCAGTTAGCGCGAGTGGAAGCCGATGTTGAGGTGACCAGCCCCGATAAGGCAATTAACCACTTGTGCGAGTTAATCGAGTCATGCTCTAAACCCGCTTTAAAACAATGGTTATCATGTACAAAACGGACCTTTGATATTGGTTTTAACTCAGGCACTTCACCAAAGTGTTACTCTCAGGCGTTACACGTGGATACTTTGTTAAGGATTTCCGCTATTGGTGCTGGCATTGAAATTACCCTTTACCCTGTTGAGTAATCGCTCTATCTGATATATTCCTAGGCTAGTGATGCCCCAGCTAGCCTTATAAACACCTCCAAGCCTTAATAAATAAGACTCTAATGTACTTAAGCTAAAATGACATAGTTCTATTTAGTGGAAGATAAGTACCTATAAAATTATTTTTGTTAATTTTAAATTAACAGGTTGATAAATTTTTAAATAAGTTTTATCTTCATCTACTCAAACACACGGATTATTGTCAGGAGTAGAATATGAAAAGAATAACAAAGCTAACATTATCAGCTCTGCCTGCACTTATGATGGCGATGTCTGCATCTAGTAATGCAAAGCAAGATGTATCAATCCAAAGCACATTCCCAGCATTGGATATGTACAACCCTGCTGGCGATCAGATTGCACAAATGAAGAAGCAGCTCGCACAGCAAGTTGCAAAACAGTTACCGAAGTTATCGGTACAACTGCAAGCGCAAATGAGTGAATATCGTGTTCAAGTACCACTTAGCTCTCAGCTTGCATCGGGTTCACTGGCTACTCAGGTAGATAGTGCAACCGAATATACACGCGAGTTGAAAGGTTTGTCGCAGTCAACTGAGTCCATTTACCAGTTGCGTTTGGCAGATAAAAAGATGCTTAAAGCATGGCAGCAAGGTGAACCTGCACTTGTGGCTTTCGCGCCAAAAGGTGACGATAAGAGTTGGACATATATTGAAGCATTTGATGCGCAGGGCAATGTCCATCTATTAGATGCGCATACGATGCCATCGCAACCTGTATTAGTTGTTGAAGTCGACGGTAAAAAAAGCCTTCAAGAAGGTTTAGTCGTGATGAAACGTGAGTTTGCAAAACGCTTGAGTCAACCACAGGTGCAAACGCAGGCTTCGACGGCAGAAGAACCAATTTCAACCAGTGTGCTTAACCGCATTCGTTTGAATAATGATCAAGAGCCTTGGATTTCAGGCGCAGCAGAAGTGTATGCAGTGGTAACGGGTGTAAGCCCAAGTCGTGATGAACCTGTACTCGATATTGTAGATATGCCGTATCTTGATCACGACAAGCAAGACTACACACCAAACCAAATTCTAATCCATTGGGAACGCTATCGTTGGCAAGCTGCGGATGTATTACTCATGGAGCAGGACGACAACACCAATTATAAAACGCTGGCGACGACATTCTTGGATATTGTGACACAAGTGATGCGCACCATCCCAGATCCAAATGTGCAAGGCTATGCGATTATTCCACAGTTGACCAATCAGCTGATAAAAGCGATGCCTGATTCTTGGTTTACTAATGACGATGACTATGTGGATGTATTTTATACGCTGTTTGAAGGACAAAATTATACAGGCCATATGGGCGCCAGTGGTAATGCGAAGATCACGTTATCTCCCTTAACAATCAACCCTCGTTAACTCCCCGTTGAGTCGGTTCGCGACCTGATGGATTAGGTCGCTTTTTTTATTCATTTAATAACCCTAGTTAGAAGCGAAAGGTTAAAGCCACCCAATGGGTGGCTTTTTTTATTTACCAAATTTGTTGAACAAATTCTGGGTGGTCTACATACGGATTACGGTTACCTTGGAATTGGTGTGCCGATTGGTTACGAGCTCGCTCTAAATCATCAACCGGGTCCATTTGGTGCCAGCGCAGCAACATTGCAACAACCCAAGGCTCGAACACTTGGTCCGAAGTACCATTAAGCACAGCATCGCTGTAGGTTGTATTGTTTTGCCAAGAACCGATCACATCTTGGTAGCGGGTTGCCATGTAGAAGTATGCACGGGCAAAGTCACCTTTAAACTGATCAATAGGTTCAAACACAGTGCCAGTATAATTTAGCGTGCTTGTTGCTGTGCCCAGTTTACTGCCGTTGCTTGAGGTATAAATCGCGCTGCTTACTTCACCAAAAGGATAATTACTGCGTTTAGAGTTAACAAAACCATCGGTAGCAAAAATGTGATGAATGTCAGAATTCATTGGTTCTATTTTACCGCCAAACCAACTTTTCGGGAATGAGTGTTCACGATTATAACAGCCACCTTCAGCTGAGTAAGAACCACATTGGTCAGTCACGGCAACATAGGTGATAGAGTCCGCGGCATTAGGTTTTTCAGAGTAGCGGTCCAAAACAGAGTTGTCCTTTTCAAAGTAATTGTCGCGCTCATACTGATCAATAAATTGCCAAATAGCACTATAACCTTGTGAATTGTGACTACTAATAATCGTGTGAAGTTGTGTTTTTAATGCGTAGCCCGTTAGGCCAGCAGTAGAAGCATAATATTCACTTGGATCGGTAGGTGTGGTGTTACCACCGTCATCTGTGCCACCACCAATGGTAAAGCTATGCTGCTGCTGGCTAGCAAAGCTACTGCCAGATGCTATCTCACCTTGTGGCCCGGTTAGCGTGTATGCGCCATTACCGAAGTTACAGCATAGGCCATCGCCATAACTATCAAATATGGTAAAGGTATAGTCACCATCGCTGACACAAAGCGCTTCGTTATGCGTAGTGTTGCTCGCATAGTTATTACCCGCAGCAATTTGTTGATTTGTAGCATTGGTGAGTGTCCAACTAGTTTCACTGCCATATCCATCGGTGGTGAGGGAGAGGTTTAAAGTCGTTGCTTGGCAGGAAGTGGGGGGAGTAGTCGGTGGGGTTGTAGGCGACGTCGTTGGTTGAAAGTTATCGATATAAACGGTTTCGCTACCATCAAAGCCACTCACATCGTAAAAACGTAGGCCGACATTGATATTGGTATCGGCTGTGGCGGTATAGGTGTAACTTATTTGCTGCCACTGGTTTAGCGTAAATGGGTCGGAATAGCCATGATAACCGTTAACGACTAGCCTTGCTTTTACACCTCCTTCAGTGTGATAAACCCAAGTACTGAAGTTATAGGTTTGTCCTGCTTGTACGGCAACTTGTTGCAGTAAGTCAGTGTTGCTTTGCGTTCCCGTGTTGACGGTAATTTGCGCGGCGTTCTGCCCTGATTTAACAATTGAGCTTGTTGCATTGATGCTAATGCCACTGTCAATTGTTGTCCATTGTGCAGGTAAGTTTTGTTGCCAATTCTCAAAATCGCCATTAGCGACTTGCGCAATCGCACTCTGACTAAGGGTGATTGCCGCAAGACCTAGCACAACTCTATGTTTATAGAAGTTTTTCCCGTGTTTCATTATTTAATCTCATTTAATAATAATTATATTTTTGAATTTATTTAAACAAAGGCCGAGCTTACTGAACCTTTGTTGCGGCAATGTTAATATTAGAGCGTTCATTTTTAAAGCAAATCTTTTAATCTGTTTTCTTTGGGTTTTTTTGTTATTCATAACTAAATGGAATATAAAAGCAGATCTTTGTCTTTCTTGTTGCGGCTAGCGCGCAGTATCCTGCACACATCGAAAAACTTGCTTTCGCTTTGTTGGCAAGTGAGACACCAATCTACGCAAAAGATGTTTTAGGGTTACGGGGATTAATCAATGTTGTTAGGTCAACTCAGTGCTGCGGCAAGCCCGCTTACGCAAGAGCAAGTGCAAAAATTACAGGGGCTAGTGGCTGAGCTCAATCCAATTCAACAAGCTTGGGTCAGTGGTTACTTGGCTGCTAATGCTAATACTGCGGCTTTATCGGGTGCGATGGGGGCCAATCCTGGCGCTATCGCATCAGAGTCGGCACCTTTGACGATTTTATTTGGTTCGCAAACAGGTAATGCTAAATCTGTGGCGAGTAAGCTTAAAGAGCAAGCTGAATCTCGGGGTATTGCGACGAAACTTGTCAACATGGCTGATTATAAAACCTCAGCACTGAAAAAAGAGAAATTCCTGACTATTGCGGTCTCTACATACGGCGAGGGTGAACCACCTGAAGATGCAGAAGCACTGCATGCATTTTTAGCCAGTAAGAAAGCACCTAAACTAGATGGCGTAAAAGTGGCCGTAATCGGTTTAGGTGATACCAGCTATGAGTTTTTCTGCCAAACAGCCAAAGATTTTGAAGCGCGCTTGAATGCACTCGGCGCCGAAGTCGTATTTGCCCGTGCCGATCTAGATGTGGATTACGAAGAGCAAGCACAGCAATGGATAGTTGGCGCACTTGATGTGTTTGAACCTGAGTTAAAAGCACAGCAAAACGATGCAGGTAATAATGTAGTGAGCATGCCATTTGCTTCTGCAGGTGCGGTGGCAAGTCAGTACACAAAACAAAACCCATTTGCGGCAGAACTCAGTGTGGTGCAAAAAATTACCGGTCGTGATTCAACTAAAGATGTACGCCATATTGAGATTTCACTAGAAGGTTCTGATATTACCTATACACCAGGTGACTCGTTAGGTGTGTACTTCCTAAATGACGAAGTGTTGGTTGACCAAGTACTTGATGCACTCAAAATTGATGCTGCAAGCTCGGTTGAGTTGTTAGGTGAAAAACTAGATGTACGTACAGCGTTGATTGAAAAACTAGAGTTGACGCAATCTTACCCTGGCTTTGTTGAAAAGTACGCGCAAGCGACCAATAACGCAGAGCTACAAAAATTAGTAGAAGATAAAGCAGCATTACGAGAGTACATTGAAGCCCGTCAGATCTTCGACATTATCAAACAAAACCCAGCAGACATTGATGCACAAGCGTTAGTAGATTGCTGTCGCAAGCTGCAAGCACGTTTGTATTCAATTGCATCGAGCCAAGCTGAAGTGGAAGAAGAAGTACATTTAACGGTTGGTTTGGTTGAATTTGATGCATTTGGCGAGCAGCATTTTGGTGGTTGCTCGGGTTACTTAGCAAACCGAGCAGAGGAAGGCGTTAATGTTAAAGTGTTCAGTGAGCATAATGATAATTTCCGTTTACCTGCTGATGATAATACACCGGTGATCATGGTGGGTCCGGGCACAGGTATTGCGCCATTTAGAGCCTTTTTACAAGAGCGTGAAGCACGTGATGCACAGGGTGATAATTGGTTGTTCTTTGGTAACCCACACTTTACACAGGATTTCTTATATCAAACAGAGATCCAGGGGTATGTGAAGTCTGGTTTATTGAACAAAGTTGATTTGGCATTTAGTCGTGACCAAGCTCAAAAAATCTATGTTCAAGACCGTTTGCTTGAAAAAGGTGAAGAGGTGTTTGCGTGGTTAGAAAAGGGTGCCCACTTCTATGTGTGTGGGGATGCAAACCGCATGGCAAAAGATGTACATCAAGCCTTGTTGGATATTGTTAAAGCTCATGGTGGCAAAGATGATGAGCAAGCAGAGCAATATTTAAAAGAGCTGCGAGCTGCACATCGTTATCAAAAAGACGTGTACTGATCACGTCACTGACCGTCGAGAGAAATTTTAGGAAACACCATGAGCAATTCAGATAACAAACCAAATAGCAAGTTAGACTCAAATGCAAAATTTGCAGATAACGAGCGTTTAAAAACGCAAAGTAATTTTTTGCGTGGCACGATACAAGAAGATTTGGGCGATCAGTTAACCGGTGGTTTTACCGCAGATAACTTCCAGCTGATCCGCTTCCACGGCATGTACCAGCAAGATGACCGTGATATACGTCCGGAGCGCGCTAAGCAAAAGCTTGAACCATTACATAACGTGATGCTTCGTGCTCGCATGCCGGGCGGTATTATCAAGCCTAGCCAGTGGCTAGCAATTGATAAATTCGCAGAAGAAAAATCAATGTATGGCAGCATTCGTTTAACGACGCGTCAAACATTCCAATTTCATGGTGTATTGAAGCCAAACATTAAAGACATGCATCAAATGCTCAATAGTGTGGGCATTGACTCTATTGCGACGGCGGGAGACGTTAACCGTAACGTACTGTGTACCACTAACCCTGTTGAATCAGAACTACACCAAGAGGCGTACGAATGGGCTGCAAAGATTTCTGAGCACTTACTGCCTCACACTAAAGCGTATGCCGAAATTTGGCTCAATGGTGAAAAGACAGAAACAACAGAAGAGCCTATCTTAGGTTCAACTTACTTACCGCGTAAGTTCAAAACCACAGTCACCATTCCACCAAACAACGAAGTGGACGTACACGCTAATGACTTGAACTTTGTGGCAATTGCTGAAAATGGCAAGCTCGTAGGTTTTAACGTGCTGGTTGGGGGTGGCTTAGCCATGACTCATGGCGATGTGAACACGTACCCGCGTAAAGCGGACGATTTTGGTTTTATTCCACTTGAGCATACGCTGAAAATTGCCGAGCACGTAGTATCAGTTCAGCGCGACTGGGGTAACCGTGTCAATCGTAAAAATGCGAAAACCAAATATACCCTAGATACATTTGGCAGTGATGCATTCAAAGCCGAAGTGGAAAAACGCGCAGGCGTAGAATTTGAACAAAGCCGCCCTTATGAATTCACGCACCGTGGCGATCGCTTCGGTTGGGTTGAAGGCATTGATGGCAAGCATCACCTTACTTTGTTCATCGAAAATGGCCGTATTTTAGATTTCCCGAATAAACCTTTGAAAACGGGCTGTCGCAAGATTGCCGAAATTCACCAAGGTGACTTCCGTATGACGGCAAACCAGAACTTGATCATTGCCGGAGTCCCTGCTGAGCAAAAGGCGCAAATTGAACAAATTGCTCGTGAACACGGCCTAATTAATGATGCCCATAGTGAGCAGCGTAAAAACTCGATGGCCTGTGTGGCATTACCAACTTGTCCATTAGCCATGGCAGAAGCCGAGCGCTATTTGCCTGACTTAGTAACCAATGTAGAAGGGTTACTTGCAAAACATGGCGTGAGTGAAGACAACATTATTTTACGTGTTGTAGGCTGCCCTAACGGCTGTGGCCGAGCGATGCTTGCTGAAGTTGGTTTAGTGGGTAAAGGCCTAGGTAAATATAACGTTTATCTTGGTGGTAACCGCGAAGGTACCCGTGTGCCTAAACTGTACTTAGAAAACGTTGGTGAGGATGTTTATCTACCTGCACTGGATGAATTGATTGGCCAATGGGTGAATGAACGCCATGAGAACGAATGTTTTGGTGACTTTGTGATCCGTCAAGGCATTGTGGCTGAAGTGAAGGTATCGAAAACCGACTTTCACGCGTAACGAATAGGTGATTTTGGCAAGCTTGGCTTGCCAATTGGGAATGAGCATGAGTGAATATAAACAACTATTACAGTTAAGTGGTGAGCAGCAGCAATCACTGTTGGCACAAGCCAACGAATTGCTGTTGCCAATGACGCCACAACAGCGTGTTGCATGGGCGCTAGAAAATTTGCCCGATACCGCATTTTTGTCTTCCAGCTTTGGTATTCAGGCTGCTGTGATGTTACACCTCGTGACCTCAGAGCGTGCCGATATTCCTGTGGTGCTAACTGATACAGGTTACTTATTTCCAGAGACTTATCAGTTTGTTGATTATTTAACGGAACGCTTGAACCTCAATCTGCAAGTTTATCGTTCTCCACTTAGCCCAGCTTGGCAAGAAGCTAAATACGGTAAGTTATGGGAACAGGGTCAAGATGGGATCAAGCATTACAACACGTTAAATAAAGTTGAGCCGATGACGCGTGCGTTAACAGAGCTTGGCGCAGGCACTTGGTTTAGTGGCTTAAGACGCGACCAATCATCAACTCGTGCGGATAAGCAAATATTAGAAATTAGTCGCGGTACGGTGAAGGTTTATCCTATCATCGAATGGAATAACCGAGATGTATATCAGTACCTAACTAAGCACGATTTGCCATATCACCCTTTGTGGGAAGAGGGTTACGTGTCAATGGGCGATGTGCATACCACGCGCAAACTAGAACCTGGCATGACAGAAGAAGAAACACGTTTCTTTGGATTAAATCGTGAATGTGGATTACACATTGACGGGGACGGCATTTAAACATTCTCCAGCCATGGAGGAGGCGCAAAAGCACAACTTCGGTTGTGCTTTTTTATTTCGACGGGTGTATGCTGTTACTCTGGTAGAAGTAGGAGTAAGCTCGTGAAGTATTTTAGTTATTTAATGATTATGGCCATGTTAGTGGGGTTGGCTTCGTTAACTGTATTGAAGCGACCAGATGGTAAGCCTTGGTTAGACATAGGGGATGTCGGCGAGCAGGTTCAGCAAAAGGCAACAGAGCAATATTTGGATGCGAAACAGGCCTTAAATAATACACTTGAACAAGCAACTACGAGTGAAGCGTCCTCTAATGCATCTTCAACGAGTGGCACGATTTACAAGTGGCAAGACAAAAATGGCAATTGGGTTTACTCCGACAAACCGAACAGCCAAGGCGCAAGTCAAACGCATGCCCTAGATCCCAGCCGCATTACGGTAATGGCCGCAGAAGACACATCTATCCTCAAAGAATTGGCTGCACGTAAGGCGCAAATAGACTCGCAGCTTAAGAATCCATCCGCGTTGTCACCTACCGATGTAAAACAGTTAATGATGGATGCGAAAAACATTCAAAAACTTATGGATGAGCGAACTAAAAAAATCGATCAGGCAATAGCTGGGGAGCAGTAAAAAAGCTTCTCACGAAAGAAGCTTTTCTGCGACACGATCGGCAATCGCAAGGCTGGCTGTTAACCCAGGTGACTCGATGCCAAATAGATTGATAAGGCCTGATAGTCCATGAGTTTGGCTATCTTGGATCACAAAATCTTGTGCGCCAGAGTGATGTAACTTGGGCCTTATACCGCTATAGCTAGCATGTAATCTCGATTCATTGATTGTTGGCCAGTAACGTGAAATTGCGTTTACAAAGTTTGCCTTGTTATGTTCGCTGGGCGCGTAATCGAGTTTATCCACGAACTCAGTATCGGGCCCAAACTTGAGCTGGCCAGCTAAATCTAAAGTGGCGTGTATACCTAATCCATGCTGTTCTGGCATCGGGTAGATCAGGTGCTTAAATGGGTGCTTTCCTTGATAGTTGAAATATTGACCCTTACAGAAATAAAGCTTAGGAATATGCTCTAAAGCAAGCTCAGTTATGTTTTGAGCACATTGCTGAGCGAATAATCCTGCGGCGTTGATCAGGTGCTTACATTGAAGGGTGAATATTTCACCGCTGCACTCTAGCGAGACGATAAAGTGATGACCATCAAAGTGTGCAGACAAAAACCGTGTATTACCTACGTATTGGCCGCCATTACTTTCTATTTGGTGAATGTAAGAAAGCATTAATTGGTGGCTATCTATGATCCCTGTTGAAGGAGACCAAAGTGCTTCTTGCACTCTGATTTGGGGGGCTTTTTCCTCAAGCTCGCTGCGATTCATAAAGTGCAAGTCAGGCATGCCATTCTCACCCGCTTGTTGATAGAGTGCGTGTAACTTTTCGATTTCTTGCTCACCATTTGCAATTAATAACTTACCAATCTTATTAACTGGCACATTATATTTTTGACAATGTCGATAAAGGGACGATTTTCCTTGAACACAAAGCTGTGCTTTGAGGCTATTGGTTGGGTAGTAGATACCCGCATGGACCACTTCGCTGTTTCGGCTACTGGTATGTTCGCCAAACTGAGCCTGTTGCTCAATGACTAATACGTCGCTTTGGGTACTGAGTTTTGCACCGCAGGCTAAGCCAATCACGCCTGCACCAATCACTAGCGTATCTATTTGATCCATATGTAAGCTATTTTTATTCTAATGTGCGCATGATAACAAAGTCATACGTGGGCCTCTACACACTTTGTGTGTCAGGTCTATTAACCTGTATGTGCAGTGCAAAAAATTAAACGAAGTCTTAAACGAAGTCGGTGCTGGAGGTGAATTGGACTAAACTCTTTGCATTAAGAGAATTATTTGCAGGTGCACAGTGAAGTGGATAATCGCATGTTTATGGCTCGCGGCGTCTTATGTCAATGCCAGTATGGAAATAATGAAGCTAACAGGGGGGCACAATCCATGGCCACCTTACGTTAATGAAGATGGCAGTGGTTTGGTGCCTGAAATATTGGATGCTGCATTCACGTCCCAAGGAATTGAGTTTGACGTAAAAATCGCGCCATTTAGCAGAATGATGTTGTTAGTTGAGAGTCAAGAAGTAGATTTAATAGTGGCGCTGTGGTGGACGGAACAGCGCGATAAAACCATGTTATTCAGTAAGCCTTATTTTCATAATGAGTTAGCAATTGTGGGTCAGCGAGAGAGTAAAATGGTATTTCGAGGGGCACAAAGTTTACGCTTTAAAAGTATTGCTATGATCAGAGGATATGCCTATCATGAGCTGTTACAAAATATTGAACAGTTACGTGTGATTGATGTGCTGAACCTGCATGCGTGTTTAGAGTTGCTCAGTAAAGGTCGTGTCGACTTTGCCATTGCTGATGCATTGGCATTCAACTATGAAGTGTCAAAGATTCCCGAGTATGCCAAGCTCAAGCTTCACTACCCAATTTTGGTGAGTTGGCCACTGCATCTTGGGGTGAATCGCACACACCCCTATGCACAAGAGATCATTAGCCGCTTTAACCTCGGATTAGAAGCTATACGAAGTAATGGTGTGTACGATCAAATCCTTGCTAGGTATGTGAACTAGCGCGCTCAACAACGGCTGCGGTCATACGAGAAATGCAGCATAATTCACCTTTAGCGTTGGTGATCTGTATATCCCATACCGAGCTTCTTTTTCCGAGATGAAATGGTTTCGCTGTTGCTGTTAATATGCCATCTCTAGATGCTTTAAGGTGGTTGGCGTTGATCTCTTGGCCAACACAGTAGTAGCGTTCAAAGTCGACAACAAAGTTAGCGGCGTAGCTTGCCACGGTTTCTGCTAAGGCAACATTGGCACCGCCATGCACCATACCTAATGGGTTATGGTGTTCCGGTGTTGCTGGCATGGTTGCTACCATATAGTCATCACCAATTTCAGTCACCTCAATGCCAAGCTTTTTCATCAATGAACCTTTGCCATGAATACCTTCATCTAGCGATTTACAAAATGCCAGATCGATAGGGCGAAACCAAATAGACATAATCTTCCTTTTATTCTGAACGGGTTAAAGGAGCATATAGTGCGCCTAGTTCTTGCGTGAAAGGTCGAGGAACGGCATGCGTTGTATTTGAAAGCCTTTCAGCGTCATAAAAATACCAGTTTAGAGCTAATAATCAAAGCGTCCAAGATGAGGCTTATCAGCCAAATGAAATTGGTTTTCGTCCGGTATTCGCATCTTTTTTATTTTTACGACTTCTATTGCGCTTTTTGCGCTGAGTTGGTGCCTCTTGCACTGGGGTGGACACGGCGCGCGGGGTTGGTTCAACACCATCAGCAAGTGTGAGTTGGAAGTACTCGTCATCAAAATGTAGCGTGTCACCACTATAAAGCTTTTTTCTTTTCACGGTACACACTTCATTATTCACTACGACATAACCTTCACCAATGAGCGCTTTTGCTTGTCCACCAGTTTCAGCTAAATCTAAAACTTTCAAAAGGTTGCAAAGCTCTATGGGCTCTTCTTCCAGCTCAATTTCAATATATTCCGGTTGCTCTTCAAACATTATCTTACCTCTCAAACCTTTGCGTTAGTATACCGTGATGTTGCGATAAGCGACGAAACTTTTTAAGAGAATTTGAGGTCTTTAATGTGATTGCAGTATTTGGCGTGTATCTTGCTGCCGAATTTGAATGAGTTGATTGTTGCAATCTATGACGAGGAGCTAAGCAATATGGGTATTCGTTCAACACTAAAAAAAGAGCTAATGAACTTAGATGCAATGGGTTTAATGACCGCAGATGATGTGAGGCACTATCTGCAATCTCACTTGGAGAGAGTAAAAAATAGCAGTGCACAGAAATTTAATCTCATCGCACGCTTTAACACCCATCATAACCAGATCCAATCTGGGCTACCGAGCCAGGAAAAAGCGCTGGAATTTGAGCGACACCGTTTGTTTAAAGAAGTGCTTTATCCTAGAACTGCGGTAAAAAGATGGTTATCTCAGCAGCCGTGATTTGAAAATTTGGCGGCTGGGCTTTATCTCAAATAAGCTAGGCTCAGCGCCAAAGATGTTACCTTTACTTTCTAGCCAGTGAGTGTTGTTTCAAGCGCTCGGTTGGTCCAAATCAATGATTTCTATGTCACATGACTTTGCCGCATCGGCTAAGCTTTGAAATGTGCCTTGTATTGTATTAGTTTGCATTAAGTGTTGAATAGATGCGGTTAGTTTGGGAACTAAGTTTGCGTGCTTTTCACTCACATAGTGATATATGGTAAATGGCTTTGTTAGAGACTTTATATATATTTTTTGCAATCCAGACGAGCATAATGTGCCGACTGCGAAACGGTTGTTGGCGATAATTGCAGGAGCATGTTGTTTTTTTAAAGCGGTAAATGCAGAGTGGTCATTTGCCACAATATTGCACATCAAGCGCCTGTTTTTACAGTACTGCTCTGCCATTAAGCTCCCTTTAATCGTAAGAACACCGACGTTTTTATTTAAAGCACACTCGTTTGCCTGGATACAGAAAATATGAAGTCTTATCCTTGAAAGAGGCTCTGGCACAGGTATGAGCTTGGTGTATTGCTTGACGGCGAGATCAATGCGACCTGCCTCGGCATCTAATATGCCCTTGTTTACTTGCTGTAGGCCTCGGCGACTTGGCAGATAAACGATTTCAGGTTTGATCCCTAGCGGTGCGTATATTGCCTCCATGACCTCGCGTAATTTTTCTTTGCCAAGTTGGTAGTCTAAACCCTCACTGGCATTGATCACATAAGGTTTTGCATGCAGTACACTTGATATAAATACAATGACAACAAGGCAAAAATATCTGAGCATATCGTATATTTAGCTGTGGCTTTATCAGAGCATAGCAGAGAAGCGACTAAATGTGAGAGACTCGGCGTAAGTAAATATACGGTATTTTTGAGCAGACTAAACTGTAAGGAGCGGCATAAATGAGTAAACATGTGATTGTGACAGGTGCAAACCGAGGTATTGGGTTGGAGTTTTGTAAACAGTTTAAAGCACAAGGCGACAAAGTCACCGCGATTGTGCGCAAGGCTTCGCCTGAACTTGATGCGCTTGGTATTCGCGTTCTTGCTGGTGTGGATGTGAGCAACGAGCTGCAGGTGAATACGCTGACGGAGAAATTAGCTGGAGACAAAATAGACATCTTGATCAACAATGCCGGCATTTTTAGTAATGAGACCATGGCGAATATGGATTTCAGCGCGATAGAAAGGCAGCTGCAAATTAATGCAATCGCACCTGTAAGAGTGGCTCATGCATTATTACCTTTGCTTCAGGCCAACAGTAAGATAGCGATGATAACCAGCCGCATGGGGTCGATTGAAGATAATGGCTCAGGAGGCTATATCGGCTATCGCATGTCCAAGGCCGCCTTGAATGCGGCTAGCGTCAGTTTAGCGCACGAGCTAAAAGCTAAGCAGATTTCAGTGGGGCTGTTTCACCCGGGTTTTGTGCAAACTCAAATGGTTAACTTTGCGGGGGATATCTCACCACAACAAGCCGCAGAACGTTTAATCACTCGGATCGAAGCGCTTAATCTTGATAACACGGGGGGGTTTTGGCACGCCAATGGAGAAACACTTCCCTGGTAGCTTGAAAAGTTGAGCCTACTGAGAAGGTAGGCTCCTTACCTACAGGCGTATGAAAGCTTGAATGTATGCTAGTATGTGCTCATCTATTAAATTCACCCTCGTTGTAGACTATGGAATTATCACAGAACACCCCGCTGAATCTGCCGCTTTTTTTGTTGGATGAGCATCTTGAGCAAAGAGATATGTCGCAACCAGACGTCACATTACAAGTGACTCTCGATGAAACTTTACTTGCCCATTTGTGCCAAAATCCCAAAGTGGATGAAAATATCAGCATTAACCTCAACGATTATCAACTGACTGCAGAGCAAAGCCAATATGCTCAAGCAATTGATGGTGAGCACCAGGCTCAGCTTATTCTCAATCATGGCCCTGTTCTGAGTGCTGTTTTGAGCCTAGATGAAAGTACCGTATTTATATCTCCGCCGATGGAAATGATGCCAACGTTTGATTTGGGCGAAGAAGAGGAGAGCTAAATGGATAAGCGCGCTTGGTGGCTAATATGCAGTGTATTGGTATTGTCTGGATGTATGGCATTGGGATTTAGCCAATATGATGAACTTTATGGACAGCAAAGCGTTCAGGCGCGTGAGGTCAATCATTTTCAATCAAATGGTAGCGATTATTTACAGCTGGTTAAACCTATAATTGAACAGCGCTGTGTGGTCTGCCATGGCTGCTATGATGCACCTTGTCAGCTGAAACTGTCCTCGCCAGAGGGGATAGATAGAGGTTTAACCAAAGAGCGAGTGTATGATGGCACACGATTGCTTGCGCAAGCGCCTTCTCGCTTACTATTTGATGCTACGTCCACAGAGCAATGGCGTGCAAAAGACTTTACGCCTGTGCTGAATGAACGCCAGCAAAGCGAACAGGCTAATTTAGCTGGTAGTGTGCTCTACAATGCTTTGTTATTGAAAATGAGTAAACCCTTTCCTGAGCAAGGGTTACTTGGCAAAGAGTTCGACTTTTCGCTCGACAGAACACAAAGTTGTCCGAATATGGATGAGTTTGCTGGATACGCAAAAAGTCAGCCGCATGCGGGTATGCCTTATGGCCTACCAGCACTAGAGCGCAGCGAGTTTAAGCAAATTGAAAGTTGGCTCAAAGGTGGCGCCAAAATGGCTCAGATCCCAGAACCTATCGCTGCTGAAAGGCAAGCAGTGGCAAAGTGGGAGCTATTTCTAAATCAAGATGCGCTCAAGGCGCAATTAGCGGCTCGCTATATTTATGAGCATTGGTATTTGGCTAACATTTACTTTCCAGAGCAAAATAGCAGTGCGCGGCCAAGCTTTTTCAAACTCGTGCGTTCAAGCACACCGCCAGGTAGTCCGATTAAACTTATTGGCACTCGGCGCCCATACGATGACCCACATGCAGAGCGCGTTTACTATCGCTTGATGCATGAACGCAGCACCATACTGGCAAAAACGCACATGCCATTGGCATTAACCGAGACAAAGTTAGCGCGTTTGGATAAACAATTTATGCAAGCTGATTATCAGGTTGATAGCTTGCCAAGTTACGCACCTAAGGAAGCTTCCAACCCATTTAAAACGTTTGCAGCAATACCTGTAAAGTCTAAATATCAGTTTATGTTGGACGAGGCTCAGCTGATCATTAATGGTTTTATTAAGGGACCTGTGTGTCGTGGTCAAATTGCACTCAATGTGATCAACGATCAATTTTGGGTCGCCTTTGTTGACCCAGATAAAAATAGCTTGCCGGCGGTTAGCGAGCTTTTGCTGCGTCATGAAGATGATTTAGCGCTTCCAGCTGCTGAGCAAAGTAATGTCTTGCCTTTGGCGAGCTGGGTAAAGTATGCCAATCGCCAACATGAATATCTGCAAGCTAAAACTAAGCTCGCGAATGAGTTACTTGCCGATGGTAAACGATTGAATATGGATTTGATTTGGCAAGGTGAGGGGTATAACGATAATGCTGCATTAACCGTATTCCGCCATTTTGACAGTGCTACCGTCGTTAAAGGATTTGTTGGTCAGCCACCAAAAACTATGTGGCTACTGGATTATGCCTTATTTGAACGTATTCATTATTTGCTAGTGGCGGGCTTTGACGTGTATGGCAATATTGGTCACCAACTGGTGACTAGGTTGTATATGGACTTTTTACGCCTTGAAGGTGAACAAAACTTCATCAACATGCTGCCGCAACATGTAAGACAACAAATAAAAAATCATTGGTATCGTAAGTCACATGTCAGCTTAAGCGAATTTATCAATCGCAAGAGTTTACTTGCTGCACCAACAGGTATTGAGTTCGTAACGGATGATCCTAAAGCGGAGTTATATGAAAAAATTAAAGCGAGGTTACAGCCAGTATTGAATAACCGTTACAATTATCAGTCGATTGAAGTTGACTTAGCGCAGCTGAATCATTTGCCTAGTGAAGCGATTAATTTGTTGCCACAAGTGTCCTTTATCTTGCAAAGGCAAACGAATGGTGAGCACCGCGCTTTTACTTTGATACACCATAATGCGCACTACAATATTTCTAGTTTGCTCAATGAAGAAGGGCAGCGAGCTTATGATGAAGATACCGCAACGCTGGTGCCTGGTTTTATTGGCGATTACCCAGAAGTAATTTGGTACTTAGCCGATGATAAAAACGCTCATGCTTTTATCGAACGATTGAACAAAGTGCGCAGTGAAGCCGATTACCAACGATTGACTTCACAATTTGCTATACGCCGCACGCACCCGCAATTTTGGCAATATAGCGACTTACTGCATAGCGTAGCGAAGCAATATCGAGGTATTGAATACGGATTATTTGACTATAACCGTTTGGAGAATCGCTAGCGTTAGTCACCGATTAGAGCCAACAAAACATATTATGAAACTGTGAACCCCCCTTTGAGTGGGGTATGATACAGATCTTTTCACACAATAAAGAGAGAGCGCAATGTCAGCCAATATCACTAAGCTAGTCGTGATGTTAGAAATGCAAAATGCCATGAACACTAAGGTGCATGAGCAATGGTTTAACCAAGGTTTTGAATGGTATCGTGCAATTTGGGTTGAGTGTGCTGAAATGCTTGATCACTACGGTTGGAAGTGGTGGAAAAAACAAGTACCTGATACAGAGCAAGTTATTTTAGAGCTGGTGGATATTTTCCACTTCGGCTTATCACTACGTATTGATGGTACAACCAGCTATGAAGCGCTAGCAGAGCAGCTGTCAGCGGAGCTTAGCCAACCAGCAGCAGAAACTGATTTCAAGCAAACACTCGAAGTACTCGCTGCGAGTGCCGTTGCAGATAAGCAATTTAACGGCAAAGCGTTCGCAGGTTGCATGCAACAAATAGGTATGGACATTGATGATCTATACCGTGGTTATGTTGGTAAAAACACCCTTAATTTCTTCCGCCAAGATCATGGTTACAAAGAAGGCAGCTATATCAAGGTATGGAACGGTCAAGAAGATAATGAGCATTTGGTTGAAGTGGTTAAAAGCCTAGATACAGAGCACCCAGACTTTGCTAAAAATGTGTATGCGGGTTTGCAAGCGCGTTACCCAAGTGAGGCCTAAGTAATAGGTAATAACCTTCTATAGTCGGTAATCGATAAGTAGTCTGTAATCGTGTTTACAGGCTGCTTACTGTCTGGATTCGCGACAGCAAGTAGGTGGCCGATGCCATACTCGCGTGCTGCATTAAGCACGCTTAAGCTGTCATCAACAAACAGCGTTCGCTGTTTATCAAATTTTAAGTCCGCCTGTACTTTGTGCCATAAATCTTGGCTTTCCTTACTGACACCATATTCGTGGGTTGACACCAAACAATCAAAGTAATGCGCAAAATCAGCAAGCTCGACCTTTAAACTTAAGCTATCAGGGTGGGCATTGGTAAGAATAATCAGCTCTTTTCCAGCCGCTTTGAGCGCTTCTAAAAGCTCTGGTACATCTTCGCGTAGCGAGATCAAATGCTGGATCTCTCTTTTAAGTGCCATAATTGGTAAGTCTAATTGCGCTTGCCAGTAATCAAGGCAGTACCATTGAATTTGTCCTTGCACGGCTTCATAGCGTTTTAGGATATCCGCTTTGGCTTCTTCGAAAGAGATATTTTGTTTTTTGGCGTGCTCTTGTGGAATAACTTGCAGCCAAAAGTGACTATCAAAGTGTAAATCGAGTAAGGTGCCGTCCATATCAAACAGAACGGTGTCAATTTCAGACCAATTTAGCATGGGCATTTGTCTTTAAAGGCTTTATGATAAGTTTAATAGTCATGATAACAAATAAAATCTTATGTCACAGAAAAAGCATCCAACACCACCGGAAATCATACACTGTGAAGTGACAGCAAAAAGCCGTTTATTCACCGTAGAGTCCCTGCAATTAGAGTTTTCAAATGGTGAACAGCGTCAGTATGAACGCATTCGTGGTGGTGGCCGAGGTGCGGTCATGATAGTGCCATTAACGGCAGAAAATGAGCTATTATTAGTGAGAGAATATTGTGCAGGAACGCACAATTATCAGCTGGGTTTTCCCAAAGGGCTGATTGATCCCGGGGAAACCCCAATAGAAGCTGGCAATCGAGAGTTAAAAGAAGAAGTTGGTTTTGGTGCGGAGCATTTCTGCGATCTCAAAACGTTATCGTTAGCGCCGAGTTATTTCAATGCAAAAATGCATATCTTGGTGGCGAAAGGGCTTTATCCAGAACAGCTTGAAGGAGATGAACCAGAACCTTTAGTGACCGTAAGATGGCCGTTAGATGACTGGCAATCATTACTAACGCAAAGTGATTTTACGGAAGCACGCAGTGTTGCAGCACTATTATTGTTGCAACAGCATTTAGCCCAGGAGGTTTAATATGCACACACTGCTAGAGCCTTGCATTTCACTCGCACAACAAGCAGGTGATGTGATCATGGAAATTTATCAGAATGATGACATTGGTGAGCGCGAAAAGTCAGACCATACGCCAGTTACTGCAGCCGATTTAGCAGCCAATGAAGTACTCGTAGCGGGTCTTAGAAAAATTGCGCCCGATATCCCCATTATGTCAGAAGAAACGCCCATTCCAGAATTATCACAGCGACAGCAATGGCAGCGCTATTGGCTACTCGATCCTATGGATGGCACGGGGGAGTTTATTCTACAAAGTGGTGATTTTGCGGTGAATATTGCCTTGGTTGAGAATAATCAGCCGGTGCTCGGGGTCATTTATTGGCCGTCAAAAAATATTACTTACTATGCAACTAAAGGCAATGGCGCTTTCAAGCGCTCAGATGAGGAGCAACATCAGATCTATGTTGCGCCCCCGCAAAGTTTGACATTAGCAGTGAGTAGACGACAAAAAATAGAAGCGGTAAGCCAATATTTGAATAGCCACTTTGATACGATTGCGCTGGGCTCTTGTTCACTGAAAGCTTGTATTGTTGCCGAGGGGAAGGCTGATTGTTTTATGCGTGTTGGTCCAACAGGTGAGTGGGACACCGGTGCTTCACAAGTGATTGTCGAAGAAGCGGGAGGTTGTATCACGGATGCAGAATTTAATCCGCTTACATACAATCAGCGAGAGATAACAGAAAACCCTGACTTTATTGTGATGGGCCATCCCGATTGGCAATGGCAAAAATTGATCACGCCGCATCACCGTAGCTAAATATATCATTTTGGTTGATATTTGAGCGGTTGGACGGTTTTTGCAAGCAAATGCTTGCATTTATAATTTAATCCTATATTATGGCGACCTCTTCAAAAAGCAGGTTTAAAAACCTTGTTTTTCAAGGAGTAAATTTCGAATTTTTTATTCGAATCACAGGCACGGGATGGAGCAGAATGATAAATCATTCGTCGGACTCGTTAAGCCTAAAAAGCCGAAGGTCGTCGGTCCCCGACTTCATTTAGCTGACAATTTACAGGCGCGGGATGGAGCAGCCTGGTAGCTCGTCGGGCTCATAACCCGAAGGTCGTCGGTTCAAATCCGGCTCC